>JAAAOQ010000250.1 GCA_009908845.1 Gammaproteobacteria bacterium
ATCATCGGCTCGACTTGCATGCTCTGGCTCGCCGGCGTCTATCTGCTGCTGGCGAATGGCTTTTTCAGTGCCACTGGAATGCCCCAGTTGGCCTTCTTTCTAACGGTCGTGCTCCTGACGGCGATCGGTTTTCTGGCAGCGCGCGTTTGGAGGCCCCTGCGAGAGGCCGTCGATGCCATGTCGACGAAGGATGTGCTGCGCCTTCAGCAGATGCGGGCGGTGTTCGGTATCATGTTCTTCTTTACCGCGGCCTTGCCGCTGTGGTTTCAGTACCTTGGTGGGCTGGGCGATATCGCCGCAGGCATCGGCGCCTTCCTCGCCCTCAGGTATCTGAGAGCCGGATCGGACCGGCTCGATGCGGATCGCGAGCGTCGGGCCATCATTGGCGGCAATCTGGTTGGGATTTTGGACTTTGCCGTGGTGCTCACGCTGGGTGTCTTGATCGTGTTGCGTGATCACTCGCCGGACATCGCCTTCGATCTGATTCCGCTCTACGTGGTGCCGATCTTCCTGCTGCTGCATCTCGTCTCGCTGCAACGGTTGAGCGCCCTTGGAGCCGCAAGCGATGCGCCCGGGCGCCGGGAACAGGCCCCGAGCACAGGCACGCCGACCGTTGATCCCTCGGCTTAGCTGCTGCCGCACTTGCCCTCGCCGCACTTGCCTTCGCCGTCATCCTTGGCGCCACACTTACCCTCGCCGCACTTGCCTTCGCCATCGTCCTTGGCGCCGCATTTGCCCTCGCCGCAACTGCCCTCGGCCAGCTGTAGATAGCCGCTTTCAAGCGGCTCGGTGACGAAGGGGTTGTCACTGGCCTGGGCCAGATTGGCGACGCTCAGGGTGCCGGCGAGGGTGGCGCCGGCCATCATGGCGGCGGGGGTGATGATCTGCTTGGACATGGAATGACTCCGAAAGACGATAAGGTTGATAGGCTGACAGTCCTGACGGCAGCCCCGGTTGGCTTGCACTGGGTCAGTGGCTCTCACTCGCTAAAGACCGCGGTGGTAGGTGGAATCTTTCAGCCGCTCGCCAGTGGAGCAGCAGGTGGTGCTGCTGAGCGTCAGCCGCGAGAACCGCTGTGGTTATTGTATGGGCGCGCACAGTGTGCTCGCGGACGTGGCCGATGTGCCCAAGGCGGTAACCGATGCGCTGCGGGCGGGGAAACCCTTGCCTGATCCACGACTCGAGGCGCTGCGACGCTTCACCACCGCGGTGGTTGAGGCGCGCGGCTGGGTCGATGAGGCAGAGGTCGCCGCGTTTCAGGAGGCCGGCTACGACGCGCAGCAGGTGTTGGAGGTCGTGCTCGGGGTCGGCATGAAGACCCTCTCCAACTACACCAACCACATCGCCGGTACCGAGCTGGACGCCCCGTTTCAGCATCGCGCCTGGCGGGCGAGTTAGGCGGGTTGAAAGAATCGAGCGCTTCACTGGGTCTATAGGGGTAAGCCAGCACGACTGGCCATCTGCAACAGCAGCCACCCAAGATAACGCCGAGTCCAGGATTGGGCTCGGCGTCTTTTTTTGGTATTGGGTGGTTTTCGTTGTCTACACTGCCGGCATTGCTGCTGCGATTGAGACAACTGCGACATGACGCAACTGGGACGACGCGCCTTGTTACTGCTCCTGGCCCTGAGTACGATGGCTGCGGCCGAGCCCCAGCCTGAACCTGCGCTAGAGCCTGCACCAGAGCCTGCACCTACGCCAATGCAGGCCGAGCCTGGGGCCATCATCGTCGATGAGATGGCACCATTGCGTGAGGCCCTGACGCCCCTGATCCGTGCCGCGCAATCCGACTACCAGATCCCCGGCCTGAGTCTGGCGCTGGTGCGCCACGACCGCATCCTCTGGCTCGAGGGCTTCGGCCTCGCCGACCCCGAACACCAACGCCCGGCCCAGGTCCAGACCCGCTACCGGGCCGGGTCGTTGGCGAAACCGATCACCGCGTTGCTGGTCCTGGCCCAGCAGGCCCGAGGGACCATCGACATCGACCAGCCGGTCGGCTCGGTGCTTCCGGGATTTCGCCTCCAGACCCGTTTCGACCAGACCGCGCAGCCGATCACCCTCCGCCAGCTCCTGAGCCATCACGCCGGGCTGCCGTCCGATCTGAACAAGGGCCTCTGGTCAGATGAGCCCTTCACCCAGGTGCGTGAGCGCTTGCGCGATGAGTACGCCGCCTTTCCGCCGAACCTGATCTTCAACTACTCCAACCTCGGCTACAGCCTGCTCGGTCATCTGTTGCAGGTGGTCTCGCAGACGCCCTTCGCCGAGCACGCCCAACAGGCCCTGTTCGAGCCGCTGGGGTTGTCGCAGACGCGATTTGCCGCGCAGCCGACGCGCGATGACACCTTTGCCATCGGCCACCGTCATGGCCAGCGCTTTGCGCCGCTGCCGCTGCGCGATCTGCCGGCGCAGGGCTTGGAGACCAGCGCCGCGGACATGGCGCGCCTGAGCATCGCGCTGCTCTGTGCCGGCGCGCTTGAGGGCAGGCAGGTGATTGAGCCGAGTCTGATCGAGACGATGATCGAGCCGCAGAATGCGGACATCGCGCTGGATCTGGGCCTGAGCGTCGGGCTCGGGGTCTTCCTCGAGGAGCAGAGCATCCCGGGCGCCACGCGCGTGGTGCGCCACAGCGGCAACAGCCTTGGCTACACCGCCGAATGGGTGCTGTTGCCGGAGCAGGGTCTGGGCGTCGTGGTCCTGGCCAATGCCGGTCACGCCGAGCGCGTGGTCAGGCCGCTGGCCGAGGCGATCCTCGCCAACGCGATGAAACTGAAGCCCGAGCCGATGCCTTCCGATCTGTTCGTCGCGGCGGCGAAGACACCGCCAACGCCGAAAGCTGTCGCGGAGCCGACAGAGACGCTCCCGGCCGAAGGACATTTTGCGACCGATCTTGGCTTGATCGCGATCCGGCCACAGCAGGACAGTCTTTGCGCCTGCATGACTGGCGAGCAGCTCGACCTGATGCCCTATCCGCAGGGCTGGGTCGGCGCCGCGCCCTCCGAGCAACGCGGCGATGCCTCTGAGTCCGACAGCCTCGGCAGCGCAAGCCTGCGCCGACTCCGCGAGATGCGCCTGCAAACACGCCGCATCGAAGGCCGCGAGGTGATGATCGCCGACACCCCGCAGGGTGAGCGCATCATCGGCGAGAAGGTGCCGCAGGAGCCGGTTCCACGGGCCTGGCGCGAGCGTCTCGGCCCTTGGCGCATCCTCAATCCAGACTCCGGCTTTCCGGTCACCGACCTCAAGCTCAAGCTCACCGATGGCAAGCTCTGCCTCAGCTATCGGATGCCGGTGCTCTCGCCGGATCGGATTCAGGTGCCGCTGCGGGCGGTGACCGATGAGCGCGCGATCATGCTCGGACTTGGGCGCACGCGGGGGGATTCAGTGCAGATGGTTGATCACGAGGGCCAGACGCGGCTGCGCTGGTCGGGGTATCTGGCTGAGCCGGTTGGTCGTTCCGATGAAACAAAACCTTCATCGGCCGCTGCTCAGTCCGCCCGATAGACCTCGGTCTGCGGGTGAAAGGCGTACCAAGCGAACCAGAACAGGGTCGTGGCCGGCAGTGGATTGCCTTCGGCATCGAATGCGCTGGCGCTCGGCTGTGCCCAGTCGAAATGGACCTCGAAGGACTCACCGCCGAGCTGATCGGAGACGCGGCCATCGGTCTGCGAGAGCTCCGAGAAGGGGTAGGCCTTGAAGTGGCCGTCGATCTCGACGCCGAGGACGCGCTCCTTCGGGTGATAACGCTTGGAGCGCGCGCTGACCGGAAAGTAGAGTCCGCGCTCGTTCGCGTAACCGCCGTACGGGGCGCGGTCATAGTTGCGCCGGTAACCGGTCGCGGTGGACAGCACCTGGGTCTGCGGATGGGCACGGCGCCAGGCGCCCCAGGTCGTGTGGGTCAGGGGTAGGGCGGTCAGCTCCGTTCCGGCTAATGGTCCGGCGATGGCCTGCTTGGCGATCTGGCTCCAGAGGCTCTCGGTCTGGCGGTCATAGAGCAGCAGGTCGCTGTTGTAGAGCAGGCCAGAGACGCCGAAGTCGAGATCCCGGCCTGCATGCTCGGCACTGAAGGCGATTCCCGAGCCGCACAGCGGACAGTAGGTGATCGCGACCGGCTCGTCGTCGATGCGGTCGTTGACGATCTCATGCCAGTTCAGGATCGTGATCGGATAGGCGCGGGCCTCGCCTTGATACACCAGCCCGAGGACCTGATCCTCGCGATCGAGGAAATCAGCATCATCGGCCTCGATGAAACGCGGCTGGTCGATCGCCGGGATGCCGTCGCGGCCGGGGCCGCCGGGATGGATCTCGGCAACCGGGATCAGGCTATTGTCCACAGCAAAGCCATTGAGCTGCTGCGCGCTCGCGCCGGGTGCGAGCATGAGACCGACGCTCAGGCTGGCAACCAAGATGCCGGTAAGGGTTGCTCCGAGGGGGCGAGTCATCATGGTTCTCCGATCGTTTCATCTCGCATTGTTGCAGGCGCCCGCAGTCCTGAAAGGCGAATCGACGCGGCGAGTCGCCTCTAGTAGGCTGCGGGCCTCGTCAACCGATTGAGACCCGATCAGCTGGAGTGATCTTTCGCGGAGGATTGCAGGATGTCTCGAGCACGCGACCTGAGCGGGCCGCTGACCTTCCCCCATGACCAGGGGGACGCGCAGCATCTGCACACCATCTTCGAGCACGCCAACGATGCGATCCTGCTGATCGACCCCGAGCAGGATCGCATCCTCGAGGCCAATTCCCAGGCCGCGCGCATGCTCGGCTACGGCCCGGCCGAGCTGATCCGCGATGTACGCATCTCCAGCGTGCATCCGCACGAGATGGAGCGGCTGCGCCAGTTCGCCCACGCGGTGCAGACGACCGGCGAGGGCTGGACCGACGAGCTCAGCTGCACGCGCAAGGACGGCCAGCGTCTGCCCTCGGAGATCTCGGCCTCGGTGGTCCAGGTCGACGGGCGCGATTGCATCGTCGCGATGGTGCGCGATGTCTCCGCGCGCAAGGCCGCCGAAGACGCCTTGCGCCGCAGCGAGGCGCGCTTCCGGGCCTTCGTCGAGAACGCCGGCGACGGCTTCTTCCTGGTCGCCAGCGATGGCGTCATCCTCGACACCAACGCCCGCGCCGCCGAGATGCTCGGCTACGCGCGAGCGGACGAGCTGATCGGCTGCTCGGTGCTGGCAATCGACGTCGGCCTCAGCCCTGAGACCTTCAGCCAGCTGCTCAGCGAACTCGAGGTCGACCAGCCGCGCCTGATCGAGAGCCGCCATCGGCGCCGCGACGGCTCGGTGTTCCCGAGCGAGGTCAGCATCTGCGCCTACGGCGAGGCGCAGGCGCCGAGCTACATCGCCTTGCTGCGCGACATCAGCCAGCGCAAGGCGGCCGAGGAGGCCCTCGCGCGCCTCGCCGAGATGGGCGAGTTCGCGGCAATGATGGTGCACCAGATCCGCAACCCGCTCTCGACCATCCGCATGGCGCTCGATCATGTTGCCGGCCAGTCGCTGCCGGAGAGCGCGACCAAGCGGATCGACCTGGCCCAGCGTGAGGCCGATCGCCTCAGCCGGCTGCTCGAAGACGTGCTGGCCTATGCCGGGCGGCGCGCCGCATCGCCCACCCGCCTCGAGGTCGATGCGCTGATTGGCGAGCTGCTGCCCTCGCTGCAGGCCCTGCCCATCGTCACCGAGCGCGCGCTGCGGGTCGAGCTCGGGCTGGTTGACTGCTCGATCCACGCCGACCCAGCGCAGCTGAGAGAAGTCCTGGTCAATCTGATCGTCAACGCCTGCGAGGCGGTGGCCCCGGGCGAGCCGGTCTGGCTGCGCACCGGCCGGCAGCCCGGCACCGAGACGCCGCTGATCGAGGTCGGTAACGGCGGCGAGCCGATCCCGCCCGATGTGCTCGCTCGCATCGGCCAGCCGTTCTTCTCGACCAAGGCCTCCGGCAACGGCCTCGGTGTGGCCTTCGTGCGCCGGGTCGCGGCGGCGCATCATTGGACGTTCTCACTGCAGTCCGATGCGGCGACGGGTACTGTCGCGCGCTTGCTGATGTAGCGGTGCGCGGCGCTATTTCGTTCTCAAGAGCGAGGCACGCGACCGGATGCGACGAGACGATCGTCATGTTCATCTCGCGGCCTTGAGTGCGCCGCATGATCAGATGGAGGTGGTGCACGAGTTCGAGCGCAGGCTGCGGCGCGGTCCGCTTGAGCCACCGCGCGAGTCATCCCCGAGCCTCTGGTCTCGGCGCCGAAGCCCGCCGTCGTTGCACGCGCCGGTGGAATGAAGTCGATTCAATCGTCGCTCACCAGCGCGAATACCACACCGCCTTCGACCCACAGCAGTACGGTGAGCCCGCGTGCGCGAAGCCGCACCGGTGCCTCGCCGCGGTCGCGGTCGGGCAGGGGGCCATGGCGCTCGGGATCGTAGCGGGCCTGATACAGCGTCTGCACGCCGACGTCTTCACCGCTCGCCTCGCCTTGGCTCGCGTCGGGGCGAAGACGCAGTTGAGCGGCGGGGACGCCCTGGATCGAGCAGTATCGCCCGCCCTGCAGGTTGAGATCGGCCAGCGCCGGCGCGTCGCTCGCGAGCGGGCGAAAGTCGAGCTGGTTGAGATAGCGGCGTACCTGATCCAGGTCGGCTGCTTCGACCTCGAGCGGCTTCAGGTGTAGATGCTGGCCCGCGACCTCGTCGGCGATCTGCGCTAGCCGACTGGCCTCAGACAGCTCCCCGGGTGGGGCCTGCCACCACCAGAGACCCGCTATGAGCACCAAGACCAGCGGCAGCACGGCCAGGGCCCATCGGCGGTTGCGCCATGGCTGATGCTGGGTAGGAGTCGGGGTGGGCGCAGAAGTCGGAGTGGGCGCTGATACCGGCCGCTCGGCCTGGGCTTGCAATGCCTCCAAGGCCGCCAGGCGCTCCTCACTCAGGCCGTCGCGCTCGATACGCTGACGCAGCGCCTCGCGTAGGTTGCTCATCCGTTGCCCCTCGCCGGTATTGCATCGGCATCCTGCTCGGCCTGTGCCGACAGCCGCCGCCGCAGCCGATGGATACGGGCCAGCACGGTGCCGTGCGGCACGCCTTGCAGCTCGGCGACCTCACGCGCGGTCCGACCCTCGACCGCCCAGAGCAGCAGGAGCTCACGGTCGAAGGGGCCGAGCCGGTCCCAGATCTGCTCCAGGGTCTGGGTGGTGATCGCGATGTCCTCCAGGGAGCCGAAGCCGATCGCGAGACACTCGGGCTCGAGCGGCACAGCCTCGCTAAGCAGCTGCTCACCCCGATTGCGCAGCCCGTCGACGAAGCGATTGCGCAGGATACGGCGCAGCAGCGCCATCGGATCGCGCGTATCGACTGGGGCCGAGCGCAGGTAGCGCTCCAGTCCGTCCTGGAGCAGGTCGTAGGCGGCGGCCTCGTGCTTGGTCAAGGCTAGGCAATAGCGATACAGGCGGTTCAACATCGCGCGATCGAAGGGGCCGTCTGCCATCGCGCTCAGCCCGGCTCCGCGAGTGCGCAACCGCTGATCCAGCCAGCGGCGATGACGTCAGGCAGCGGCGTCAGATCATGGCCAGCGGCCGCGAGCTCGCCCAATGTGGGACCCAGTGTCGGACCCAATGTTGAACCTAATCTTGGACCCAGTGTTGAACCCAGTGTTGTAACCAAGGTTGAGTCAAGCGTTGGGGCCTGTGCCGAGGGACGTGCCAGTGCCGCCAGCAGCTTGAAGACGGCCGGCGTGACGGGCGTCACCTGCGGGCGCCCGTCACGGCGATGGATCACCAAGCGATCGCCGTCGCCGGCGGCGATACGGGCGATGCCAGCGCCCTCGCGGTGGCGCCGCCAGATCGCGGCGATCGGATAGGCGGAGGCCAGACGGCGCAGCGCGGTGCTCAAGCGCAGCCGCACGCGCGCGGCCTGTTCCGGCCGCGCCAGCTGTGCCAGCGCCGCGGCGTCCAGCGGTGGCGCGTCGGGGGCATAGTAGATCGTGTGCCAGTGCCATTCCAAACGCGCCAGGTCCGGCAGGTAGCCCAGGGTCGCCAGGGCGTGCTGGTGGCTCTGCACCGCGGCCAGATGATACGCGAAGGCGGCGCCATAGCGGTTCAGGTTGCCTTGGCGTGATGCAAAGGCGTCGATGTAGTCCGCCGCCAGCCGGGCGAAGCAGCGCGGCCCGAGGATCTGTCGGCAGACAGGATAGATCGCCTCCAGGGTCCGCTCGCGTGCCCGCCGGCTGCTGTCGCGATAGATGGCCACACGCTCGAGCGCCGAGGGCGATGCCTGCTGCGGGCCCGGGACGCTGGCAGCGAGCCAAGGCGCCAGGTGCTCGGCCGCGGCGGGATCGTCGATCGCAGCGGCCAGCCGCCGCTGGGTCTCGGCGAGGCTTGGGCGCTGGCGCTGGCTCTGGCTCAGCATGGGCTGACCGACTCGGCGGTTTGAGTGAGTCCGTCAGCAGCCACGCCTGCAGCCGAGGTCCTAGCGGCCACGGCCGCGGCGCGCTCGGTACGTGCGCGCTCGGCCTCGGCCAGCAACACTGGCAGGGCCGGGATGTCGTTGTCCCATTCGATCAGCACCGGGAGCTCGGGCAGCGCCTGCACCAGGCGTCGGAACAGCGCCCACACCGGCGGGCTTACCCGATCGTTGTGGGCGTCGAGCAGGTAGCCCGGCTTCACCGCATGGCCGGCGAGGTGGACCTCGCGCACCCGCGCGAGCGGCAACGCCGCCAGATAGGCGTCGACGTCGTCGCCGTGGTTGACGTGATTGACGTAGAGGTTGTTCAGATCGAGCAGCAGCTCGCAGTCGGTGGCACGGGTCAGGGCCGCGAGGAACTCCGCCTCACTCAGGCTGGAATCGGAAAAGCGCAGGTAGGCCGAGACGTTTTCCACCACCAGCGGTGCTTGCAGCAGATCCTGCACCGCCAGCACCCGCTCGCTGACGTGGCGCAGCGCTTCTTCGGTGTACGGGAAGGGCAGCAGCTCGTGGTAGTGGCGGCGGTTGTGCGCGGTGAAGCACAAATGATCGGAGACCCAGGTCGCCCCGGTGCGCTCGCGCAGCGCGCGGATCTGATGCAAATAGGTGCGATCCAAGGGGTCGCAGCCGGCGAGGTTCATGCCGACGCAGTGCAGGGTCAGCGGATAGCGAACGCTGATCGCCTCGAGCCCGGCATGGTCCAGACCGCCCGCGGCCAGGTGATTGTCGGCGAGCAGCTCGAGCCAGGGCACTGACGGGCGCTCACGCAGCACCTGCTCGAGATGGCAATGACGCAGGCCGATGCCCGCTCCGGCGATCGGGCGATCATCGGAGCGGGCTTGGCCGCGGTCGTTGGATTCGACCACGGGGGGTTGCATGATGCCAGCGGCGCGCTACTTGGCCGGCTTGGTGGCGGCGACCGTGCCACCGACGATCTTGGTGCAGGTCCCCTCGGGCACATAGACCCACTCGGTGGGCTCACCGTCGGCCTTGGCCTGGCCGGCGCAAGCGTGCTTGCCATCCAGCGCGCCGCAATCGTTCATGCCCTGCTTGGCGATGCCGGCACACTTCTCCCAAGCGGTCGGGGTGTCGGGCACCGCCTGCGCCTGGCCGGCGGCCACCAGCGCGCTGGCGGCCAGAAGGCCGGCAATGTGATGGGCAAAACGGGTCGTGGTGTCGCTCATGGAGACGATCCTCTGGTGTTGAAGAAAGAAGTGGCAGCGGCGAGCGCTGTCACCCTGCAAGACGGATCGCGATCGACGACTATTGCATTCCCTCAATACGCGAAGGGGATAGCCGGTGTCAGCCAGTGAGGCGCGGTTCATCCCGCACCGGCCGCACTGGCGGCATTGGCGGCATTGGCGGCACCAGCCGCACCAGCCGCACCAGCGCCGCGCCGGTCGACCCAGCGGCCGATCCAGTCATCCACCGACAGATAGCGGCCAGCGCCGATGAAGAACAGGGTGATCAGCATCACCAGATAGGTAGCGGCGAATTCGATGCCGTTGTTGAGGATCACCAGGCTGCCGTTCTCGGTGAGCCACTCATAATTGCCGTGCTCGCGCAGGATCGCCTTGGCCTGGTCCAGCCGCTCGATCGCGCCGAGGGTGCGCTCATTGGCGAACAGCGAGCCGCTGCCCTCGGCGATCGCCAGCCAACCGTGCTCCCAATGCACCGTCACCATCGCGACCACCATGGTGATCCCGAGCGGAACCGAGATCAGCCGGACCCCGAGGCCCAACACCAGCAAGACGGCGCCGACGGTCTCGGTTGAGGCCGCCAGGAACGCCATCACCGTCGGAAACGGTAGGCCTAGGCCCCAATCCGGGTTGCCGAACCAGGCCACGGTGCTGTCGAAGCTAGCGAACTTCTTGGTCCCGGCCATCCAGAAGATGGGCGCCAGATACAGTCGCAGCAGCAACGGTGCGATGAAATCGAAGCGGCGGGTCGCATCAAGTAGGCTACGCGCCTTGCTCGTCAGGGTGATCATTAGGAATACTCCGGTCAGGTCGCTCAGGCGGATACACGGCTGGAGACCTGATCAGCGCGCCTGATCTTTCGCGGAGGACCGCTGGATGTCTCGAGCACGCGACCCGAGCCGGCGCCCCGCCCCTTTGTCCACGAACGTTGTGCACAAGGTTGTGGACAAAGTCGGGAGACTAGGCGCCGCCGGCTGATTTGCCTGCCATTTCTGACGCTCCGCATCAGATTGGTCAGAGACTGATCAATTTAGAAAATCAAGCGGTTACGGAGGGTTGTGCGAGTTTCGCGGACAGCTTTGACCGCCATTGTCAAGCCGGGCTTATCCACTCTGGCTGTGGATAACCCTGTGGGCAATTGGCTTGGTGCGAGTGTTGGCTCCCTGATCTCATTACGGTTTTGCAATCTTCGCGGCAGATCGGTCAACGGCTGACCAGAGGGCACGGGCTCGTCATGTGCTGGCGAGCGAGAACTGGCGACAGGCGTGGAGGCGCGTGAAGGTCGTTGCCGACGCGAAGCCGAGATACTCAGGGTGAAATTCGTAAGCCGCTTGATGTCTCCTCTAAGCCCGCCTTCCAGTGCGCTGAGACTTCTGGCGACTCTCGCGCAATCCTTCTCTTCGAGCGATTGCGGGTCTTTTATGACTCGGGGCTAGAGTTCGACCTTCATGCAAGCAATATGAAGTGCGTCGCGGCTGCTATTCTTCGTAACAGCCATTGACGAAAGTAATAACTTCGCTAAGTCTCCTGCTTCTGGCTTGATTCTCAGGCTTGGAATTTCCGCGACAGCTCGTAATCTTACCGCGGATGCAGACTCATCGCCCGCGGAGATCTCCTCTATGCTAGCGATGAGATGACGACTTCATAATCCGGTCGCGCCTCATTCCAGCATTCGTGCGTTGATGCTTGGTGCCCGGCAATTATTAAATCCCGACTCGGCCTCGACGTGAGGTAACTGACAACAGATGATTCGATGTAAACGGGCTTCGGCATATCTCACACACAATTGTCCGGCCGTCGTTTGGAAACTAATGTTGCGCTGCCGCCGACGCCTGCTGCGTCCACTCCGAACGCTTAAATTCTTGCGGGAGCTCGACGGCGCAGCAGGCGTCGGCTGTAGCGCCTTGTTGGGCGATTTTGCTTACTCGAACTCCGAACGACTGAGCCCGGACTGGCGAATTATCGACAATAACGTTCCTGTCCGAATTTCTTTGTGATCGGGAACCGGAACTGTGATAGTACTTCCCGGGACTTGCTTTTGCATTACCATGTGACTTCCTCGTAGGCGCACTTTGATAAATCCGTGATTTTCAAGGATTCCACAGATTTCCTTTCCGGATAAGACCTTCAGCTTAACCAACTGCTACCTCAAGTTGGGTTATATAGACTTCTTTGTGCAATCGCTCGCCGATTTCCGTTGCTGAAGCGGTTTCGAAAAAGATCTCTAGAGCCTCCCTCAAATTGTCTTTTGCCTCAACAATAGAGTCTCCTTGGCTTGCTACATCTACTTCCGGGCACAATGCAACATAGCCATCATCCTCTTTTTCTATGATTGCAGTTAGCTGTCTGTTCATCTTGTTGCCTCTCTATGGTCTATTCTTTTCTCCCCCAACGTTTGGCTCAGGCGCCGCCGACAGCGGCGCGAGCGGAGCGAACGGCAATTTCGGCAGTCGGCTCGAGCCTTTTGTCTACGCCCGGCATGGGCATGAACTGATGGGGTGAAGGAACTGATGGGGTGAAGGTCCCCTGTAGGAGTACCTGACGTGTCCTCTTGGACCGATGTAACGACTAGCCGATGGCAAGGGCAAACCCGCGAGGGGATGTCTGGAGG
>JAAAOQ010000044.1 GCA_009908845.1 Gammaproteobacteria bacterium
CTATATCCATCACAGCACACCGAGCATCGGCGCTGCGCTGATCGACGTGACCGAAGCCAGCGTTGATGAGCTGCTCAAACGAGCCGACCTGGCCATGTATCAAGCCAAGGAAGCAGGCCGAAACACCCTGCGGTTCTTCGACCCGGAGATGCAGACGGCATTCGACCTGCGGACCAGGATGGAGGCACAACTGCGAGAGGGACTGCGAGCCGGTCAATTCGTCTTACACTATCAGCCGCAGGTCGACGATGCCGGGCAGATGATCGGCGCCGAGGCCCTGGTGCGTTGGTCTCACCCGGAGCGCGGTCTGTTGAGTCCGGCCACCTTCATCCATCTGGCCGAGGAGTCCGGGTTGATCCTGCAGCTCGGTGAATGGGTGCTGCAGGCGGCCTGCGCGCAGCTCGCGGCCTGGTCGCAGCATGGCAGCTGCGCGGAACGGACCCTCGCCATCAACATCAGCGCGCGCCAGTTCCGGGAGCCGCACTTTGTCGGCATGGTGCGCACCGCTCTGGATCGTTACGGCATCAGGCCGCACCGGCTCAAGCTCGAGCTCACCGAGAGCCTGTTGTTGGAGGATGTCGAAGACACGATTCACAAGATGGCCGCGTTGCGTGAGCTCGGTCTGCGTTTTGCGCTGGACGACTTCGGCACCGGCTACTCGTCACTGTCCTATCTCAAGCGACTGCCGCTCGATGAGCTCAAGATCGATCGCTCCTTTGTCGACGAGGTCACCACCGATGCCAATGACGCCGCGATCGTCCGGGCGGTCCTGGCCCTGGCCCCACAGCTGGGTCTGTCGGTGATCGCCGAGGGCGTCGAGACCGACGCGCAACGCCGCTTCCTGATCAGTAACGGCTGCCATGCATTCCAAGGCTACCTGTTCGGCCGCCCGGGACCAGCCGATGCACTCAATGAAAACGCTTAGGGCTGATCCACCTTTAGCCCACCGACGCTGCGGCGATCAGTGGCACCGTCGAATGCCGCCAGTGGCTGATGACCGGATGGGAGCACAGCCATCATGAGCTGGTCCCTGCTGTTGGTGCTGCTGATGCTGGCCCTGGCCGCCGGGGGCCTTTGGGTCTGGCTTGTCTACCGCTCGGCACCACCGGAGGTCAAGCTCTCGGGGTTGCGGCCCGAGCGGGTCACAGCGGCCGCGCAAACGCTGCGCGTAAAGCTGCGCGTCCAAAACTCGGCCCCATTGCCGCTGCCGATCCGTGCGATCACCTATCGCGTCTGGCTCGACGCCTATGAGATCGCCAATGGCGAGGGGGCTCTCGCGCGCTGGGTCCCCGCGCGGAGCGAGGCCGAGATCGAGCTACTGGTCAGTGGCAACGCCAAACACCTCGCTCGCGCATTGCCGGCGCTGGCACTGAAGCAGCAGCCCTGGCCCTACCGTCTCACCGGCACCCTCACGCCCCTGCCGGGACTGCATATCAACTACGACCACCGCGGCAAGATCGATGCCCGCGGCATCCTGAAGCTCGCCGCATCGCTGCGCTGACGGCCGAAGGCCCTTGGCCTCGAACGGCCTCGGACGACCTTTCGTCTCTCAGGCGCAGCGCGGCGCGTCCGGCCGGTTCGGCATCGCGCCGAGCGCGGCGAGATCATCCACGAACGGGTTGGTGTCGCGCAGCCCCGCATGCGTCTCGCGCAGCACCGCCTGCGCCCAGCCAGGCAGCTGCGGGTTGACGCGATAGTAGATCCAGACCCCGGCGCGGCGGTCGGCCACCAGCTCGACCTGACGCAACTGCGCCAAATGGCGTGACAGATGCGGCTGGCTCACGCCGATGGCATAGGTGAGCTCGCAGACGCAGAGCTCACCCTGCTCGGCCAGCAGCATCATTGCCCGCAACCGCGTGTCATGGGCCAGCGCGGCGAACAGATCGGTGGCTTGAATAGTCATACAGCGTCGTCAATGGTCGTCGTGCAGCACCCACAAGCGCGCGCAGCGTCACCATTCTGACCCACCTGAAGCTTTCGGTCGATTGCGGACATAGGTCTCTGATGCTTTATCCTTGGGTGCGAATTCGGCCGAGTGGCGTAACGCTTGCCGCGCGGGTGCTGGTGTCGCCAGGGCTCAGACCTCTCGATAGAGTCGCGCCCCTTCCTTGACGAACTCCTCAGCCTTCTCCTTCATCCCGACTTCCAGTGCGACCCGGTCATCGTCGAGCTGATGCGCCTTCGCATAGTCGCGCACGTCCTGGGTGATCTTCATCGAGCAGAAGTGCGGCCCGCACATTGAGCAGAAGTGAGCGACCTTGTGCGACTGGTGCGGCAGGGTCTGATCGTGGAACTCACGTGCCCGGTCCGGATCGAGCGAGAGGTTGAACTGGTCCTCCCATCTGAACTCGAACCGCGCCTTGCTGATCGCGTTGTCCTGAATCTGCGCGCCGGGCAGCCCTTTGGCCAGGTCGGCGCCATGGGCGGCGATCTTGTAGGTGACGATGCCGTCGCGCACGTCCTGCTTGTCCGGCAGGCCGAGATGCTCCTTGGGCGTCACATAGCACAGCATCGCGGTGCCGTACCAGCCGATGTTGGCGGCGCCGATGCCGGAGGTGATGTGATCATAGGCCGGTGCGATGTCGGTGATCAGGGGCCCAAGGGTGTAGAACGGCGCCTCGAAGCAGTCCTTGAGCTCCTTGGTGACGTTCTCCTCGATCATCTGCATCGGCACATGGCCCGGCCCCTCGATCATGACCTGGACGTCCTGCTCCCAGGCAAATCGGGTCAGCTCGCCGAGGGTCTCCAACTCCGCGAACTGCGCCTCATCGTTGGCGTCAGCGATGCTGCCGGGTCGGAGACCATCGCCGAGCGAGAACGAGACGTCATACGCCTTCATGATCTCGCAGATCTCGGCGAAGTGGGTGTAGAGGAAGTTCTCCTGGTGGTGGGCCAGACACCACTTGGCCAGGATCGAGCCGCCGCGCGAGACGATGCCGGTCACCCGATCCGCGGTCAGCGGGATATAGCGCAGCAATACGCCGGCGTGGATGGTGAAATAGTCGACGCCCTGCTCGGCCTGCTCGATCAGGGTGTCGCGGAACAGCTCCCAGGTCAGTTCTTCCGGCTTTCCATCGACCTTCTCCAGCGCCTGATAGATCGGCACAGTGCCGATCGGCATCGGCGCGTTGCGCAATATCCACTCGCGCGTCTCATGGATGTTCTTGCCGGTCGAGAGGTCCATCAGGGTGTCGCCGCCCCAGCGCGCCGACCAGACCATCTTCTCGACCTCCTCGGCGATGCTGGAGGTGGTCGCCGAGTTGCCGATGTTGGTGTTGATCTTCACCCGGAAGTTGCGGCCGATGATCATCGGCTCGAGCTCCGGATGATTGATGTTGGCCGGGATGATCGCACGCCCGGCCGCGATCTCGTCGCGGACGAACTCCGGGGTGATCTGCTCCGGCAGGTTGGCACCGAACGAGTGGCCGCGATGTTGGCGCAGCAGCTTCGCGTAGCGCGGATCGGCACGCAGCTCATCGAGGCGCATGTTCTCGCGGATCGCGACGTACTCCATCTCCGGCGTGATCTCGCCCAGGCGCGCATAGTGCATCTGGGTCACATTGCGCCCGGCCTTGGCGCGGCGCGGGGTGCGAATATGCTCGAAGCGCAGATGGGCCAGCGCCGGGTCCTGCTGGCGGCGCTGGCCGAAGCGCGAGGTCGGACCGTCCAGCAGCTCGGTATCGTGGCGCTCGCTGATCCAGGCGTTGCGCACCTCGGGCAGGCCGGCCATCAGGTCGATGCGGGCCTGCGGGTCCGAGTAGGGTCCCGAAGTGTCGTAGACGAAGATCGGCGGGTTCTCCTCGACGCCGTCGCTGGTATCGGTCGGCGTCTGCGCGATCTCGCGCATCGGCACCCGGATGTCGGGTCGGGAGCCAGTCACATAGCGCTTGCGCGATGCAGGAAACGGGCGGGTGACCTCATCCGAGAGCCGGGCAGTGGTCTCGATGAAGTCTTCAGGGATGGCGCTCATAGCGGCTCCTATCGGCGACGATGGCAGAACCGGCATTGGAAGCGCCGAAACGAGCTGTTGGGCTGACCCTGGCTCGCCCTGGCTTCCCTACGCCGGTACGAACCGGATCAGGTGATTAGGGGACTCTCTCAGCCCGCGGCCGCGGGCACCCCCAGCAGGACTTGCCGCAGACGCTATCGAAAGCCAGGGAGGATTTCAACCATCCGTTCTATGCCGCTGGCGCCCTTCTGGCAAACTGACGGCGCATCCGCCATCGCGTCGTTTTTCGCTGAGGAGCATTCCAAATGAACTATCCCACGATCGCATCCGTTTTGACCGTCTTGACGCTCACTGTTGCCGGCTGTGGCGAACAGGGCCAGCAAGCAGACACTGCCGAGGAGGGCGCGGCCGACAGCGCAGCCCCGACGTCCGCCCCCGCATCCGAAGGCTCAGCCATGGATCAGGTGCGGCAGCAGGCACAAGCGGCGATGAACAGTGCCACCCAGGCCGGTCAGCAAGCGCTGCAAGCCGCCACGGGAGCGCTCGATGTCGCCCAACAGGAAGGCGGCTCCTTGACCGAGTTGGCCAAGACGCAAGTCCGAGAGCTGGTCGATCAGGCCAAGACCTTTCTCGACGAGAACCAGATCGGCTCGGCGCAGGACATCCTGGACCGGCTGAATGAGCTTGACCTCTCGCTGCCCGATTCGGTGCAGGATCAGATCGATCAGCTGCAGACCCGCATCGCTGAGATGCAAACAGAGGGTAACGCAGGCGAAGCCCAACAACCGGCAGAGGGCGGCGAAGCGGCGAACTGAGTCCTCTCCCCAGCAGGCCCGCGCTGCAACGCATCGGGCGCGGGCGCCGCGGACAGCCTCCTAGGGGCCGCACCAGCTCATTGCCGCGGCGATGCACGGGTTCCGCGCAGCCGGCGCTCGATCCCCTCCCTGACATCGCGCAGCGACAGCCGTCTGACCGGGCGCCGGCTCGCCACCCGCGCCGCATCGGCCGCATCGAGACGGGTCTTGACGACCTCAGCGAGGTACTCCCTCAACTCCGGGCGCTGTTCGATCAGCGCCCGCACCGCCTCGAGATCGATCCGGATCAGGGTCACATCGGTGTTGGCGACGAACTCGAGAAAATTGGGCTGGGTGGTCAGCATCTCGGAGATACCGAAATGCTTGCCCGGGCCGAGCGTCTCGACCACCTTCGATGAACCGTCCGGCAGCCGCACGGCGCTATCGACCAACCCGCCGATGATCACGTAGAAGGCATCGCTGACGCCGCCCTCGGCCAGGATCTGATCGCCCAAGTTGTAGTAGCGATATTCGCTGCGGGCCGCGAGCTGAGCCAGCTCGTCATCACTGAGCACCCCCGCCACATCGAGTCCGCGCAGAGCCAACGCGACGGTCGGCGGCTCGGCGCGGTTGATGTGCGCTCGGCGGGTGCGCATCTCGGTGACCTCCGGCGCGATCTCGATCCCGGCCTCCTGCAGCCCGAGGTGGATCTCGCGATAGAGCTCTTCGCGCGCCCGGAACATCGAGGGATAGTTCCGCAGATGCACCCAGACCATGTAGCTGTAGGGCATCTTCGACGCATCGGCCAGGCGCACCACCGGGTTTGGGAACTTGAGCACCGATTCGCAGCGCATCGCCGCATCGAGCAGCAACGCCGAGGCGAAGCGCGGTGAGACCTCGGCGGGGATGCTGACGAAATACCAGGGCGCGTAGAGATGATGATCGCTGTAGTAGTTCTTGAGTGACGCGCTGGCCATGCGGCCGTTCGGGATCACCACAGTCGCGTTATCCCAGCCGCGCAATCGGGTCGCGCGCCAATTGAGATCGACCACCTGGCCGACCAGCTGCTCATCCGGGATCTCCAACCAGTCGCCGATCCGAAACGGGCGCTCGATCCCGAGCGAGACCCCGGCGAAGAGATCGCCGAGGGTGCGCTGCAGCGCGAGACCGATCACGCCGGCCGCAACACCGGTCGAGACCCAGACGCCGGTGAACGAGTAACCCTGCTGCCACGAGAATAGGGCCATCGCGAGGATCAGCATCACGACATAGATCAGCGCCTCGATCAGCTTCGGGATCTGCTCGCTGCGCTTCTTGCGCCGTCGGCGTTGCCGGCTCATCACCGTGACCACCCGCCCCATGGCCCAGGCGGCGGTCAGATAGACGAGCAGAGAGGTGGTCCAGTGGATCGGCCCCGACAGCACGGGCAACTGGAGAACACGCGCTGCATAGTGAACCAGCCCGCCGGTGATGATCACCCAGAGTGGCATCAGGATCACATCCAGCAGCGCGGACAGCAGCGGGAAGTGGTCCGACAGCGGTCGCTTTCCAATGATCAGGGTGCCCAAGCGCCAAAGCACCACCAGCACCAGCAGTCCCAGCAGCAGATACCAGTAGCTATCGGTCAGTCGGTCGACGAACCCTTGCAGCAGATTCATTGCTTACAGCTCAGCTCGCCTGTTACGCGCAGCAACCGTTCACCTCGCCGTTGGAGCTCGCACCATCGCTTCGGAATGGCCCATCACCTGCCTCCCGAAGCTTTCGTGACCGCGCGCCGAGATCGGGAAGCCACCTCTCGACGATCACTGGGCGCCGGCCTCAATCGGCGGCCTTCTCCAATGCCTGGCTGCGCGCGTAGCGCTGATAGTTCCAGCCGCGCTCGTAGGCGCGCTCGTTCACGAAGCCGATCGAGTTGGTCATCCGACTCTGCAGCACCAGCGCATCGGTCGTCAAAACCGGCTCCCCGGTCTCGCTGAAGAAGGCCAATGCCGGCAGCTGGGTGAAGCCGAGCGCCTGATACCAGTCAGCAGCGTTGGTGCGCTCGCCGCCGGGTGTCAGCACCGGCGTTTGCTCATCACTGGCATCGAGCCGGACGATATCGAATCCGGTCAGCTGCTCCCGGATCGCCGCGTCGGCGAGCACCTGGTCATGGAAGCGCTCGCAGCGCGCGCAGCCACTGGTCTCGAACAGCACCAACAGGGGCCGCTCACCCGGGAACTCGGAGCGATTCAATGCAAACGGTGGCTCGGCGAAGAGTGGGTCCGAGCGCAGCGGCACGGCCGATCCCGAACGATCGGGCCGCAGCGCAGCCAGGTATTCCCGCCAGGAGAGGCCCTCGCCGGCATCCGTCGTCAGGTAATCGAGGACCTGGGCGAAGCGGTCCGGACCGTAATAACCGGTCAGCCGCAGGAGCGGCTCGCCATCGGTGTCGACGAACAGTAGCGACGGTGCGAACTCGACGCCCTGCTCCAGCGCAAAGGTCTTGACCCGCGTCTGGTTGCCGTCGAGATCAGTCATCTCGGCGTCGGAGAAGATCTCGAGGCCGATGCTGTCGAAGTGCTCGCGCAACCGGGCCGCGAGCGTCGGATCACCCAGACTCTGCTCGATGAACAGATGGCAGTAGGAGCAGCCCTGGGTCGTAAAGAACAGGAATAGCCCTTGTTTGCCGGCCGCCTCGGCGTCCTCGGCGTCATCCGCAAGCGTCAGGAAGCTCTGTTTGAACCAGGCCGGGTACTTGATCTGGAAGATCGCCCCATCATCGAACGCGTCGGGGACCTCATCGCCGGCCAGTGCCGTACCGGACATCAGCAGTAATGGCAAGCACAGCAGCGCGGCTACGGATAGTGATCGTCGCATTGGGTCCTCCTCAATCCCCTTGTGGTTGTCTGTTTGTATCTTGACCAAACCTCACGGCAGAATCCTAGCGCGAGGCCGGCGATTCCGATAGCAAGACGCCGATCACCTGGCCACCTTCAGCCTGTCGAACCGCCCGAGCGCGCCTGCCTCGAGGTCAGCCGTCTATGTCCCAGCTACCATCAGCCCTGATCGACCGCTTCGGGCGGCACGTCACCTACGTTCGTTTGTCGGTCACCGACCGCTGCGACCTGCGCTGCGTCTACTGCATGGCCGAAGACATGACCTTCCTACCGCGTGCGCAGGTGCTGACGCTCGAGGAGATCGCGCGGCTCGGGCGCTGCTTCACCGAGCTCGGCGTCACCAAGCTGCGGGTGACCGGCGGCGAGCCGCTGGTGCGGCGCGATGTGATGACCCTATTCCGATCGCTCGGCACGCTCGACGGCCTCAAGGACCTGACGCTGACGACGAACGGCACCCAGCTACCGCGCTTTGCCGAGGGGCTCAAGGCCGCCGGCGTCGACCGGATCAACATCAGCCTCGACTCGCTCGACCCCGAGCGTTTCAGGCGCATCACCCGGCTCGGCGATCTGGACAAGGTCCTCGCCGGCATCGAGGCGGCGCGCGCGACCGGCATCAGCCGGATCAAGCTGAACAGCGTGGTGCTGAAGAACCGCAATCACGACGAGGTCGCGGACCTGGTCGGCTTCGCGCTCGAGCGCGGGCTCGACATCTCCTTCATCGAGGAGATGCCGCTCGGCGTCATCGGCGATCACGACCGCGCCGAGGCCTTCTACCCGAGCGACGCGATCCGCGCCGATCTCGCCCGGCACTACGAGCTGATCCCGACCACCGAAAGCACCGGCGGCCCGTCGCGCTACTGGCGTGTCGCCGGCAGCGACACCCGCATCGGCTTCATCTCACCGCACAGCCACAACTTCTGCGGCAGCTGCAATCGGGTGCGGGTCACCGCCGAGGGGCGGCTGCTCCTCTGTCTCGGTCAGGAATACTCGACCGATCTCAGGCGCGTGCTGCGTGCCAACCCACTCGACGACGAGCCGGTCAAACGCGCGATCGTCAACGCGATGGCGATCAAGCCCAGAGGCCATGATTTCGACCTCGAGGCCAAGCCGGTGATCTTCCGCCATATGAACGCGACCGGGGGCTGAGCGCGGCCGCGCTCTGCTGTTCCTCGCCGCGTTGGATTCCCTCGCATGACCAGGGCCCGCCTGACCGGGAATGGCTGACGGATCAGCACATCGCCAGGCCACATCGCGCAGTCTATTCGCCGGATCTTGACCGGGGGCCAACGCCGTCAGCGGCTTGGCGTCCTACCGCTTTGAGTCGCCAGCACGGTCTATACTCGAACTAGGCTTACTTCAGACGGCCGCGCCACCCAGGGGTGTGCGCTCCTGCGGCACCGCGGCAGAGAGGTTGTCGTGGAGGCTCGCATCAGACATCGCGGCATCGCCGGTCCGCGCCGACGGTTGCTTCCGCCGCTCGCGCGGTCAGGGCGCCGCTCGCAAGCACCCGACCTAAGGCCTGCGGATGAGCCGATCACGCCGGAAGCGGCCGGCACGCTGACAGGGCTGTTCCGGCTCCGTGTCAGCCGGACCCCCCATGCCCTCGCCTACCGCCAGTTCGAGAACGGTCGCTGGCGCGACTACCGCTGGCACGAGATCACCGCCGAGGTCGCGCGCTGGCGCGCCGGATTGGCTGCCGAGGGTTTCGCCATAGGCGACCGGGTCGCGATGAGCCTGCCGAATGGCGTCGACTGGGTCTGCTTCGATCAGGCGGCGCTAGCGCTCGGGCTGGTAACGGTGCCGCTCTACACCACCGACAGCCCAGGCAATCTCGCGCACATCCTCGCCGATTCCGGTGCGCGGCTCGTGCTGCTGGACAGCGACGCCCCCTGGGTGGCGCTGGTCGCCCAGGCCGATCCGCTGCCGGCGCTGCAACGGGTGCTCTTCAGGCGGCTGACCGGCGCCGTTCCAGGCCCGGCGCCCGGCTCGGCGCCCAGTTCGGCCCAGGACCCCCGACTGCGCGCCCTCGACGACTGGCTCCCTGCCAAGCCAACAAGCGCCGCCACAGCTGAGATGGAGCAGACGTCGGCGAAGGCCCCCTCGCCCTCGGCATCTCGCCCGGGGTTCGGCTCGAGGTCCGGCTCGACGTCAGACCCGACGCCTCGCTCCACGTCTCACCCGTCGTCTCACCCGTCGTCTCACCCGGCCTCCCTGGCTAGCCAGTCTGAATTCGACTCGGCGACCGATCCCGATGCGCTGGCCACCCTTATCTACACCTCCGGCACCACCGGCCGGAGCAAGGGCGTGATGCTCTCGCACCGAAACATCCTCACCAACGCCGCGGCCGTGATCGCGCGTATTCCGCCGCGTCCGAGCGATGTTTTCCTCTCGTTCCTGCCGCTGGCCCATGCCTTCGAGCGCACTGTTGGCCACTACCTGCCGATGATGGCCGGCTGCACCATCGCCTATGCCCGCTCGATCAACCAACTGCGCGACGATCTGATGACCATCCGCCCGACCGTGCTGTTGTCGGTCCCACGGGTCTACGACAAGGTCTACCTCGCGATCCAGGGCAAACTCGGTTCAGAGGGCGTCCAGCGGCGGCTGCTCGATACGACGGTGCGCATCGGCTGGCAGCGGTTCCAGGCGAACCAAGGCAGGCAAGCACCCCCGAGCCTGATGGACCAGATTCGCTGGTCGCTGCTCGATCGGCTTGTCGCCGCCGTCCTGGTAACGCATGCCCCCGCAGCTGAACATGGGCATCTGAAGCCCGGTCCGTCCGAACGTGCGGTACTTCAAGGCTCACCTCCGCCGCTCGCGGCAGATCAATACGAGTGCTCACCCAGCTTGACCTTGCCGCGGAACGTCCAGTAGATCACCGCCGTGTAGGCCAGGACAAACGGCATGCCCATGCACGCGATGATGAACATGATCGTCAGCGTCTTCTCGCTCGACGCGGCATTGTAGATCGTCAGCGAGTGCTCGGGACTGCCGCTGGAGACCACCAGATTCGGAAACAGCGCCAACCCGAACAGCACCACCAGGCAGAGGATGGTCAGGCAACTTGACAGGAAGGCCTGACCGTGGCGGCCGGCGTAGACGGCGCGCGGGATGTTCGCCACCGCCAGCACATTCACCAGCACCACCGCCGCGGCCCATGGCATGTGGCTGAAGTCGGCGGCAACGCGGTCGATCTCGATCAGCGTGTACATCGTGGTCAGGACATACAGCACCAGGAACACGCCCCAGGTGTGCCACATCCAGCCCTTGAGGCGCTGCTGGAATTCGCCTTCAGACTTGAGAAACAGGTAGATCGACCCGTGCATCGCGAACATGGCTACGGTCATCAGCCCGACCAGCAGCGCGTAGGGGTTGAGCATGGGGATGATGCCGCCGTGGTAACGGCCGACCTCGTCGAGCGCGATGCCGCGCATCGCGTTGCCCACCGCCACGCCGAACAGCAGCGTCGCCAGCAGCGACCCGCCGAAGAACCCCACATCCCACACGCGCTTCCAGGACGGCGAATCGACCTTGCCGCGGAACTCCAGGCTCACCGCCCGGAAGATCAGTGCGAACAGCAGCAGCATGAACGCGGTGTAGAACCCGCTGAACACGCCGCTGTACACCTCCGGGAACGCCGCGAACAGCGCACCACCGAAAGTCACCAGCCACACCTCGTTGCCGTCCCACAGCGGCCCGATCGCGTTGATTCCCACGCGCCGCTCGTGGTCCGTGCGGGCCAGTGGATGCAGAATCCCCACCCCCAGGTCGAACCCGTCAAGGATCGCATACCCGGCGAGCAGCGCGCCCAGCAACAGAAACCATATCAGGTTCAAGTCCATGAAAGATCCCTCGCATCGCTCGGAGCCTCGAGGCCGCGCGGGGAGCCGGACACGATGACCTGCGCGGCGCTCGCATCTGTTCGTGGCTCACCTGCTTCGTCGCTTCGCGGCTGTGTCATCACTCGGTCATGTGCATGCGGTCGGTTGCGGCTTCGGCGATGCCGCCTTCAGCCTCGCCGGACGTGGCGGCCACGGGGCCGGCCTTGATCTTGCGGTCCAGTATGAACACCCACATCACGAACAGCAGGATGTAGACCAGGCCGAACATCACGATACTGAACCACACCTGCTCGGCTTCGAGGACCTCGCTGACGCCGGCGTCGGTGCGAAGGCCGGCCACCTGCGTGTGCATGTTCCCATCCTCAAGCGGCACAGTGACCATCGGGTACGCGACCACGCCGTTGGGACCGGTGATCAGGTTCTCAGCCCGCGCCTCACCGCCGCGCCACAGATGCTCGGTCACCTGACCGTCATCCCCCACGCTGCGGGCCGGGGGATGCACGATCCACGGCTGGCGGCCGACCTCGGCGGCGACCCAGCCGGTCTGGTTGGCCGCGAACGGCCCGATCACCGCGAAGACGAACACCCACATCAGCCATCGCTTCTCGAACAGCGTGCCCCGCCACCGGAAGAAACATGCACCAATCACTAATTGCGGTTGCGTTAACGACTT
>JAAAOQ010000091.1 GCA_009908845.1 Gammaproteobacteria bacterium
GTCTTCGGTGTGCTCGAAGTAGAGGACCCGGGTCGAAAGGATGCCCCAGTCCGGGATCACCTTGCGGATCAACTCCGGCACCGTGCCCAAGTCTTCGCCGATGATCATGCAGCGGTTGCGGACGCTCTCGAGCGCAAGCACGCCGAGCAGCTCGTCGAGCGGGTAGGCGAGATAGGTGCCGGCCGTCGGCGGTGCCCCCTCCGGGATCAGGAACAACCGCATCAGCCCCATCACGTGATCGATGCGCAAGCCCCCGGCGGCGCGCATATTGGCGCGCAGCTCGGCCGCGAAGGGCTCGTAGCCGGCCTCGCGCAATGCGCCCGGATGCCAGGCCAGGACGTTCCAATTCTGCCCCTTGGGGCTGAAATCATCCGGCGGTGCACCGACGTGCACGCCCTGGAGATAGAGGCCGGGCAGCACCCAGTGATCGGCGCCGTCCGGCGCGGCACCGACCGCGAGGTCCAGCAGCAGCCCCTGGGCCATGCCGAGCTCATCGCAACGGGCGCCGGCGGACTCGACCTGGGTCTGGGCGATCCACTGCAACCAGGCGAAGAAGTCGACGCGCTCGGCGTGCGCGCGCGCAAAGGCCGCGACCTCGTCCGATCGCGGGTCATGATAGGCGGCCGGCCACTGGTGATCGCTCAGTTGGCCCTGCTCGGCGTCCGCGAAATGCTCGCTCAGCGCCTGGTAGATCGCGAAGCGCTGCAGCGGCTCGCCTTGCTCATCGCAGAAGGCCTGGAAGGCGTCGGCATGTGGTCCCTCAGGATCGGCATGATGCTGCTGAAAGTGCTGGAACAGCAGCGCGAGCGCCTTCAGTTTGGCCTCGGTGACCGCGGCATGATCGATCAGCGGCGCGTTGCGCAGCGCGCGCAGATGGGCCTTGAATTCATCACTGTCGAGCAACGCCTGCGCGGCACTGCAGTCGGCCAGCTCGGCGACGGCTTCGACATCGATGTGCAGCGGATTGAGGAACCGTCGGCTCGACGGACCGTAGGGATCACAACGCTCGGGCTGGGTCAGGAACAGCGCGTGCAGCGGGCTGAGCCCGACGGCGCCGGCCCCGGCGGCTGCGGCGATCTCGACCACTCGGTTGAGATCGGTGAAGTCGCCGATGCCCCAGTTGTGCGCGGATCTCAAGGCGGGAAGCTGGCTCACGAGACCCCAGTCACGCGCCGCTTCGGTCTGGTCTTGCTCCTCGGGTCGCCAGCAGCGACCTGGCGCGACGATGAACCGCGTCTGCGCCAGGACCCTGTGGTCCGGCGCCTCGATCCTGAGCTGGTGATACCCGAGATCCGCTGGCGGCGGCACGGCGAGGGCGCGGCGTTGCCAACGGCGCCCGGCGATCTCGCGCTCCGCGTCGATCGGGAGCGTGCTCAGATCGAGCTCGGCTTCGGCGGCTTCGCCCGATTCCTCGATGAGGACAACGCGTACTGTTCTTAACGACGGCGTCTCGGGCAGGCTCAGCCTGAGCCTTGGTGCCTCATCGCCCTGACGGTGCACGACGACCGGGGCCAGCATGCGCTGCCATTCCTGGTCGATCGCCTGCGCGAGGCTGCGCGCCTCGGTCTCGACATCACCTGCGGCGACCCCGAGCGCCTGCAGCAGCGCCCGTCGGGTACCGTCCTCGGCCTGATGGATGCGTCCGTCGATATCCTCGTAGGAGGCGGCGATGCCGTAATGAGCGCAGAGGCGCTCGAGCTCCGGGTTTGCGCTCATCGCTCGCTCGCCTCGGATGCCGGGTGCGTTGTCTCAGCCGGCTCGGCCTGGTGTCGGGTTTGGGGCTGGCTCTGGTCCGCGCGGTCGAGATGCCAGGCGACCGCCCAGGGCGGTAGACGCCGCTCAGCGAGCGCCTCGGCGAGGCCGGTCGGCTCCAGATAGAGGGCCTCGTCGGGCAGCGGCAGCGCGAGCGCCTCGCAGCGCCGCTCGGTGTCGCTGAGATTCGCCGTCAGGGTCAGCACGGCGCCGTCGCCGAGCCGCCACTGCACCTGGATGGCGCTGGTCGCGAAGGTCTCGAAACGGCTCTGACCCGGCTCGATCCCCGCCAGCCGGGGGAGGATCTCGCGGTGGCGCAACCGCAGCAGCTCCTGGTGGAAGTGCCGCCACTCCCGGTGCCGGGCGTCACGCTCGAGGGCCTCCCAAAGCAGCCGGCAGCGCTCGAAGGTCACCGGGTCGTTCGGGTCTGGGATGGACTCGCGTGCCTGCGGGTCGGCGAAGCGCTCGAAGCGCTGGAATTCGCGGCGACGTCCCTCGGTGACCGCATCGGCGAGGTCGTCGCCGAAGTCGCAGAAGAACAGGAACGGGGTTTCGGTCATGTATTCCTGCCCCATGAACAGCAATGGCGGCGAGGGCGCCAGCAGCATCACCGCGCTCAGCGCCCGCAGTGCCTCGGGGAAGGCGAGCGAGGCGATGCGCTCACCGAAGGCGCGATTGCCGATCTGATCATGGTTCTGCAGCAGGTTGATGAAGGCGCCGGGCGGAAGCCCCGCGCTGGGCTCGCCGCGCCGCGCGCCATCGTGGAACCGCGAGGGCTCGCCCTGATAGGCGAAGCCCTCGGCGAGGCAACGAGCCAGGAGACGGGCCGGCTCGGAACTGTAATCGCTGTAGTAGCCGTCCTGCTCGCCGGTCATCAGCACATGGGCGGCGTGATGGAAGTCGTCATTCCATTGTGCCTGATACCAGTAGGGCATGCCGCTCGGACGCCTGGCCAGGTAGCGCGAGCCATTGCGCTCGTTCTCGAGCACCAGATGCACCTGACGCCGCCTGCCGGGCCTTTCCTGAACCGCCCCGGCGAGCTCGGTGAGGATGTCCGGCTCGGAATCGTCCGCGATCGCATGCACCGCATCGAGACGCAGGCCGTCGAAGCGGAATTCCTCGAGCCAATAGAGCGCATTCTGGATAAAGAAGTCGCGCACCGAGCGGCTATCGGGTCCGTCGAAGTTGATCGCGGCCCCCCAAGGCGTCTGGTGCCGTTGGTTGAAGAACTGCGGCGCGAAGAGGTGCAGGTAGTTGCCCTCAGGTCCGAAGTGGTTGTAAACGACGTCGAGTAGGATCATCAGGCCACGGTCATGAGCAGCCTGCACCAAGGCCTTGAGGTCCTCGGGGCGGCCATAGCTGGCATCGGGCGCGAACGGCAGCACCCCGTCGTAACCCCAGTTGCGCTGACCCGGGAACGCGGCCAACGGCATCAGCTCCAGCGCCGTGACGCCCAGCTCGGCGAGCTGGTCCAGCCGCTTGATGGCACCGGCGAAGGTGCCCTCGGCCGAGAAGGTGCCGATGTGCAGCTCGTAGCAGACCGCCTCTTCCCAGGGCCGGCCACGCCAGGGCTCGCCGTCTGGCCAGCGGAAGGTATTGGGCTCGATGATCTCGCTGGGACCATGAACGCCGCTCGGCTGGAAGCGAGAGGCCGGGTCTGGCACGGTCTTTTGACCGTCGACGCGCTCACCGGCGATGCGGAAGGCGTAACGCATCCCGGGCCGAGCCTGATCGGTCCTCAGCTCGAGCCAGCCATCACCCGCGGTGTCCATCCTGAGGTCTTGTTCTTCATCGCCATCGAAGAGCCGCAGCACGACCTGATCGGCTGCAGGAGCCCAGAGACAGAAGCGCACACTGCCATCGGCTTGGCATTCGGCGCCAAAGGGCATCCGGAATTTCGAGGTCGACATCGCGGGCTCCATCGTTCGGGTTTCGGGGCAGGGCTCGCAGGCCATGTGCCTCCAGTCGCGCAGCATGTGCTGTGCCAGTCGGTCGACCCATCCGGAGGCCGTGCGCAGCGGGAACTGCCTGGACCTGCGCTCATTCCAAACAGGCCGCGATGGAGCCGGAGGGATGGGCGGACGGCGGGATCAACACGGCCTGAATCGCGCCGAGATCGGGTGCCGCGGTGCCGCGCGCGACCCTGCGCGCGACCCTGAGAGCGGAGCTTGATCGGGTGGGGGAGACCTGCTCCCCGGTGCGCGGAAGAAAGAGGCATCGGCCGCCCTGACCGGGAGGACAGGGTGATTTCGCCCACTCCCTGGTTGCGATGCACCACCTGGGGCGCTAGCGCTGAACCCGATGCGCCGAGCAATGTCCGGAGGAGGCCAAACCGCTGCGCGAGACCCGGCTCCAGCGTTGGGGCGGGCCTCGCCTCGTCTGTGCTGCAGGCGCGGTAGCGGTGTACCGAGCCCGAATGCCGGTTTGAGCCCCTGCCTCAGAGCACCTGCCTAAGAGCCCCTGACGAAACGGCCGCTTGACTTGCGCAAGCTACTGATTTCACTTGCATGAAGGGGTCATTATGCAAGGGTCTCTAGGTATCGGTGCCGCAAGTCTCTGAGCCGCTGGCGCGGCCGTTGCAGGAGGCGGTCTTTGGGCGCTCGAACCGAAGCCCCTGTTCATCCTCCGCAAGAGCATCCTCAAGACGCCCGCGCGCTTCCTGCCAGATCGCGCGGCCCGTCGCCGATTGCCGAACCCGCTTCGTATCGTTGCTATGCCTGAGCCTGCCGATCACGATTCCAGCGCTTCCGACCCGCTGTGGTACAAGGACGCGATCATCTATCAGACCCACGTCAAGGCCTTCTTCGACAACAATGGCGACGGCACCGGCGATTTCCGCGGGCTGACCGCGAAGCTCGACTACATCCAGGCGCTTGGGGTCAATGCGATCTGGCTGCTGCCGTTCTATCCGTCGCCGATGCGCGATGACGGCTATGACATTTCCGACTATCGCAATGTCCATCCGGCCTATGGCACGCGTGCTGACTTCCGCCGTTTCATCGATGCGGCGCACCGTCGCGGCATCCGGGTGATCGTCGAGCTGATCATCAACCACACCTCCGATCAGCACCCCTGGTTCCAGGCTGCGCGCCGTGCGCCACGGGGCTCGAGCAAGCGCAATTTCTACGTCTGGAGCGACGACGACGGCCGCTTCTCCGAGACCCGGATCATCTTCACCGACAGCGAGGCCTCGAACTGGACCTGGGACCCGGTCGCCGAGCAGTACTACTGGCACCGGTTCTTCTCGCATCAGCCGGACCTGAACCACAACAACCCGCAGGTGGTGAAGGCGGTGACCCGGGTGATGCGGTTCTGGCTCGACCTTGGCGTCGATGGACTGCGGCTTGACGCGATCCCGTATCTGTGCGTGCGCGATGGCACCAGCAACGAGAATCTCCCGGAGACCCATGCGGTCATCAAGCAGATGCGCGCGGTGGTCGATGCCCATTACGCGAACCGGATGTTCCTGGCCGAGGCCAACCAATGGCCCGAGGACGTGCGCGACTACTTCGGCGACAGCGATGAGTGCCACGTCTGCTATCACTTCCCACTGATGCCGCGTATGTACATGGCCTTGGCCCAGGAGGACCGGCATCCGGTCGTCGAGATCATGGAGCAGACCCCCGAGATCCCGGCCGATTGTCAGTGGGCGCTGTTCCTGCGCAATCACGACGAGCTGACCCTGGAGATGGTCAGCGACCGTGAGCGCGACTACATGTACCAGACCTACGCCACCGATCCGCGCATGCGGGTCAACGTCGGCATCCGCCGGCGGCTGGCACCACTGCTCGACAATGACCCGAGCAAGATCCGGCTGATGTACAGCCTGCTGCTGTCGATGCCCGGCGCGCCGATCCTCTACTACGGCGACGAGCTCGGGATGGGCGACAACATCTACCTGGGCGACCGCAATGCGGTGCGCACGCCGATGCAATGGACCCCCGACCGCAACGCCGGATTCTCGCGCGCCGATCCGGAGCAGCTCTATCTTCCGCCGGTGATGGATGCCGTCTATGGCTATCAGTCGGTCAATGTCGAGGCGCAGTCGCGCTCGGCCTCGTCGCTACTGAACTGGATGCGCCGGATCATCGAGGTGCGCAAGGCGCACCGGGTGTTCGGCCGCGGCAGCATCGAGTTCCTGCATCCGGGCAACCGCAAGGTGCTGGCCTATGTGCGCGAATCGACCGACGCCGACCCCATCCCGGAGGAGGCGCGGGACAAGCACGAGGTCGTGCTCTGCGTTGCCAATCTGGCGCACGGCGCGCAGCCGGTCGAGCTCGATCTGGCCCGCTTTCAGGGACGGGTCCCGATCGAACTGCTCGGTCGAACCCCTTTCCCGCCGATCGGCGAGCTGCCGTATCTACTGACGCTGTCCGGCCATGGCTTCTACTGGTTCCTGCTCTCCGAGGAGGAGCATGCCCCGGCTTGGCATGATGAGCGTGTGCCGGCGCCGCGGCTTGCGACGCTGGTGCTGCCTGAAGGCTGGCGGAGCCTGGAGCCAGAGCGCGCCAAGCGACCTGAGCCGGCCCGGCGCGCCTTGACGCTTCTCCAAGAGCGGGTCCTTCCTGGCTACCTCGGCCCTGGCTTGCAGCTCATCGCCGACGGCCAGCTGATGGCCGATGGCGCTAGGCTGCGAGCGACTCAGCTCAGCGCGATCGAACCCTGGCGGGATTGGCTCATGACGCTGGTCACGATCGACCTCGCCGACGGCAGCCAGGCGCAGCTCTGGCTCCCCCTATGGCTGGTATGGCAGACCGGCGAGACCGAACTGACCGCTGCGCCACCGGCGGCGACGACGCTCTCACGGGTGCGACGGCACGCGATGCCGGGTCTGCTCTGCGACGCACTCGCGGACCAGCGTTTCCTGCATGCGATGCTCGAGCTCATCGGTGGTCAGGGCGAGATCCCGCTCGGGGAGGGGGTGCTCGTCGGTGAGGCCACGACGGCCTATCAGCGCTTGACCGCCGACTGTGCCGGGGAGCCCGTGCAGATCCCGCGCGAGGATTACGGCCACAGCGCCGCCCTCGGCGATCGACTCTTGCTGCAGCGGCGACCCTTTGACCCAGGGGACCGCGGGGCCGCCGGTGGCGGGCAGGACGCGGCTATTGAGATCCGACGCTATCTGACCGAGGTCGCCGGCTTCGCCAACACGCCCGCGTTGGCCGGCTCCATCCGCTTCCGCAGTGGCTCGGGCACAGCGTACCCGGTCGCCGTCCTCGAGGAATATGTCCACAACCAAGGCCATCTGCGGAGCTTCACCCTCGAGCTGCTCGCGCGCCTCTGCGCGGCCTGTGGCGTCCACACCGAGGTCTGGTGGCACGACGCCGCGTATCGCGGCTACGAGACACTGATCGCTACCCTCGGTCGCCGCTTGGCAGAGCTGCATCGTGCGCTCGCGGGCACAGAGCGAAACGGAGACCTGAATGCGGCTTTTGTACCGGAGCCGATTTCCGCGCAGGACCTCAGCGCCTGGGCGGATTGGCTTGCACGAGACATCGAGCGGACGCTGACGCGGCTGCAGCATGCGCGCGATCGGCTACCGGAGGCGCTGCAATCGCTAGCCGAGACCCTGTTGTCACGACCGGGGGCATTGCGGTATCCCACCTCCGCGCTCGCCAACATCGGTTGCGATGGCCTACGCACCCGCGTCCACGGCGATCCCGCACTGAACCGGGTATTGGTTGCCGAGAACGATATCCTGTTCGTCGGATTCGGCGGAGACTGGCGGGCGACCCCCGAATCAAAGCAGGATAAGCATTGCCCGCTGACCGATGTCGCGCGGGTGGTGCGCTCGTTCCACGAGGTAGCCGATGAGGCGGCGCAGGCCGCCTGTGTGGACCAAGCCTTTGTGGGCCAAGCAAGCAAGGCACAACGCCAGCCCGTCGTCGATGCGATCGGCGTCTGGCGCTCGCGCATCACGCGCCGTTTCCTCAACGGCTATCGAGAGACCACAGGATCGCTGCCAACGCACGCATCGGCGCAACAAGCCGCTTCCCAGCAGCAGCGCGACCAGGACGCCGCGCTGACCCAGCTCTGGGCGCTCCATGGTGCCGCTGTCCGCCTACGGGAAACGCTCGAAGACCATCAATCGACGAGCGAGCCGAGTCAGCCAATGGCGAGACAAAGGACGGGGCAGGCGACCGGGGAGGCGATGCGGGTGCTCCTTGGCCTAGCGCACCAGGAGCACTGGTAACCCTGGGGAGCACTGGTAACCCTGGCCGGTCAGGGCTTGCTGTCGGCGCGACCAGGGTGGCAACGAACCTGGTCGGCCGCGATGATCTTGACGCCTTTGGATTCGAGCTCAGTGCGGACCTCGTCATCATTGGCCGGGTCGACCGGACGGGTGAGGTCCCAGATGAAATGGGTCGAGAAACCTTCCTCTACGGCGTCGCGCGCCGTCCAACGCACACAGACGTCACGTGCAAGACCGCAGCAAAAGAGGCTGTCGATGCCCCGCTCACGCAGATAGCCGCCGAGACCGGTCGGCGGGCGCTCGCCGTTAGGGTTGCGATTGTCGCGCAGGCCGCTATAGGAGTCCGTCTCCGGATCAGCCCCCTTGCGGATGATGGATACTAGCCGCTCTGTCGGCAGAGCGGAGTGCAATTGAGCGCCGGGGCTACCCTGGAGACAGTGGTCTGGCCAGAGTATCTGTTGCTGTCCGTTGAGGGTGACGGTCTCGAAAGGCCTTTTGCTGTGATGGGCCGAAGCGAAGGACTTGTGACCGGGCGGATGCCAGTCCTGGCTGGCGACCTGGACGGCGAAGAGACCCGCGTTCATCAGGGCGCCGATCGGGGCGATCAGCTCGTCCTCGATGGACCCCGATTCGGTCTGCACCGGTAAGGCCCCGCCCGGCATGAAATCGGGCTGCATGTCGACGATCAGTAGCGCACTGCGGTTCGGATCGAGATGGATGGGTTGTTTCATGCTGGTCGCCAACCAATCGGTGGTGTTAAGTGATCGTTCACGAGCTCACAGCTCGGAGTCGGCGAGACCGTCTAGGGTCTCCGGCGCTTGCCGGCACCCGGAACAGCAGCCGAATCCGGCCGCCGTTGCGCTGCGGCTCGCAGTGGACCTGGCCGGATCAATGCATGGCCGATGCCAACCGAACACCGACTCAGACCAAGCGGAGGCTTATAGAGATGGATGTCGCTGCGATCGGGCCAGCGCTGCTTTTGACATTGCTCGCTGGGCTCGCCACCGCGATCGGCAGTGCGATCGCCTTCTTTGCGCCACGGGCCAATCTGCGCTTCCTCGCGGTCGCGCTCGGATTCTCTGCTGGTGTGATGATCTATGTCTCGTTCGTCGAACTGCTGCCCTCCGGCGCCGAGGCCCTCGATGAGGTTCTCGGTGCGGCGCAGACGGCGGCGGTCGCCGCCTTGTTTACTGGCATCCTGCTGGCCGCAGCGATCGACCGGCTGGTGCCACTCGGCTATAACCCGCATGAGATGCGCGCTCCGGCTGCCGGGAATGGCGGCCCGCAGGAGGCCGATCACCTGCTGCGCGTGGGCACGCTGACCGCGCTGACGATCACGCTGCATAACCTGCCCGAAGGTCTTGCGACCCTATTGACTTCGCTACAGGACGTCCGGCTTGGGCTCCCTGTCGCCTTGGCGGTCGGGATTCACAATATCCCGGAGGGTATCGCGGTTTCGGTGCCCATCTACTATGCAACGGGAAGCCGCGGCCAGGCGTTCATCTGGTCCGCACTCTCGGGGTTATCCGAGCCACTCGGCGCTCTGCTCGGGCTGCTGATCTTCTCCAGTTTCTGGTCCCAGGCGCTGCTCGGCCTCTCGTTGGCAGCGGTTGCCGGGATCATGATCTTCATCTCGTTCGACGTGCTGCTGCCCTCGGCCGAGACCTATGGTGAGCACCACCTGACGGTCTATGCGCTGGTAGCCGGGATGGCGGTGATGGCCCTCAGTCTGCTGATGCTATGATCCATAGCGCCGGTGATCAGAACCGCCGCTGATCCGACGTTGCAGCATCGGCTGGTGCATTAGGCCCATGCCGCGGACCAAAACAGCCACTTGGAGATCTGCACTGCACATGGATATCGACCGACGCCGCAGATCGGCCATTTTCGCCTTCCTCCTTTCAACAGCTCTCTTTCCAGCGAGCAGCATTATGGCCATCGAGGAACCCGATTACGAAGTGGTTGAGAGCTATCCGGATTTCGAGCTTCGCCGCTATGAGCCCTTTCTCGTTGCCGAGACGGTCGTCGAAGGCGATTTCGAGCAGGTCGGCAACCGCGCGTTCAAGATCCTGGCCGGCTACATCTTCGGCGACAACAAGCCGACGCAGAAGATCGAGATGACCGCGCCTGTGACCCAACGACCGGCTGCGTCCAGCGATGAGACTGACCCCGAGCCCAAGTCTGGAGCCGGCAAGGGCGAGCGCATCGAGATGACCGCGCCGGTGACCCAGCGCCCGGCAACGGCGTCCGACGGCACGGTAACCAGTGCGACGCAGGGCAGCCGGCATCTGCTGCGCTTCGTGATGCCGAAGCGCTTCACGCTCGAGACACTGCCGGAGCCGACCAACCCAGCGGTCGAGCTGCGCAAGGTGCCGTCGCGGCTGATGGCGGCAAGGCGCTACAGCGGACGTTGGACCGAGGCGAACTACCAACGTAACGAGAAGACACTGCTCTCAGCGCTGCGCGATGCCGGCATCGAGCCGGTCGGCACGCCGATCTATGCACGCTACAACTCGCCGTTTTCGCTGTGGCCGCTGCGCCGGAACGAGGTTCTGGTGGAGGTGGAGCGATCCGAATGAGCTCGACCGCTCAGGGATTGGCGGGCGATCTGGAAGGCTGAAGGGCGGATCAGGCTGAGATGCGACTCCGCTGCACGCCGTTCGCCCGGTCAGGACCTGTCTAGCGCTTTGTGCCTCGAAGCGACCGCAACCGGTGGCCTCGAAAGCGAGCAGGAGTTTGTGGACAGATACCCAGCGGCCGAACGGCGTCGGCGAGCGAGCTAGCCATGGAGGGCTAGCTCTGAGTGGCCAGATCCGAGTGGCTATAGCCATTCCACGTGATCGCCGGACAGAAAGCGCCGGAACAGTCAGCATCGATGGGCTCAGCTTGTCCGGAAACCAGGGCGAGTGACTATAACTCTGAGTGGCCAGCTGTTGGGCGGCTAACTCTGGCCGGGGCGGTAGAACAGGTGCCGGCCGATCTGGGCGGTCCGCTGGAATGAGCGCGACCAGCTCGGTTTGACGTAGTTGGCATGGTAGTAGAGAGCGCCCGCTGTCGGGTCCGGCGCCTGGTTGGCGAGCACTCGCTTACTGATCTCTAGCGATTTGCGCCAGGCCTTCGGCTCGGTGGGCTGATCCGATTTGCCATCACACCACCAGGAGAACTGGCAGCGATTGCGCTTCTGGCCACCCTGCTTGACGACGCCGCAGACCGAGCTGGGAAACCGCGTCGACTCGACCCGGTTGAGCGTGACACGGGCGACAGCAATCTGGCCGGACAGCGGCTCCGAGCGCGCCTCATGGTAGATGTTCAGCGCCAAACAGCGCAGTTCCTCATCAACCGATTCGGTCGCCTTCAGCGCCGGGGCGTCCGTCGTGTTGGCGGCCAGGGGCGGCGCCTGCTGCGGCGCGAGCGCGGTCGTCGCGCTGGGCATCGGCTCGAGCGGGGGCGTTGGTGCCAGCGGCGTGACCTTTGCTGGCCGCGTCTCGATGCCGAACAGGGCCCGTGGGTCCTGCATCGGTGCGACCAGCAGAGACGGCAAGAATGCGGCGGTAAGCGCGGTGATGGACAGTGTTTTCATTATGTCCTGTCTCTCGTGTTCAAACTGACTGGGGATATTAGCGTCTTAGAATATTACAAAAACGCGAATAAGGGAAATCCCCTAAGGGATGATCCCAGTCTAGCCGAAATTGCGAGACAGGTCACATTTTTTGGTTGCCCCTTCAGTCGCCAAGCTCGTCGGTGTAGCCCTTCGGCGGCGGGGTCCAGCCGCGCTCACTGCGATCGTGCAACTGCAGGCGATCGGTCTCCATCATCTCCTTGAGGGTCTCACCATGCTCGCGGGCCCGGGCGAGGTAGGCACGGTTGCGCGCGATGTCCGGATGCTCGTCCCAGACCTCATAGAGCTTTGCCAGGCCCGCGGCGTCATGGCGCCGGAACGCCTGCTCCATCTTCTCGACCTTGAATGGATGGAGTCCGAGGCGGCGCAAGACCTCACTGCCGACCCGGGTCGATGTATCGAACAGCTCACGGACGGCAACATCTGCGCCGGCCTGCTTGAGCAGGTAGAGATGATTGACGTCGAAGGCGCGGGCGATGATCTGAACATGCGGATAGTTGCGGCGCACGTACTCGACCATCTGCACCGCCCGCTCACGGTCATCGATCGCGACGACGAACACCGAGGCCTCAGCGATGCCCGCCGCCTGCAGCAGATCGGGCCTTGAGGCATCGCCGTAATAGGCCTTGATACCGAGCTGGCGGAGCATATCCAGGATCGCGGCCTCATGATCGAGCACGACGGTCCGCACACTACTGGCAAGGAGCATCCGGTTGACGATCTGCCCGAAGCGGCCGACGCCGGCGATGATCACCGTTCCGGGCTGCTCGATCTGATCCGGCTCGCGCTCGTCACCGCCGCGCAGCCGCGGGAGCACGAGCCGCTCGTAGAGCAGGAACAGCGCCGGCGTGAGCAGCATCGACAGCGCGACCACGAGTGACAGGGTCTTGGCCAGCTCGGGCGCGATCACCGCGTTCTGCTGGCCGAAGCTCAGGAGCACAAACCCGAACTCCCCGGCCGGAGCGAGCGCGAGCGTGAACAGCCACCGATCGCCAGGTTTGAGCCGAAACCAGCCGGCGAGGGCGAACAGCACCAGCCCCTTGACCAGGATCACCCCAGCGGTCAGCGCGAGGATCAGCACGAGATCAGCGGATAGGACGCCGAAATCGATCCCGGCACCGACGGTGATGAAGAATAGTCCCAGAAGCAGCCCCTTGAACGGCTCGATATCGGATTCGAGCTCGGTCCGGAACTCGCTGTTGGCGAGGACGACGCCGGCGAGGAAGGTTCCGAGGGCCGGCGACAGGTCCACCAGCGTCATCAGCAGTGCGATGCCGACCACCAGCAGCAGGGCACTGGCGGTGAAGATCTCGCGCAGCCGGGAATCGGCAATGAAACGGAACAGCGGCCGCGACAAGAAGTAACCGCCCAGCAGCACGGCGCTCACGGCGCCCAACACCACCAGCGCGTGCGCCCAGCTGGGCAGCCCGGCGACCAGGCTCATCGAGGCCGGATGTGCCGCCTCTCCATGCCCAGCCGCCGCTGGCAGATGACCGTTGACGGTCTCCCCGCTGAGCTCCGGCAACGCCAACAGCGGGATCAGCGCCAGCATCGGGATCACGGCGATGTCCTGGAACAGCAGCACCGAGAAGCTCGCGCGACCGCCATCGGTCTTCGTGAGCCCTTTCTCGCTCAAGGTCTGCAGCACGATCGCGGTCGATGACAACGAGAAGATCAGGCCGATCGCGAGCGCGAGGCGCCAATCCAGGCCGATAGCCAATCCAGCTGCCGCGATCAGCGCGGCGGAGACCAGGACCTGCAGCCCGCCGAGCCCGAGCAGCCGGCCGCGCATTGCCCACAACGACTGCGGCTGCAGCTCGAGGCCGACCAGGAAGAGCATCAAGACCACGCCAAACTCGGCCACGTGGCGGATGGTCTCGGTCTCGGCGCCGACCAGCCCGAACAGCGGGCCGATGACGATTCCGGCGATCAGATAACCGAGCACCGAGCCCAGGCCGAGCCGCTGCGCGATCGGCACCGCGATCACCGCGGCGCAGAGATAGGTGAAGGTCTCGAACAGGATGCTGTCCATGCGTCAGCCCGGCTTGATGATCAGATCGAGGTGATGGCTGAGCGTCGGTGCGCGACGGGCCGCATCGAGGTCGCAGCGGCCGTCCCGCAGCGCCTCGAGCAGCCGTATCCAGTCGCGGACATGTCCGTCGACGCGTCCTTCCTCGACTGCGGTGCGCGCGGCAAAAAGGGCGAATGGCGGCAAATAGATCATGCCGCAGAGCATCGCGGTCTGCTCGATCGGATGCAGCAATTCGCGAATGGTGTAGTGATTGTAACCCTCGGCGCGGTAGGCGGCCTCGGAGCCACCGGCGGTGAGCGCGTTGAAGAGCAGCTTGCCGCGCAGCGCGGTCCCGGTGCGTCCATAGGCGAAGCCGTGCTCGAGCACCAGATCCTGCCATTCCTTCAGGATTGCGGGTGTGGAGTACCAGTAGAGCGGGTGCATGAAGACGATCACGTCATGGTCGGCCAACCGGCCCTGCTCGCGATCGATATCGATCTGAAAGGTCGGGTACTCGGCATAGAGGTCGACCAATGTCACACCGGGTACCTGACCGGTGGCGACCGCGAGGGGCCGATTGACCTCGGACCGGTCGATGGATGGATGGGCGAGCAGGACCAGGATTCGCTGCTTGAGCAGCGAAGGCTGCCGGGTCTCAGCTCGAGCGGGCGGTGTCGGATCGATCTGCATGCGGGCATCAATGGCGGTGCGCGGAAGATTGGAAGAGCCGCATCAGGGCGTTGCCAAGCCATCAGCATCCACCGGTCTCTTGCGGTCGCAATCAGGTGAAAAGTTAGTGTATTCTAATAAAGCGTTACCGACCTGTTGGTCGTCTTCCGGACGCGTTGCGCCGGTCGTCTCCGTGCCTTGAGCAGGATGCGATAGGTTATGCCGCGGCGCCGCCGAGGAGGCCGAAGAGACTGGTAACCCATCAGCCCAATTCGGCGAGGTGGCAGTGCTAGGAAGCGTCGTTCGTTTCCACGCCTTCTGCTGCCGTAGTTTTCCTCGCTGTGTTCGTCGAACCGGCGCTGGCCACCGGCCTGACGTCAAAGCAAGGGGAGTTTCATTGTGAGCTCAGATAACGCAAAGCAGCGGGGCGGCCAACCTGTCTCGCTCGCAACCCTATTAACGCTGGCGGCGATCCTCGCCGCCGGCGTGTTCCTGCGCGGCCAAGCATTTCTTGCCACCGAGGTCGTCGAGCCGCTTCAGGCCGATGCCGCCGACGCCTATGCCTTGGCTCAGGCGCTGAGCAGCCAGGGCGCCTACAACATCCTGGCGGCGCCGTTCAGCGGTGGCGGTGAAGCGGCCAGCGGAGAGACCTTCAGCAGCCTCGGCTATCCGCTGTTCCTCTCCCTGTTCGCCGAGCCGGAGGCCACGACCGGCGGCCTGAACGCCATCGTGATCACGCAGATGGTGCTCAGCGCGCTGGCGATTCTATTGGTTTTCATGCTCACCACAAGGCTGTTGGACCCTTACTGGGGACTGACCGCCGCACTGCTGACCGCGGTGAGCCCGTTCTTGGTCAATATCAGTCTCTATCTGGTCGGTGCAACGGTGCTGATGATCGCACTGCTGCTGTATCTGGTGACGGCTGCCAAGATCAGCGAGCGGGGAGGGCTGATTCGGACCTTCATCGCGAGCGCGCTGCTCGGCCTGGCCGCGCTGACGGACCCGACCTTCGAGTTCCTGATCCTGCCCTGGGTGGTCATGCTGCTCCTGTCCACCAAAGGGGTCTGGAAGCTGATGACGCCGCTGGCGGCGGTGATCGGCTTTGGGCTGGTCTTCAGCCCGCTCGTCGTCCAGAACCAGAATGCGGTGGATGCCCCTGTCGCCACGGCGCCCATTGCCGAGAGCATCCAGCAGGGCTTGCCGCCAGCAGCAGCCGGGGACGAAGCCAGCTCGAGCGAAGGGACCACTGGAGAGGCCCGGCTCGGGTCGGCATTCGGTCAGCTAGGCCAAGGTTTCATCGAAGACCCGAGCGGTTTCCTGCGCTGGTACTTCTTCGACAAGACGCAGACGCTCTGGTCCTGGGGCGAGCCGAACGCGGCCGAGCAGAGCTTCGTCTATCCGGTCTCGGAGACGCCCTACGCCGAGAACCCAAGCTTCCTGGCGAGCGAAGAGTTCATGAGTATCCTGCACGGTCCGGTGGTGCTGATCGGTGCCTTGGGCGCCGTGCTGGTCTGGCTGCCGTTCGCGGGTCGACGTCTGAATCCGGCGCAGCGTATCGGGCTGCGAAGCGTCAGCCTGGTCCTGCTCTACGCGACCATCGCCCATGGGTTTGGTGTCGCGGCGCCGCAATACGCAACGCCGTTGCTGCCGATGCTGTTCGTGATGGCCCTGACGCCGCTCTATCTGGTCACGCTGCCACGGCGTGAAGACACCAAGGACAAGGTCCAGGAGAAGGCCAAGCAAGAAGAATCGACCGAGGAGTCGTCGGAAGAGTCCAGCGAAGAACAGCCGGCAGCGGCCTGATCGGCCTCTGCGCGGCCATCTGCGGCCCGTCCTCAGCGGGCGCCTCGTCCGAGGCGCCTGCTCTCATCTCTCATCTCTCATCGCCTGTTTCGCTTGGCTTCGCGGTTTGCGCGGTGCCATCCACCTTCTCGGCGAAGGCCTGTATCAGCAGGCGAATTAGAGCGCGCCGATCAGCCGACAACCGCTACAGCACGGGCCCCAGGATCGCGACCGTGTTGTTGAACAGCCGCCGGTGGCGCGGCCAATTCGCGACCTCGTCGGGGTCGACGAGTAGGGCGCTGTCGAGATAGCGCTGCTGGCGTTGACGGACCTGCCGGGTCAGCTCCGGGGCATGAAACAGGATGTTGTTCTCGTAGTTCAGCTCGAAGCTGCGGCGGTCCATGTTTGCGGAGCCGACGAGGCTGATCTCGCCGTCGAGGGTCAAGGATTTGGTATGCAGCAGCCCGCCGACGTACTCGTAGATGCGCACGCCGGCGGCGAGCAGATCGGCATAGTAGCTGCGGCTGGCGGCGGCGACGATCCAGCTGTCGTTGCGGCGCGGGAAGACGATGCTGGTCGCGACGCCGCGGCGGGCGCTGGCGCAGAGCGCCGCCTGCATCGATTCATCCGGGACATAGTAAGGCGTGGTGATCACGAGCTCGCGTCGAGCGCTGTAGATCAGGGCCTCGAAGAGTTCGGGCATCGCCGAGAAGCGCACGGTTGGACCGGTTCCGACGACCTGCGCGCTGATCTGCGGCGCAGTGGCCTGTGGCGTGCCGGATGGCGCGCCGATCCCCGGCTTCGGGTCGCGGAGCGGCCGGCGCAGCAGGGCATCGACGTCATCATTGACGTGCGCCATCCAATCGCTGGCGAACAGGTGCTGGTTCTGTCGGGCGATCGGCCCCTCGAAGCGGATCATCATGTCGATCCAGGGGGCGAACTTGGCCTTGTTCCGGAACTCTGGGTCGGCGCAGTTCTGGCTACCGCAGTAGGTGATCCAGTCGTCGATCACGACGATCTTGCGGTGATTGCGCAGATCGATCCGACCGCCGAGCACGCGAAGGATCGGGTTGCCGATCGGCAATGCCCGGACCAGCTTGACCCCGGCCGCTGCCATCGCCTTCCAATGGGCCGACCGGATCATGGCCCTGGAACCGAGATCGTCGGCCATCGCGCGGCAGGTCAGACCGCGCTCGGCCGCGCGGATCAGGGACGCGGCGACCTTGCAGCCGTTGTTGTCGGGCAGCCAGATATAGAACGACAGGTGCACATGCTCGGTCGCGGCATCGATATCGGCGACCAACGCATCGATCACCGCATTGGAGTCCTCCGGGATGCTGGCCTGGTTGCCGCCGATCGGCGCGAACCCGCTGATCGACTGGCCGACCAGGAACAGGTGCGCGTAGGGCTCTGGGATCTGAGGGGCGACGCTCGGCGCATTGACGCCGGGGGCGGCCTGCACCGACGGCATCTGCTCCAGCACTCGGCGCATGCGCTCGGCCCGGCGGCGGCCGATATTGGTCTCGCCGAACAGGATGTAGGCGATGATCCCGCCGATCGGCAGCGCGATGATGACGATGACCCAGCTGAGCCGCGCGGTCGGGTCTCGGTGCGGCTTGAGCAGCACGCGCATGATCAGCAGCACCTGCAGGCTGAAGTGCAGCGCGAAGGCCAGGCTTGTCAAGAGCGCAGAATCACTCATCTGGCGCGAGCGCTTGTCTCAATGCGCGAACTGCGGCGCCGGGGATTTTGGCGCCCGCTCGGTGAGCGGCTCGAAGTGATCGACGACCTTCTTGATATCGGCGAGTAGCATCTGGGCCATGTCCTCGCTGAAGCCCTCACGCACCACGATGCGCAGTACCGCAACGGCTTGGGCGTTTTCGGGCATGGTGTACGCTGGCACCTGCCAGCCGAATTCGCGCAGCTTGTCGGAGACGTCGAACACGCTGTAGTGGTCGATCCCATCGCGCAGCTTGAACGCGAAGACCGGGATGGCGCTGCCATCGCTGACCAGCTCGAACGACCCGAGCTCGCCGATGCCCCTGGCCAGCCCGGTCGCGGTGTCGCGCAGCGCCTCCATGATCTGCCGATAACCCGCATGGCCGAGGCGCAGGAAGTTGTAATACTGCGCCACTACCTGATTTCCGGGGCGCGAAAAGTTCAGCGTGAAGGTCGGCATGTCACCGCCGAGATAATTGACATGGAAGACCAGGTCCTCGGGCAGGTCCTCCTGGCTGCGCCAGACCACCCAGCCGACCCCTGGGTAGACCAGCCCGTACTTATGGCCGGAGACATTGATCGACTTGACCAGCGGCAGACGGAAGTCCCAGTTCAGGTCCGGATGCAGGAAGGGCGCGACAAAGCCGCCGCTGGCCGCATCGATGTGCATCGGGATGGCCCAGCCGGTGCTCGCGTTCTGCTGCTCGAGCGCATCGTGGATCGCCTCGATCGGCTCGAACTCCCCGGTGAAGGTGGTGCCGAGGATCGCGACCACGCCGATGCTGTTCTCGTCAGTGCGGGCCAGCACCTCTTCCGGCGAGATCACATAGCGACCCTTCTGCATCGGGATGTAGCGCGGCTCGATCTCCCAATAGCGGCAGAACTTTTCCCACACCACCTGCACATTGGCGCCGAGGATCAGATTCGGTTTGTCGTGCGGCTTGCCCTCGGCCTGGCGGCGCGCGCGCCAGCGCCACTTGAGCGCCATCCCGGCCAGCATCACCGCCTCACTGGAGCCGATGGCCGAGGCCCCGACCCCGGGCTCGGGGGCGTTGAACAGGCTCGAGACGATGTTGATGCAGCGGCGCTCGATCTCGGCCGTCTGCGGGTACTCGTCCTTGTCGATCATGTTCTTGTCAAACGCCTCGGCCATCAGCCGCTCGGCCTGGGGCTCCATCCAGGTGGTGACGAAGGTCGCCATATTGAGCCGCGAGTTGCCATCGAGCATCAGCTCGTCGTGGATCATTTGATACGCGGTATCCGGCGCCATCTCATGCTCCGGCAGCCGGTTCTTCGGGATCGGCCTTTGCATGCCGCGACGGGCATAGGCGGGCGCCAGGGTCGCGTCGATTTCGTCGGCGTCGAAGCGGGCGGACGAGGTCTTCTCCGTCATCGGGATCTCCTCGGCGGGAGCAGGGGGTGTGTGATCGTCTCGGCTAGAGGTCGCGGCCCACGGCCTCGACCTGCTCAAGCCGCGCGTCGACCCGCCGCTGATGATAGTCGGTTTCGAGTCGCTCATCCTGAGCCCGCGCCCAATCGCGCTGCTGCTCATAGTGCGCACGCGCGGCCTCGAGGTCTTCAGGTGCCTTGGCCGGCCGCGCCGGATGGGGCTCAGCAGGATTGGCCGCGGGCGGCGGCCCAGGCCAGTCCAGATCATACGGCGGCAGGCCGAGCTCGTCGCGCCCGCGCATCAGATGGAGATCGCCGCGCATCAGCGGGACATCGCCGATGCCCGGATAGTCGAGCCAGGTCTCGACCGAGAGCCAGTCGCCTTGCAGCAGCAGCGCATGCAGTGCATCACGCGAATAGTCGGCGCGGTGGCCCTCGATCTCCTCGAGCCAGCACAGCACGCGGCGCGCCGTCGCCGCCGCGCCACCGCGCGCCCCGGGCGGCACCTCGATCCCGGCGCGATAGCAGAGCAGGCGCGCCTGCTCGGCCCGCAGCCGGTCGCCCTCGACCTCCTTTTGAGTGTCGTTCAGCGCCTTGGACCAGTTCAGCAGGGACTCGCGGTCGCCGAGCATGAAGCTGGCCTCCGCCAACTTGATCAGGTAGGAGCCCAGCGTGAAGCGCGGGCCATCCTGATCGCCTTGCTGACGGTCGTAGGCCGTCTGGAAGTGGGTCCGCGCGCCGGACCAATCGCCGCGCCGCGCCGCGAGCTCACCGCGGCTCAGATCGAGCATATGCCGCGCATGCTCGCGTCCGGTTGCCTGCAGATGGGCATCGCCCTGCGCGAGCAGGGACTGGATCTCGGCCAACGGACGCTCGAGGAGGGCGATACTGATTAGCGTCGAGATCGCGCTGAAGACATCGTCAGGGTCGGCCGGCGGCTCGGCCGCCGCGGCAAGACGCAGTGCCGCGACCGCGGCATCGGTCTCCTTGCGCTGCCAATGGCTCTCGCCCAGCCAGACCCGCATCCGGGTTTGGGTTGCTATATCGCCGCGCGCCTCAGCTAACGCCAGCCCCTCGGCCGCCAGCCGTGCGCTCTCGGCATAGTCGCGGGCACGATAGGCGTCGCTGAAGCGCCGCCGAATCTGGTTCAGATCGTTCTCGCTCATTGCTGTTCATCGCCTTTGATGAGACATTCACGCAGCATTTCCAACAGCACGAGCTGCCTGAGCGCGACCATCTCGCGCCGCCATATCGCCAGAGTCATGAAAGGCTCAGCTGAAGTCTCGCCGAATCCGCTCCGGGGTCTGTCAGGCTCATCGGCACTCGCTACCGCCGTAACCAGCCTGCAATCCTAGCAATGGCCAGTGCAGCTGCCCACCGGAGGCGCCATTCCGCCCGCTGAGCGATTGGCGCCAGCGGCACTTGAGCGGCTTTGCGCCGAGGCGGATCAGCCTGCTTCCTCGCGTGAGGACTCCTCGCCGCCGCCGGCGCCGTGTATCTTCTGTACCGCATCCGTGAGCGCCGCGAGCGCCTGCGCCAGCTCGGCCAGCGGCGCATCGACATCCTCGACCTCCGCGGCCGGCTGGTCCAACACCGCATCCAGCCGCCGGCTGGCCTGCTCGACCGCGACGGCGCCGACGGTGCCGGCAGCCCCGGTCAGCACGTGGGTCAGATCATGGGCCTGCTCGCGCGCGCCCTGGGCCAGCAGGGCCTCGAGCTGCGCCGGATCATCGCGATGGAGGACGACGAAACGCCGCAGCAGCTCCAGGTAGCGGCCCGCTTGCCCACCGACCGTCTCTAGACCCTGCGCCAGGTCGAGCCCCGGCACGGCGGTCAGTGCATCCAGGAACGCCGGCCGCTCGGACGCAAACTCAGCGGATACCGGTTCGGCGGGCTCCGTCACGCAGGCATCGGTCCCCTCCGGCAGCCATTCGATCAGCACCTGATACAGTGCCCTAGGCTGCACCGGCTTGGTCAGTACGGCATTCATGCCGGCGTCCAGACAGGCGCGATGTTCCTCGGCGAAGGCCTGCGCGGTCATCGCGATGATGGGGCGCTTCGGGCTCGCCCAGCTCGCCCGGGTGCGCAGGCGCCGTGCCGCCTCCAGACCATCCAGCTTCGGCATGCGCACATCCATCAGGATCAATTCGTAGTGATCGATGGTGGCCTTGGCGACGGCCTCGGCACCGTCAGCGGCGCTCTCCACCTGCAGGCCTGGACGCGTCATCAGATCCATCATGACCTCGCGGTTGATCGGGTCATCCTCGGCCAACAGGACGCGGCAGCCCGCGTGCCGCACGCTCAGGGTCGTCTCCAGGACCGTGGCTGGCAGCTCGGCCGCGGACGCGGTCGCTTGTCCGTGGGCGAGCCAGACCTGCAGCCAGAAGGTGCTGCCGACACCGGGGGTGCTCTCGGCCCCGGCCTTGCCGCCCATCGCTTCAGCCAATTCGCGCGCGATGGCCAATCCCAGGCCGGTGCCATCGGTGCCGGCGGCGGCGTCGGTCTGCTCGAACGGCTCGAACAGCTGCGCCAAGGCGTCGGCGGCGACGCCGATGCCGGTGTCTTCGACCTCGAAGCGCACCTCGACGCCCTCCGCGTCCCACGCGCGCAGCCGGGCGCGCAAACGGAGCGTTCCCCGCTCGCTGAACTTGACCGCATTGGCGGCGAAATTGAGCAAGGCCTGCCGCAGCCGGGAGGCATCGCCGTGCACCCAGACGGGGCGTGCCGGCGGTTCGATCTCGACGCGGAGCCCCTTGGCCTCGGCCGACGGCAGCACCAGCTCGCGCGTCTGCTCGAGCACGGCGTCGAGCGCAAAGTCGACCGGCGCGAGCGTGAGCTTGCCGGCCTCGATCTTCGCCAGGTCGAGGACCTCATTGAGCACGTCGAGCAGATGTTGCGCTGACGCTTCAATCTTGTCGAGGCGCTCGCCCTGGGTCGCGCTGACACCATCCTGCTGCAGCAGGTGGACAAGCCCCAGGATCGCGTTCATCGGCGTGCGGATCTCATGGCTCATCTTGGCCAGGAACAGGTTCTTCGCGGCATTGGCCGTCTCTGCCTGCTCGGTGCGTTCGACCAGCTCCGCCGTGCGCGCCGCGACCAGCTGCTCGAGGCGTTGACGCCGGGCGTCGAGCTCGGCGCTCAGGCGCTTGCGCTCGGTGATGTCGTAGGCGGCCCCGAACCATTCCCGGATCGCGCCGTCGGCGCCCAGCAGCGGCACGGCCCGCGACGCTGCCCAGCCCGGACTGCCGTCGGCGCACCATACCCGGTGCTCGAGCTCGAACGGCGTCCTCGCGCGGACCGCCGCGCTGATGGCTGCCAAGACCCTCGGCTCCCGAGACCCCCTTTTTCCTCATCCTGGACCCGGCCGACGACGCGATCGGGGTGCGGGCGATGCAGGCCGGCGCCGAAGATTACTTTGCGAAACAGGATCTGGCGCGCCTGGGGCCAGCGTTAGACCGTGAGCTCCGCGACAGGCGACGCCGCCAGCAGATGCATAGCGCGACGGAGCGGGCGCTGCGCGCCGGTCAGGATCAGCTGCAGGCCGTGCTGCAGACGCTTCCCGATCCGGTCTGGCTGAAGGACCCCGAGGGCCGCTTTCTCTACTGCAATCGGTGGCTCGAGGCCGTCTTCGCCGCGCCGGAGGCGGAGATCATCGGCAAGACCGACTACGACTTCGTCGACCAGGAGACGGCCGACGCCTTCCGCGCCAACGACCAGGCCGCGCTCGCCGCCGGTGAGGCCTGGGCCAACCTCGATGTCTCCAAGATCGAATCGGACAAGATCGAGCTCGAGCAGGTGCCGTTTCAGCTGACCCAGGTACTGGATAATCTGGCGACGCTGATGAGCGCCAACGCCGAGGACAAGGCCCTCGATCTGGCGATCGTGCCGCCGCGCTGCAGCGCCTGGACCCTGCGCGGCGATCCGCTGCGGCTAGGCCAGATCCTGATCAATCTCACCAACAACGCGATCAAGTTCACCGAGGCCGGCAGCGTCGAGGTCAGGATCGAGCCGCTGGCGATGAGCCCGCTGCAGGTGCGGCTGCGCTTCAGCGTGCACGACAACGGCATCGGCATCGACCCGGTGACCCAGGCGCGCCTGTTCCAACCCTTCAAGCAGGCCGATGCCTCGACCACCCGCCACTTCGGCGGCTCCGGCCTCGGGCTGGTCATCTGCCAACGACTGGTCGAGCTGATGGGTGGGCGCATGGGACTGGCGAGCACGCCTAGGGCAAGCAGTACCTTCTGGTTCGAGCTGGCCTTCGAAGTGGTCAAGCGCGGACCGGTGGATGAGCGCCTGGCCTTGGGCCTCAAGGTCTTGGCGGTCGAGGGCGCGGCGGTCACGCGCGAGGGGATGGTGGCGACGATCCACGCCTTGGGCTGGACGGCAGCGGCCGTGCAGACCGCTGCCGAGGCGGCGCGCAAGCTTCGGCAGAGCCCGGCGCTGCAGGGGCCGGACGCCGTCGTGCTGCTGGATGGCCAGCTGCCGAATCAGGACGGCGTGACCACCGCGGACGCTATCCGTGCCGCCTTGCCCGCGGCGCGGCGGCCGTTGCTGTTCTTGGTCACCGCCTGCCCCGTCGAACAGGTCCAGGCACAGGCCGGGGCCGCCGCGCTCGACGGCGTGCTCGCCAAGCCGTTGTCGCCGTCGCCGCTCTACGATGCCGTGGTCCGGGCGCGCGGCCGCCGTCTGGGTCAAGCCGGCGAGCCGGCAGCGGCGCCGCGGCAGCAGCAGCGCCTGCCCGGAGCCCGGTTGCTGGTGGTCGACGACAGCGAGATCAACCGTGAGGTCGCGCAGCGCATCCTCGCCAATGAAGGCGCCGCGGTGACGCTCGCTGGCGATGGCCGCGAGGCGGTGGACTGGCTGCTGCTGCACCCGGGCGCCGTCGATCTGGTGCTGATGGATGTGCAGATGCCGGTGATGGACGGTTACGACGCGACCCGATCGATCCGTTGCAGCGCGGCGCTCGCGGCGCTGCCGGTGGTCGCACTGACGGCCGGGGCCATGCCGGCGCAGGCCGAGCGCGCCCAGGCGGCCGGGATGGATGCCTTCGTTTCCAAGCCGTTCGCTCGCCGAGGTCGAACGACGTGCAGCAGGCGAGGAGGCCGACCCGGCGGCGCTGGCCATCGCCACTGAGATGCTCGCAAACGCGCTGACGACGGCCTTGGCGTCGATCGCGCGTTATGCGCCCACAGCATCGGCCGATCCGGAGGCGGCACCAGGAGCGGCTTTCGAGGCAACCGATCTCGGGAACGCTGGCGCTGAGCCGACCAAGGGGCGAGCACTGGGGCCGACGGAGGGGCCGACGGAGGGGCGGACCGAGGTGACGAGGTTGCTGCGCGAGGCCTTCCAGGCCTGCACCGACTTTGATCCCATCGGCGCCGAGCCGGCCGCACACCAGCTCGCGCGCTATCTGTCGAGCGAGCAGCTCGTCCGCCTGAGCGAGGCCATCGACAACCTCGACGCCAGCGCCGGGGCAGCGGCATTGCGCGAGCTGGCCGCCGCACTCGGGATTGAGCTCGAGGAGTCAGCAGGGTAGTACGGGTTGGTTGGCCCAGGTCAGATTCGCACCGAAAGCGGGTGTCGTACTATCCCCGCCATCGGTACGGGCGAACGCCGAGGCAGAGGGCGTCCGGGAGGCGTTCGCAATCAGTCGGCCCGAACACCGGGCGAGAAGGGGGAAGACAATGAGACGCGCGCACTTATCCGTGATCGGTGGGCTGGCGCTCGGCATGCTGTCGAGCCAAACCAGCTTGGCCTACGATCTACCATCGCTGAACCTGGGGTTCACGAGCTTTCTCGATGGGGCGCCGCCATCGGGTCCCGGCTGGTATGCACAGCAGTATGTGCAGCTCTACCGCTCCGCAAGGCTTAAGGATGGCGATGGCGACAACAGCGCCATTCCAGACCGCTATGGTCGCTTGCGCACGGCCGAGGTCGACGCCAACATCGGTCTCACTCAGCTCGTCTATCAGTCCGACCAGCCGCTGCTGCTCGATGGCAAGTGGGGGCTCAATCTGATGCTCCCCTACGCCAGCCTGGAGCTCGATCCGGATAACGGTCCGATCCAGGCCAGCAGCGCCAACCTCGGCGACCTGCTGGTCGGTCCGTTCCTGCAATGGGACCCGATCATGGGGCCGAACGGGCCGCGCTTCGTGCAGCGGGTCGAATTACAGATGATCTTCCCGACCGGCGACTATGACGCCGACAAGGCGATCAACCCCGGCAGCAATGTCTTCTCGTTCGACCCCTATTGGGCGGCGACCTTCTTCGCAACCCCGAAGTGGACGATCTCCTGGCGGCTGCATTATCTGTGGAACGCCAAGAACGACGATCCCTTCCGATTGCTGGGTGCCGAGGATACGCAGGCCGGTCAGGCGGTGCATCTGAATTTCGCCAGCGCCTACGAGGTGATCCCGCAGCGGCTGCGCCTCGGCCTCAATGGCTACTATCTGAACGAGCTCACGGATAAGCGGATCGACGGCGATCGTATCAGCGGCAGCCAGGAACAGGTGCTCGGCCTCGGCCCGGGCCTGGTGTATCACCTCTCCAAGCACGATCACCTTTTCTTCAACGCCTATTGGGAAACGGAAGCGGAAAACCGGCCCGAGGGCGGGCGTTTCAATCTCCGTTACGTCCATCATTTCCATTGAGGCGATTCTGCTGAGCGGTTAGACCGTTGACCGGGATACTCAGTCAGCTCGACGAGGACCAGGCCAGGGCCTTGCGCTTGCCTAAGATGATGCCAAATCCGACGAAGATGTTCGGCGGCAGCCGGGACTGATCGTTCGCCCAATAGGCGGGTGGTCGGGCGCAACAGGCGCTGCAGGGTGCAGCGCCGTTGGTTGAGCTATTTCTCGATCGTCTTCGGGGACGTTGGCGTAGCCGGTTTCTCAGGCGCGCTCAGCGGAGAGAAGGGCGGCTGCCACCCATAGCCGAGGTAAGACCAGGAATACGGCCGATAGAAATGCCGCCAGTAGCGATGGCGCCAGTACGGCCGATTCCAACGGTAGCCAGGCCAACCGAGATAACGGGACCGGTACCACCCAGGGCTCCACCAGCCCGGCCCCCACCAACCAGGGCCTCCCCAGCCGGTGCCGAAGCTGAAACCACCGCCGAAGAAACCAAAGAACGCTTGTGACTGCAACGGAACCAGTAAGAGGACGGTTCCGAGCAATGCTGCGGCAAACACCGTACGCTTGCTCATGCTCTCCCTCCTGACAAGGCTGACTCCCAAGCCGCCGCAACAGCCGCTTGCATGCGCGCTGCTGCGCCGCCGCCGAGGTCCGTTCCTGTCTCCCGCCCTAATCGCTTCATGAACTCGCTCGACGCAGGCCATTCAGGCGCGGACCCTTGTTTTCAGTTTAGTAGATAATCAAACACTGATCTTTTGAGGCCCTACCGAGCCAGCCGTTTGGTTCGCACAAGTTTCCGATCATTTGCCCGATGCCTGCACGCCCGAGCCGTTCGACGAGAAGGCGGGTGCTGTCTTCCAGCACGTCTACGAGAACGGCTATGACGGTGGCGCCAGTGTTAAAGCCAGGATGGCATGAGGATGCCAAGCGCGTTCCGTTGCGCTCCCGAAACCACCACTGATCAGCAGGTCTGACAGCCTTCTACCGGCAAGCCTCGCTGTAACCAGCCCGGACCAGCAGTGCTGCCGATCATTCCTTCCTTGATGTTGTAGACATTAGTAAAGCCCATCTTCGCTAATGTCTTCTGTGTGTAGGTGGTCCGGTTGCCGGTTCGACAGATGATGGCAATGGGCGCATCCTTGTTGCCATCCACGGCGGCCAGGATTTCATCCACGAAGGTCCTTCGCGTCATATCGATGGGTAATGCCCCCTCGGCGATGCCAGTCTGACGCCATTCTCCGGGCGTCCTGATATCGATCAGCGTGATCTCGCCAACTCGCGACTTCTCAAAGGCCTCTGGGGCGGACAGGGTAGGGCCAGCGTCAGCGGTGCAGCCGGCGACGAATAAGGCGGTGAGAACCGCGAAGATGGCCATACGAACGAAACACAGCTTAGACATCGCTCTCTCTCAGAAGGTCAGCACAACTGACCTCGGAGATCGGGCCAAGCGCATCGAACCCAAGGAGACAGCGTTTGGGGTAGCTGGAATTGTCGAGGCTTGTCGCCACCAGGGCCGCGACATCGGCTTCCATCGGTCACTCAAAGTGACTCTCGACGATGCGCTCGACCTCGGGCAGCTTGGCGAGCCGCCGCAGTACGTCGGCAAAACCCGGCTGATGCGTGTGGCCGATGACCAGCACCTGATCGAGCGAGCAGCCGATGCGCCCGGGTGAAGCCGGGAAGAACCGGGCGCTGGGATCGATACGGCGGACGCAACGTGCGCAGGCTGATTTTAGGAATGACAGGCGAGTGACGCGTTCGCAAACTGCGCGAAAACGTCGAATTCATCCGTGGTCACTGCGGCTCAGTGGCAACAAGGCGCGAACGGACCAGGCAGCGCGCCGCGGCTTTCACCGTTGGTCCTTCTTCGATCGAGTCGCTGAAACTGAAATCACCAGACACGACCTGAACCACCAGCATCGGACGAGGCCCGGGCAGGGCAAGCGCTTCCCGGCTGAGCAAGGCCCGCCAGGCGCTGCAGGCCGCTTCTAGCGAAGAATGGGCAGATTTCTATGCACTTCATGCGTGACATGCATAAAAAACCGGAGTTTCTTGACATGACGGGGATTCGTGTATAGAAAACCTTGAAGCCTTATACAGGTGTCCCGACCACGTGCAAGCCGCCACCCTCCCGTTATTGCCGCCCAAGTCCGAGAAGGAGGCCATCGCCACACTCCGTTCGTTTGCGAACGAGTGTGGCAACGCTGTGACAAATAATCGTTTGGGAACCCGGTCGAGGGGTGTCGCGGCTCCTAAGCGATTGATTTGACTGGTGGGCGCGGCTGGGTTCGAACCAGCGACCCCTGCCGTGTGAAGGCAGTGCTCTCCCACTGAGCTACGCGCCCCGAGAGGGAATAGACGCCGAAGAGTAACTTGCAGCAGTTGCGCGGTCAACCGGCCGATTCGGCGTCGGCTCGGTCGAGTGGACGAGGGATCACGCTCTTGAGCTCTCGACGAGCTCGGCGAGCATCTGGCGGCAATAGCAGACCTGAATAGAGTAATGTCCTTCTCCGGGTCGCTCGGTGAGGCTCGCCGCAGGGATCTGTTCGGCATACCAGCGTGCATGCTGGATCGGAACCGTGCCGTCGGCTTGGCCGTGCCAGATCCGCACAGGAAACTCGATCTCTTCGAAGCGCATTCCCCAGTCGTGGGTGTAAAGACGAAGGTCGCGGCGGGCACCAGAGGCGCCGTTGCGCATCGCGTCGGCGATGGTGCGGTTCAGGATTGCACGGATCTTTGGGTCTGACAGCACCTGCCGGTCCGCTAGTGGGGCAGCCAGGCTGCGGCTGTTCTCAACCAATGCTGGCCAGCGCGCGAATAGGGCGGTCGTCGGGGCGCCGAAGAGGAGGTCTGCAAGCCACTGCGGCTGCTTGCCAATTCCGAGGTTCAGCCGGACGGCCCAGTGCATCTGGTTCAGCTGCTCGGTGCGATAGATCGCGCCGAGCGGGCAGACCAACAGGCAGTCGCTGACGCGTCCGTGCAGCGGATGGGCTTCGCATTGCGAGAGACGCCAGGCACAGGCGAGCATGTAGGGGCCGCCGCCGGAAACGCCGATTAGCGCGAAGCGCTTGAGCTCTAGAGCGTCGGCGACCGCTGCAACATCATCTGGCCAATCGATAATGCCTCGATCAGGGGCGGGATCACTGTCGCCATAACCCGGGCGGTCAATGCTGATGAGCCGCAACCCAAGCTCACGAGCAGCCTCGTGCAGCAATCTGGCCTCTTGACGCGAGCTCGGAAATCCATGGGCATAAAGCGCAGGGTAGCCGTCCTCTGCGCCGAAGCGAGAGAACGCGATGCGCCGACCGGGGCCGGTCGTGACCAGCTCCGGCTCAGTGCCTGGTGATCGACTTTGGTTAGCTGCGAGTGCCATAGCGAACGGATCAGAGATCCCTGGTTTCTTAGGCCTGCCGGTGCGCGCGCTCTTGGACTGTCACTGACAGGCCGGGCTGCGCTCGGCGCTAAGCTCGAGGATCTCGAGACGGTGATTGCCGCAGGGATGCTCTTCGGACGGTCCCTGAGTCAGCAGCGCGAGGCCCTCGGTGATGCCGTGGTCGGCGAGCCACTCGCGGGTATATTCGCTCCAGTCCGGCCGGTCGCCGTCGACGTCCACGGCCATCACGCCGTACGAAAACTTCAGCGCTTGGCTGGTTGATGGGACTGGACTGAACGCAAGGACCAAGCAGGGCAGCCGGAAACGGGCGATGCTGCGCGCGGTGTTGCCGCTTCGGGTCGGTACGATGACGGCCTTCGGCGCGCTGCGCTCGACGGTGTGATAGACGCTGCGGGCGATGAGGTCCACTGCACGCAGCTGGCGGCCGTCGCCGTAGGCACCGAGCGCCTGCGCGAGCAGGCGATTGTCACGCTCGGGCTCGATCGCGGCAGCAATGTTGTGCAGCATCGCGACCGACTCGACCGGGAAGCGCCCCATCGCCGATTCGGCCGAGAGCATCACGCAGTCGGTGCCGCCGAGGATGGCGTTGGCGACGTCGGTGGCCTCAGCACGGGTCGGACGGCGCAGCTTGACCATCGATTCGAGCATCTGCGTCGCGGTGATCACCGGCTTGCCGAGCAGATTGGCCTGCTCGGTGATCCGGCGCTGCGCCACGGCGATGGTCTCGATCGGGATCTCGACCCCGAGATCGCCCCGCGCGACCATGATGCCGTCGGCGGCCTCGAGAATACCGTCGAGATTGTCCAACGCCGAGGCGCGCTCGATCTTGGCGATGATGAACGGGGCATAGCCCAGCGCCTGGGCCGCGTCGCGCACCGCTGCGATATCGGCTGCCGAGGCCACGAACGACTGGCTGACCGCATCGATCCGATGCTCCGCGGCGAAGCGCAGCCACTGGTGGTCGTCCTCGGTGAACGCCGAGATGCCGAGGTCGATGCCGGGCAGATTCAGGCCCTTGCGCGAGCTGAGCTCGCCGCCTGCACGCACGTTGCAGATGACGTCGGTCTCGGTGACCTCGATGACCTTGAGCAGGATGAAGCCGTCGTTCAGGAACAGCCGGTCGCCTGGCCTCACTGCAGCCGGCAGTCCGGAGAAGGTCACGCTGACCCGGTCGCGCTGACCGACGCCAGGCTCGGTGGTCAGGGTGAAGGGCTGGTCCCGGACCAGCTCGATCGGCTCCTCGGCGAGATCGCCGATGCGCATCTTCGGGCCTGGCAGGTCGCCCATGATGGCCACGCGGCGTCCGACGGCGCTTGCGGCGCTGCGGATGTTGTGGATGAGCTCGGCGTGATAGGCCGGGTCGCCGTGTGAGAAATTGAGGCGGGCGACATCAAGGCCGGCCTCGATCAAGGCGCGCAGCACCTCCGGATGCTCGGAGGCCGGGCCAATGGTGGCGATGATCTTGGTGCGTCGATTCGGGATCAGCATAAGTAGGCTCGATATCAGGTGCAGCACGGGCTGCGGACGCATACCAGTCTACGTGAAAGGTTTTACACCTTGGCGAACACCCATGGGTCTGGGGTCTGAACGATCATGCCAATGGCGCTACCGGTATCTCGACTGTGCCGCTTGGGCCGCTCCTGCACCGGCACTTTACCGGCAATCTAACGGCCCAGGCCCTAGCTCAAGCGGGCATGGCTCCGGGATCGCTATCCGGCTCGGTGCCGTCCGAGAGCCCGCGGGCCTCGGCGCGAGCGGAATACAAGCGGATCGCAGACCAGCCGATCAGCCGGGTAACCGTCGTCATCGACAGCGAGCCCGCCGGGATCATCAGCAGCGGCTGCATCCCATAGGTGGCGAGCAGCGACGGCGTGGCGGCACCAAGCCCGGTCGCGCCGACCACGGCCACCATCTCCGGGACCCGGGCGATCTCATCAATGTCCTCGCCGAAGACCTGAGCGATCTCGAGGATCAGATAGAGGTGCATGCGGGTGAGCATGCTGCCAGCGCCGACGACACCTGTCAGCTTCAGCGCCTGACCGACACCAGGCAGCAGCCAAGGCATGTTGAGGAGCGCGCCGCCGAGCAGCGAGAGGCCGGTCTTGGAGTCGACCAGGCGCCGGGCGAGCTGGTCTGAAGTCTCCTCGGGGTGGCGCTCGGCCATGAGCCGGGCGACTCGGCGGACCTCATTCTTGCGCAAGCGAAGGAAAAAGTAGAAGAATTCCTCGACCGCGAGCGACTGGTGGCGCGGGGCGAGGGCATCGGTGTCGGTCGGTTCCGCACTCATCGGGGCTGCCTCGGGGTGGTTCGGATCGCTTTGAAGCCAAGACGGATCGTACCGCGGTTCAGCCAGGTCTGATTGGTCATGCTGCGATTCGCCTCCAGATCTATGATGAGAGGGGAAAGGGCTTGTGACTGCTGCTCCCCACCCGATGAAGAGACGCGGGTCGATCAGAGATGACACTGTGATGAAGACCGTTGCCGACACTGGCCAAGAGCAGCATCCGATTCTATCGGGCAAGGCGCCCGCTTGCTCTAGCGGCAGTGGCCTGCGCGGCCGCGTCTGCGCCGGCCTGGGGCTGATCACTGATGAATGAGCTTGTTGTCCAAGGTCTACCGGACCAGGCGGCGCGCGAGCTGACCTGGTCCTATCGGCAGCTCGAGCATCCGTCGCTGGCGGCGCGGCTCAGTGACGTGATCGCCTCGCCGATCGGTGAGAGCATGAAGCTGCTTCCGCGCGACTGGCGCAAGCGCATCGACCGCACCGTCGAGATGAGTATGCAGCAGGCCTTGCAGCTCGCCCTGTTCTCGCTCCGCGATCCGCCGCCCGAGCAGATGCCTGCGCCCTCGCGCCTCGGCCACAAGCTGATGGCGAGCGGGTTTGGCGCCGTCGGCGGTTTCTTCGGTCCGCTGTCGACGCTTGCCGAGCTGCCCTTTACTACGACCCTGATGATGCGCTCGATCGCCGACATCGCGCTCAGCGAGGGCGAACAGCTGCGCAGCGACATGGATGCACGGATGGCCTGCGTGCAGGTCTTCGCGCTCGGCGGCCGCACCCGCGACGACGAAGACGCCGAGGTTGGCTACTACGGTATGCGGATCACGCTCGGGCTGCATTTCGAGAGCGTCATCGAATATGTCGGTAAAACGGAGGGGCCGCACATCCCCGGCATCATCAATCTAGTGCGGGCGGTCGCGGCGCGCTTCGGGGTCGTGATCTCGGATAAGTTCGCCGCGCAGATGGTACCGGTGGCCGGGGCGCTCAGCGGCGCCACCCTGAACCTGATCTTCATGAACCACTATCAGAACGTCGCGCGCGGGCATTTTATCGTCCGCCGGCTCGAGCGGACCTATGGCGTCGAACGCATTCGCGATGCCTATCGCCATCTCGCTGAGCTCGAGCAGGCCGAAGAGCGCGCATTCAGCCCGATCGAGGGGTGGTGAGCCACCGAATGGCTCCTGCGGCTTGATCAATCAGGAGCTTGCGCAAGTCACGCAGCCGTCTTGATAGGGCCTCAACGGATGAGGCGGGCGGCGCTTGGCTAGGAGAGGCCCTTCGCATCCTTGGTCTTGGCCTTCTTTAGACGGGCACCCTTGAGCTTGGCGCGACGCAGATCGGCCTCGGCGAGATCGCTCTCGCGCAGATCGCAGCCACGCAGGTCGGCCTGACGCAGTTTGGCCCCGTTCAGTTTGGCGCCCTTGAGATCAGATTTGCGCAGATTGGCCCCATTGAGGTGCGCCTTACGCAGATCGGCCTCGCTGAGCTTGAGCTCACTGAGGTTCTGATCGTCGAGGTCGACATTGCTCTTGCCTTTCTTGCGTCGTTCCTTGACCCATTTGTTGAAGCCGCTGATATCCCCTTGCTTCAGCATCTCGACGGCCTTCTTGTGTGTCATCGCCATTGCTCCAGACAAGCCGCTGCCAATCGTGCGCGCCAACCCAGAGACTAGCAGATCGGTCTCAGCCAGCGTTGGTTGATCCGCTCGCCCAGACTGGCGCCGCCGATATCGGCCGTCTATGCTCGGCACACCAGTTCCGTCGATGATGGCTGCTGCAACCGATTGCGACGATGCATCCGGTCCTGATCCTGATCCCGGTCGTTGGCGCGGTCTTTGGGCCCCGCCTCTGGGCGCAAGCCTTGATGCGCCGCTACGACCAGGATGATTCCGGCCTGCCCGAGGCGGCCGAGTTGGCGCGTGCTCTGCTCGATGGGCGCGGGCTCGAGCAGGTGCGGGTCGAGATCACGGACCTGGGCGCGCATTACGACCCCGTTGCCAGGGCAGTGCGGGTGCCGCGCGAGCGATTCCACCGCCAAAGCTTGACCGCGGCCGCGACCGTTGCGCACGAGGTCGGACACGCGGCACAGGATGCCGAAGGCTACTGGCCGTTCCGGCTGCATCTGGGGTTGGCGCGCGTCGCCCGCGTCAGTGGCGAGCTGGGGACCGCGTTGCTGCTCGCGGTGCCGGTTACAGCCCTGGCCGGGAAGGGGCCGCTGCCGTCGATGGTGGTCGGCAGTTCGGCTGCAGCGATGCTCGGCACCAGCCTGGCCGCACAGGTCGCGGCCCTGCCTTCGGAGCTCAATGCGAGTTTTGGGCGCGCGCTGCCGATGCTGGCTGCGGGGACCGTGCCGCAGCAGCGCCTCAGCCAGGCCCGCTGGCTGCTGCTGGCCTGCTCCACCACCTATCTCTCCGCATCGCTCAATCCGATGCTCCTGCTCTGGAGCTGGTTCGGTATCCCGATTCACGCCCCATTGGCAGGGCTCGGCGCTGCGCCGGAGACGGCCGTCGGGACCCGCGCCTCGAGACGAAAGGTTGAGCACAAGGCAGAGGTTGCAGGCGGCGCCGACCGGGCGCAACGTTGTCGTCAATCGTCGGGCGCCTATACCGCGGAGGACGCCCAAGAGGGGGTCGCTGCCCGGACCGGTTCGGGGCGCAAGCTGGGGCGCAAGCTGGGGCGCAATCTAGGACGTAACCTGGAGCGCGACCTGGGACGCCCAAGATGGGTGATCGGCGTGCAGCATTGCGCGCGGCCGCTGGTCCGTGCCTGGCTCCGTTACCATGATCGCGTGGTCGGTTAACGGTAAACGGCGGTAGCCGCTTCACTGCGAAGCGTCATCGGCTAGGCAAAACAGCGCCGTTGTCACTAAGCTGTCATCTTGCGGACGCGCTGCAGCCGAGCGCGTTCGCCCGATTTGAGCCGCCGAGAGCAGAAGGGCCGGCCCTCACCGAAACGCGATGACCAGCAGGCGGATCGATGATGCCCAATGACGCGTCCAGCAATGCAGCCGGTTCTCAGACACCGGTCGGTGCTTCGGTTGTGGCGGTCCATACCCGCTGCCGCGGCCGCGCCCGTTTGGCAGTCCCGACCCTCTATCGGTCCGAGCATGCGAAGGCATTGTTGGAATCTTCGCTCGCGGCATTAAGCGGTGTGCAGTCGGTCCGCGCCAGCGTGATCACCGGCCGCGTGCTGATCCGCTTCAGCGATGCCCTGACGCTGGCTGATCTCTGTGAGGTCATCGCGTCACTTCTCGACGCCCCCGAATCTCCTGAATCTCGGACTCGGCCAACCCTTTCAGGGCGCGCTGAACATCGGTCGCGTGCCTGGCGACGCCTCAGCCGCGGCGCTCGAGTAGATGGCGGCACGCCACCCCGGAGACGGAAAGGTTCGCAGCCGTTGTTTCACAGTCGATCCGGGGGTCGATCCGGGGCTGGCCTTCCGATCTCGGATGCGCTCGACGGGATCGCGGGCCGTCTGCGCGCAATCAGTGCGCGCTGGAGCGCCTTACCCAGCCTCGCAATGCTTGCTGGAAGCGCCCCCGCTGGACAGCCGCGCGAACTCGCATCGCAACCGCTCAAGGCCTGGTTCGCGATGGATCTGGCCCAGGTCAGCGAGCATTTCGGCGGCACCAGCGAGCAGGGGCTGAGCCATCGCGAGGCCGCCGAGCGCCTGCGCCGCTATGGGGAGAACAGCCTCATTGCCGCCGCCAAGCGCGGCGACATCGCGATCTTCATCGGCCAGTTCAACAGCCTGCCGGTCGGGCTGCTGGGGGTCTCGGCAGTTGTCGCGGTGCTCACCGGCGGGCTCGTCGACGCCGCCGTGATCCTCGGCGTGGTGATGATCAACGGCGCAATCGGTTTTGTCACCGAACGCCAGGCCGAGCGCACCATCGCCTCGCTGACCCAGAGCGGCGTGCGCGAGGTCAAGGTGCTCCGCGACGGGGCGACCGCGACCCTGCCGGTCGAGCAGATCGTCCCGGGTGACGTCCTGTTGCTCGCGCCGGGGACCTATGTGGCCGCTGACATCCGGCTGTTGCGCGCGCATCGGCTGACCGTCGACGAATCCGCACTGACCGGCGAGAGCCTACCGGTCAAGAAGGATGATGCCTTCGTCGCCAAGGAGGACACGCCGCTGGGCGACCGTAAGAACATGGCCTACATGGGCACCCATGTCACCGGCGGCAGCGGGCGGGGGCTGGTGGTGGCGACCGCGGCGGCGACCGAGCTCGGCCAGATCCAGACCCTGGTCGGTGAGGCCGAGTCGCCGGATACGCCGATGCAGAAGCAGCTCGGGCGCATGGGCACCCAGCTGGCGCTGCTCTCCGGCGGCGTCTGCGCCGGGGTGTTCGGGATCGGCGTGCTGCGCGGCTATGCCTGGCTGGAGATGCTCAAGGCCTCGGTCTCGCTCGCGGTCGCCGCGGTCCCGGAGGGGCTGCCGGCGGTCGCGACCACGACGCTCGCGATGGGCATCGGCGACATGCGCCAGCGCAACGTCGCGGTGCGCCACATCGACGCCGTGGAGACGCTGGGCTCGGTGCAGGTCTTCTGCATGGATAAGACCGGCACCTTGACGATGAACCGGATGGCGGTGGTCGCGCTCTATGCCGGCGAGACGGCGCTCAAGGTGGCCGAGCAGCGCATCACCGATCAGGACGGGCAGGCAATCGATGCATTGAGCCGCGACGAGCTGGTGCGGCTGATGCAAGTGCTCTCGCTCTGCAGCGAGACCGAGCTCAATGGGGTGCCCGGGAGCTGGGAGTATGAGGGCTCGCCGACCGAGAACGCGCTGGTCGAGCTGGCGGTCGAGTCGGGGATCGACGTCAAGGTCTTGCGCGAGGAACAACCCCGGCTCAAGACCCGCTATCGCGCCGAAGGGCGGCCGTACATGGTCAGCCTCCACCCGCGTCAGGACGACAAGCACCTGCTCGCGGTCAAGGGCAGCCCGGACGAGGTGCTCGCGCTCTGCACCACGCAGCTCAAGGACGGCCAGCGGGTCGCGTTGACCGACAAGGACCGCAACGCGATCAAGACCGCGAACCAGCGCATGGCCGGCAACGCGCTGCGCGTGCTGGCCGCGGCCTACAAGGAGATCGATGGCGAGACGATCCCGGGCGAGCTCGATGAGCTGGTCTGGCTCGGGCTCGCCGGCATGGCCGACCCGATGCGCCCCGGGATGGATCAGCTGATCCGCGAATATCATGCCGCCGGGATCGAGACCATGATGATCACCGGCGACCAGAGCGCGACCGCGCATGCGATCGGCCGCCAGCTCGGGCTCTCGGGCGACAAGCCGCTGCAGGTACTGGAATCGAATAAGCTCGACGAGATGGATGCCGAGCTGCTCGCCGGCCTCGTGCGCAACACCCACGTGTTCGCGCGGGTCAGTCCGGCGCACAAGCTCAAGATCGTGCGCGCGCTCCAGGAGGCCGGTCTGGTGGTCGCGATGACCGGCGACGGCATCAACGACGGCCCGGCGCTCAAGGCCGCCGACATCGGTGTCGCGATGGGCAAGACGGGCACCAATGTCGCGCGCGAGGTCTCCGATGTCGTGCTCGAGGACGACAACCTGCACACGATGACGATCGCGGTTGGGCAGGGGCGGACCCTCTACAGCAACATCCGCAAGATGATCCACTTCATGGTCTCGACCAACCTGACCGAGATCGAGGTGATGCTGGCCGGTGTGGTCGTCGGCTGGGGCGAGGTCATGAACCCGATGCAGCTGCTCTGGATCAACCTGGTCACCGACATCTTCCCGGGCCTGGCCCTGTCGATGGAGCCGGCGGAACCGGGCGTGATGCAACGGCCGCCGCGCGACCCAAGCGAGCCGATTATCTCGGGCCCGGATCTGCGTCGGATGCTGTTCGAATCGGGCACCATCGGCGTCGGTACGCTGGGTGCCTTCATCTACGGCGTACAGCAATACGGCCTCGGTCCAGCGCCGAGCACGCTGGCATTCAACACCCTGGTGCTGAACGAGCTCACCCATGCGCTGAGCTCGCGCAGCAAGTACCGCAACGTCTTCGGCGGCGAGAAGCTGGAACCGAACCGGCACCTGACCGCGGCGATCCTCGGCATGGCCGCGTTGCAGGTGGTGGTCAGCCTGGTACCGGGCGCTCGCCAGCTGCTCGGCACGACAGCGTTGGGGTGGAAGGACCTGGCCGCCATCGGCGCCGGTGTCCTGCTACCGTTGATCGTCAACGAAGCCACCAAGCCCGGTTGGACGCCCGCAGAGCCCAACAACGACCCGGACACGCCCCCACCATAGCGACCAACTCAGCCAACCCGAACCAGCACCCTTCAGCCTTCACCCTTCACCTTTCAAACTTCAAACTTCAAACTTCAAAAAAGCCGGGGGCACGCATGAGCGATGATTTCATCTTTACCTCGGAGTCGGTGACGGCCGGGCATCCGGACAAGCTCTGTGACCAGGTCAGCGATGCGATCGTCGATCATGTGCTGACTCAGGACCCGAACGCGGGCATCAACGCCGAGTGCGCGGTCTCCAGCGGGGTGCTCTTCATCTCCGCGCACTATGCGACCGAGGCCGGGATCGCGATCACCGATATCGCTCGCGACCTGATCCGCGAGATCGGCTATCCGCGAGACGTGTTCGACGCCGATGCCTGCGCGATCATGACCAGTTTCATGGACCACACGGATCGGGATTACCGTCGGCTCGATCTGGACGCGATGGATGACGAGACCCTCGGCCGGATCACGGTGAAGGATCAGGCAACGGTCTTCGGCTACGCCTGCGATCAGACCGAGCACCTGATGCCGCTGCCGGTGACACTGGCGCATCGCATCGCCAAGGCGTTGGACGGCGACAAGCTCAAGTGGGCGCTACCCTATCTGCTGCCGGATGCGAAGACGCAGGTCGGGATCGAGTACGCCGACGGCGTGCCGAAGCGCCTCCACAGCATCGCGCTGGAGACCAGCCAGCACGACAGCGATTCACCACAGCTCAAGCAACTGCAAACGGACCTGATGGAGCAGGTCTTAGAGCCCGAGCTCGCCGACGCCCCGATCCAGCCCGATGGCGACACCCTGTTCTTCGTCAATCCGGATGGGCCGGTGATCGGCGGCGGACCCGCAGTGCACTCCGGGCTGACAGGCCGCAAGACGGGCATCGACACCTACGGTGAATACGCGCGCCACAGCGGCGCGGCGCTCAGCGGCAAGGACCCGCTGCGGGTCGACCGCGTCGGCGCCTACGCCGCCCGCTGGGCCGCGAAGAATGTGGTCGCGGCTGGGCTTGCCGGCGAATGCGAGGTCCAGCTCAGCTATTCGATTGGCGCCGCAGCACCGGTAAGCGTGCGGGCGCGCACCTATGGCAGCGGCAAGATCGACGATGCCGAGATCGCGCGTCGTCTGATGCGGGTGTTCGATTTCCGCGTCGGCGCCATCGTGCGCGACCTACGCTTGCGTCATCTGCCCAGTGAGCGCAAGCACGGCTTCTACCGTCGGCTCGCCTGCTGCGGGCACATGGGTCGGGTCGATCTCGAGGCGCCCTGGGAGACGCTCGATCGGGTCGAGGCCTTGCGCGACTGAGTCGCCCATGTCACCTAAGTGCAAGACAGCGGAAATCCCGAGACCGATCGCTGCCCGCAATGGTCATGGGATAAGAGGCCGCTTGCGGGCGATCTTCAGCGTTGACCTAGTGGATCGACACTCGATGAAGCGTCGTAGCAGAGGCTTGGCCCCGAGCGACGTCGATTGGGCTCGCTGCGGCGCTATCCCCGCGCGCGGCTTTCTGGTCTAATCCGCGCCCATGGTCCGCCCCTTCTCGCTGTTCGTCGGTTTGCGCTACACCCGCGCGCGCCGGCGTAATCACTTCATCTCGTTCATCTCGCTGATCTCGATGCTCGGGATCATGCTCGGGATCACTGCGCTCATCGTCGTGCTGTCGGTGATGAACGGTTTCCATAAGGAGATCCAGGAGCGCATCCTCGGAATGGCCTCGCATGCAACCCTCTCGAACCCGAACGGGATCAAAGACTGGCCGGCGCTGATCGAGACGCTGAAGGGGCATCCAGAGGTGGTCGGCGCGGCCCCGTTCGTCGAGATCCAGGCGATGCTGATGCATGGCGGCCGCACCCATGCGGCATTGCTGCGCGGGATCGAGCCGGATCAGGAGGATGCGGTCTCGGACCTGCGCCAGGACATGATCGCCGGCTCGGTCGATGCGCTGACCCCAGGAAGCTTCAGGATCGTGCTCGGCCGCGAACTCGCGGCGCTGCTCGGGGTCGGGCTCGGCGACAAGGTGACGGTCGTGACACCGCAGCTGAATGCGACCCCGGTCGGCGTGATGCCGCGGCTGAAGGCCTTCACCGTCTCCGGCCTGTTCGAGGTCGGGATGTCCGATTACGATCGCGGCGCCGGGTTTATGCCGATGGCGGATGCCGCACGGCTAATGCGCCTCGGGGAGGCCGCCGAAGGTGTCCGGCTCAAGCTGACCGATATGTGGGATGCGCCCCAGGTCGCGCGCGAGATCCGATACTCCCTCGACGGGCTCTATCAGGTCTCGGACTGGACCCAGGTGCACCGCAACTTCTTCGCCGCGCTGCGCACCGAGAAGCGGATGATGGCGATCATCCTGTTCCTGATCGTCGCGGTCGCGGCCTTCAACATCGTCTCGACACTGGTGATGGTGGTGACCGACAAGCGCGCCGATATCGCGGTGCTGCGCACACTCGGGGCCTCGCCGCGCCGGATCATGGCGATCTTCATGGTCCAGGGCACCGCGATCGGCGTCTTCGGCACCTTGCTCGGGGTGGTCGGCGGGGTGCTACTCGGCTGGAACGTGGAATCGATCGTGGCCAGCATCGAGGGCCTGTTCGGCGTCCAGTTCCTGGACCCGACCATCTATTACATCAGCGCGCTGCCGTCCGACGTCCAGGCATCGGATGTCATCCGGATCGCCCTCGGCGCCTTTGCGATGACCGTCGCTGCCACCCTGTATCCGGCTTGGCGCGCGGCCCGCACCGATCCAGCCGAGGCCTTGCGCTATGAGTGAGGCAACTGAACGCAGCAGGGATACCGGGCCAGTAACGGAGCCTGCCAAAGAGCACGTGCTCGAGGCCCGTGCGATCACCAAACGCTTTCGTCAGGGACCGCTCGATGTCGAGGTCTTGCGCGGCGTCGATCTCGTCATCCCTCACGGCCAACGGATCGCGATCATCGGCGCGTCCGGGTCGGGCAAGAGCACCCTGCTGCACTGCCTTGGCGGTCTGGAGCAGCCGAGCTCGGGTCAGGTCTTCTGGTCTGGCCGGGCGGCAATGCAGCTTTCGGAGCGCGCGCGCGGCGATCTGCGCAACCGCCATCTCGGGTTCGTCTACCAGTTCCATCACCTGCTGCCCGAGTTCACCGCGCGCGAGAACGTCGCGATGCCGTTGTTG
>JAAAOQ010000132.1 GCA_009908845.1 Gammaproteobacteria bacterium
ACTGCCGGTCTACTCGGCGGATTAAGAAGTCGTAGCAGAATGCCCTCTTCAGCTCGAAAATTCAGCAGCTTTTGTAGGTTAGGCGGGCATTTTGAGAGGGCGTGTAAGCGGCTGGGGCTGGCGAGAAAGACTTGTGCTCAGCGCGCTGCACCACGCTGCATGGTCTCGGACAGTTCCTCGAACACCTGGCGCCAGGCGGCGAGTCCCTCGGCGTCGAGCTCGCCCTCGAGGGTATCGCTGAGCGTCTCCAGTAGCACCTCCTCGAACTTCGCGTAGTCTTCGGTGTGAACGCCGTAGTCGGCATGGCGTGCGCCCAAGGTCTCGATCAGCGGGCGCACCCGCTGCGGATGCTCGAGCGCACTGATGACCGTGTTGATCATCGTGACAAAGAGATCGGCTTGCTCGGCGATCTCAACCTTGAACAGTGGACGCAGTTCGGGATAACGGGCGAATAGACGCTGATAGAAGTCGCGGCAGACCGTCTTGCGTCTGGGCAGTACCATCGCCCAGGACTGGCGAACACGCGCGGCGGAATCAGGTTGCATAGGCATGGCGCAAAGCCGGTAAGCGGCGCGATGCAAAGAGGTCATCGAGATAGTAGGCGAGCCTCGACGAAGCTTCAATGCAGAGCGAACAGCGCTGCTCACATCGGGATCGAGATCATCAATCGGCCCGCTGCCCGGCAGCCAGATCAGGGTCAGTCTCATTGCCAGGCCGATAAGCGATCGGAGCCCTTTTTCAGTAACATGGGGAGCCCGTGGGCCGCATCGGCGCATTTGCATCGCGCTGTGATGGTGCTGATCGGCGGATCGCAGTCTTCGCCTGCCTTGTGTTTCCGGGAGCGTTTGGATGAGTAGATTTGTCACGGGCATCTCGGTGACGGACGTCGCCGGCGCAGTGCTTGCCGTCTTCGCGATCTGGCTCGCCGGCCAGGTGCCTTCGCTCGAGATCGCCTGGGTCATGGCGGTTCTGGTCCTGACCATCTTCCTGTTCGCATTCGAGGTGGTCCCGGTCGACGTCGCCGCGGTCACGGTGATGGTGTTGCTCGGTTTGACCACGCTCGCGGCACCCGTGATGGGTCTCGATGCCGGTCTGGTGCCACTGCAGAACCTCTTCGACGGCTTTGCCTCGAATGCGGTGATCTCGATCATCGCCGTCATGATCATCGGCGCCGGGCTCGACAAGACTGGGATCATGTCCCGGGTGGCCAGTTTCATCATGGGCATCGGCGGTCGCACCGAGGCGCGCATTATCCCGCTGGTCTCGAGCACCGTCGGCGTGATCTCGTCGTTCATGCAGAACGTTGGCGCTGCCGCGCTGTTCCTGCCGGTCGTCAGCCGTATCTCGGCGCGTACCGGCCTGCCGATGTCGCGGCTGCTGATGCCGATGGGCTTCTGCGCCATCCTGGGCGGCACCATCACGATGGTCGGTTCGAGCCCGCTGATCCTGCTCAATGATCTGATCAGGACCTCGAACCAAGGACTTCCGCCAGAGCAACAGATGGAGACCTTCGGGCTGTTCGCGGTCACCCCGATTGGGCTCGCGCTGGTCGCCGCCGGGATCATCTACTTCGTCATCTTCGGGCGCCTGGTGCTGCCGGCGCGCGGCAGCGATAAGCTCCAGGCCGGCGACCCGATGGCGTACTATGCCGAGACCTATGGTCTCAGCGATTTCACCGCCTATGAGGTCCGGGTGCCCAGCGCGAGCGCGCTGGCCGGGCTCAGTGTCGATGAGATCGAGCAGCGCTGGAACGTGCGCATCATTGCAGTCGACAAGGGTGACGGGGTGCGGCTCGGCTCATCCGGTGTCGACCGCAGTCTCGGCATCGAGCAGGGTACGCAGCTCGGCGTGCTGGCCACCGAAGAGCGCTTCCAAGCCTTCGTCATCGAGACCGAGGCCGAGACACGAGTGGAGCTCGAGGTCTTCGCCGATGCGCTGTCGGCAACAAAGGCCGGCATTGCCGAGATCGTGATCCCGCCTGGGTCATCGCTGATCGGAAAATCGGCGCGCGACATCTATATGCGCAAGGTCTATGGACTCTCGGTGCTGGCGATCCGCCGCGGCGACGAGACCCTCACCTATGCCAAGGGCGGTGTGCGCAACATGCCCTTCAAGCCTGGTGATACGCTGGTCGTCCATACCGCCTGGGCGGACCTGGCCCGGCTTGAATCAGACCGTGACTTCGTCATCGTCACCACCGAGTACCCGCATGAGGAGCTGCGGCCAAACAAGCTCCCGGTCGCGCTGCTGTTCTTCGCGGTGACCCTATCGCTGGTGCTGTTCACCGATCTGATGCTCTCGGTCGCGTTGCTGACCGGTGCGGTCGGCATGATCCTGACCGGCGTACTGTCGATCGATGAGGCCTACGAGGCGGTGAGCTGGAAGACCGTTTTTTTGCTGGCATCGTTGATCCCGCTGGGTGTGGCGGTCGAGCAGTCGGGCACCGCGGCCTGGATCGCCGAGGAGACATTGAACGCACTCGGTGACGTGCCGATCTGGGTCATCCAGGCCGCACTGGCGGTCCTGGCCACCTTCTTCACCTTGGTGATGTCGAACGTCGGCGCAACCGTGCTGCTGGTACCGCTGGCGGTCAACATGGCCCTCGGCGCCGGCGCCAATCCGGCCATCTTCGCCCTGACCGTCGGCATCGCCACCTCGAATTCATTCCTGATCCCAACCCATCAGGTCAATGCATTGATCATGGGGCCTGGCGGTTATCGGGTACCGGACTATCTGCGTGCCGGCGGCATCATGACGATCCTGTTCCTGATCGTGTCGCTACTGATGCTGAACCTGGTGTTCTGACCAACACCTCGGAGGCGATGGTTTACCTGAAACGCTCCGGAATCGCCGCATCGCCGAACAGGATATCGCCTGTCGTACCGCTCAGCATCGAAAGCCTTCCGATACCGTTGCGGCCGGTCTGATCGAGCACGATCTGGGCCCGCCCCTGACGCCCATCGCTGCAGCGGACCTGGAAGATCGGCTTGGTGTCGCCGGCGAAGGCACTGTATCGGCCCCGGCAGATCGTCGCCCCATCGCTGACCGTGAACGCGGCCGCGAATGGATTCGAGACGTAGCGGCCGCGGTAGAGCACATCGTCGATGAAGGCTACGAAAGGTCCTTCGGTGGCATCCTGGGCCGGACGATCGCGATCCTGCGCTTCGCGATAATGCGAAACCACTTCGGTCATGCAGGTATGACGCTCCACGATCGGCTCGAGCCGGCAGAGCCGCCGCGCATAATCCAAGGGCCTGACCTCGACGAAGACGCGGTCAAGATCGTCCGGCGGGCGGCCCGTCGTGCAACCGATGATCAAGAGCACGAGGAGCGGCCACCATCGGTGACAGCCAGCAAAGCGCCGAGACATCGGCCAAACCCCGCTAAGGGGCTGACGGCCGGCAGAGGACACGGCCGCTCAGTCGTCGCTCCGGCGCTCAAATAGATAGTGGCCGACCCACCATTCCTGCCCGCGCTCGAGCCCGAACAGCTCGGCACAGGCCATGAAGAACAACCGCCAGCGCATCCACCAAGTCGCGGTCTGCCCCTGGCCATAGGTCTGCTCCAGAATCGGCCAGACCTCGGCGCGGGCGGCGTCCATCTGCGCCAGCCAGGCGTTCAGGGTCTTCTCGTAATGGCGGCCGTCCCAGCGCCAGCGATCGACCAGCCGCAGCTGCTGCTGGAAGTGCAGCGGTAGATCATCGCTCGGCATGATGCCGCCGGCGAAGAAATAATGGCTCATCCAGTCGTCCGGGCCGGTGTCCTCGTACGGATACGGGTGATCGCGGTGGCAGAACACATGCATGAAGAAGCGTCCGCCCGGCCTCAGCCAGCCATGAACGCGCCCGAACAGCTCGCGCCAATTGCGCATGTGCTCGAACATCTCCAATGAGACGATGCGGTCGAATTGCTGATCGATCGCAAAGACGTTCATATCCGCGGTGATTACGGTGAGATTCTCGAGGCCACGGCGTTTCGCCTCACCCTCGATGTAGGCGCGCTGAGAGCTCGAATTCGAGACCGCGGTGAAGCGGCTGTCCGGGAACTGCTCGGCCGCCCAGAGGCTGAACGAGCCCCAGCCGCAGCCGAGCTCGAGCACATCCATGCCGGACTCGACCCCGGCGCGACGCGCGGTCTCGGCCAATGCGGCCTCTTCGGCCTCGGCCAGCGTCGTCACCGACGCATCCGGCCACCAGCAGCAGCTGTACTTGCGCCGTGGACCCAGCACGGTCGCAAAGAATTCGGCCGGCACCTCGTAGTGCTGCTCGTTCGCGCGCTCCGGGACCGCAGCCACCGGTGAGTCGTCCATCATCGCGATGAACGCCTTCTTGTGCTCCGCGGCTGCCTCGCAATCGTCCCGCGGCAGCTCGGCCAGGGTCTTGCGCAACCGTTGGCGGATGCCGGTGCGGATGATCGGATCGGGCACCAGGCCGCGCTCCACCAACGAGATGATCATGGCCTCGGACATCGGCATCGAAAGCTCCAACAACGACAATTTCACTATGATCGATCAGGTATTGGCTGGAGAGCGCAGATGCAATCCTGCAGGGCCGCCTGCACAGGATCGGCGTCGCGTAACAGTGCCGATGCGCTGCCCCCCGATGGCGCTGAGGGCGAGATCCAGATCCGAGGCGCGGCCAGCGCTTCGCGTGAACGACCAGGACGATCTGATCGGGGACCTGATTGCGAGGTCGCCCGCTCCCATGGAGTGGCGATCTCGCGCCATGATCCGATCGTGGCCGTGGGTCTCCTGAATCAGATCGTCTTGCGACGGTATCGATAGGAGACGGTCGCGCCGGGCGCCGATGCGATTCGGGACGCCACCAACGATGCCGTGAGGCACCTCGAGCAGTTCGCCGAGGCTCAGGCGACCTGGCTGGAGCAGATCTCGCTCAAGGATCGGGCTGCCTTCCTAGAGGAACAGAAAGCGCTGGACGATGCCTGGACGGCGGATATGGAGGCCCTCATCGACGGGCAGAATACAGCGCTCCAGCAGGTGGTCATGCAGGCAGCTGCTTCGCTGCGAGCCCAAACGCGAGCCATGGCGTCTAGATCGACAGAGGCGACCTCGCCCACGGTCGTCGTGGCACCCGTACCGCTTGGGTGGGTCGTTCCCTGGGACTGGATCGCCACGGGAATGCTGCTGGGCAGAGCCGTGACGGTAGCGCTGACGACAGCCGCGTGGTTTCTGGTTGCGGAACAGTGAATGGCGTTCTCTGAGCGCCCCGACCCTCTGTGTATCAGTCGTGGTCTGATCCAATCGCAGGCCGACTCCGGGTCCATCCGCGGATGCTGCATTACAAGACCCCTTGCCCCCGGAAGATTTCGCTGGAACGTCGCCCTAGTGACCGGGATCATCCCCGCCCGAGCGGTCTTTCAGGAACGCCGCGACCGTCTGAATCAGAACCCCGTTGGAGCGCTCCGCAGCGTTCATGAAGGGCCCGAAGTCGCGGATGTCCCCCGTCAGCAGATGGGTCACACCTGCGCGCAGGGCCGCTTCGAAGATGGGTCTGTCCTTGTCGCGCAGCGGGAGTGGACAGGTCCCACCGCGGCCGGAGCCGAGGGTCTCGATGTCGGCGAGGAGCTGCTCCAAGCGCTCCAGACAACCCGGAAACTTACGGGCGACGTTGCGCCGCGCCTCTTCAGCGGCGTAGGTCGAGGTCACGACCCGCCAGTGGCCCTGTCCTGCCAGTTCCAGCACCAGCGCTGCCTTGCCGTTCGGGTTATGGGCGGCGGTGAAGAGCACGTTGGCGTCCAGAAACAGCCGCGTCACGGCTTGCCCTGAACCGCGTCGAGGATGCGGGCGCGCTCGGCATCGTCGAGTGCATCGTCCTGGTCCCAGACGGCGATCTGCTCGTCGTCGTAGACCTCGACCGGCAGCACGGCGGCCGGCTTGAAGACCAGCTCCCCGTCGCGGTCCTCCACGATCAAGACATCCCCCGGCGCGATCCCCAGGCGCTTGCGCAGACCCGCGGGGAGCGTGATCTGACCACGACTCGATACAATCAGCGTCTCGGGCATGACGGCGACCTCAACAAATCCGAAATTCGGAAAGTCAGTGTAGCAGACGGGTACGGTCTCGGGTCCACAAACCATCCGCACGCCTCGCCCCTCCGCAGGGTGGTCGAGCCATCGAAGTCCTGGCCCGGCAGGTCCAATGGACCGCTCCGACCCGGAACGTCGCGGTGGTCTCGGTACAAATCTGGTACGGGCGCGCAGCTCCATGTCAACAGGTCGTCCATGCCGCCGGGGGTCGCAAGCGCGAATACCGTGGTCCGTCTCCGTATTCCCCGCTGAACCCGACCCTGCTCCAGTACGCGCCGCTGAAGGCAACCCATCTCCAGCTGTCCCAAGAACATCCAATCGTCAACATGTGATCGATCCGAGGGTCTTGGACACCCTGGTGGGGATCGTGGCCGAGGCACCCGAAGACGGCCAGGTCGTGGTCGACGTAGGCAGCAACGGCTTCGAGACGCTTAGGCCCGCGAGGTGGAGAACGGGGTCTTTGCCCTGCTCCAGGAGCTGGGCCACCGGGTCGTGGTGCAGACGGTGATCGCCGGCGGACCGGAGGCGTCCTTCCTGCACGAGGCGCGGGACCGAATTCTCGGGACCATCCTGCTGCCGGCCCGGATCAAGGCCACCTTCGGCAAGGACACCGAGGAGATGCTCCGTCAGCGCCTGACCTTCGCCGAGGCCATCGAGCAGTTCGATCTGATGCCGCGCACGCGCATCAAGCGGATTCGCGATGAGCTGCGGGCGCAGCCCGATGCCCTGCCCCTCGATGGCGCCGAAGGCGAGGACATGATCCAAGCTGGGGCCAGCGCCTCGGCGTGAGCGAGCAAGACGATCTGATCGGGGACCTGATCGCGGAGGTCGCCCGCTCCCATGGGGTAGCGATCTCGCGTGATGATCCGATCGTCGCCGTGGTGCTGCTGAATCAGATCGTCTTGCGGCGGTATCTGGAGGAGACGGTCGCGCCGGCCGCCGATGCGATCCGGGATGCGACCAACGAGGCCGTCAGGCAGATCGAGCAGTTCGCCGAAGCCCAGGCGACTTGGCTGGAGCGGAGGTCTCACTCTCATTAGGGATGGATTCACGGCGTCCCCCCATGACTGCGCCGAGCACCGTGACGCGACCCGCAGCGGTCGAGGAAGACCGATTCGAGATGGGTATAGTGACACCAGTTCCGCGAAGATCCGGCGACGGTGCGCGCCTGCGCGGGCTCAAGCACTCCCTCCTTGACCAGAAAACCGCGAATTCCGGGCGCAGCTCGGCTTCGGCGACCCAGGTACGGCCAGTCCCACCATTTGTTCCGCTCGATTGCGAAGCAGGGAAACTCGGTAACTGCCGCGAAGCATCTTCGCAGCCCGCCGCGATCAGCGCTCGGCCACGCCTGTGAACCCGGGTTCTCGTCCTACGCCCGCCCGCCTCCTTCGATACGCGCAATCAATCCGGGAATCCTGTGGTCCGGTAGCCGGCCTCTTTTTGGTTTCGAATCGCGAGGACGAAGACGGTATCGACCGCCGATAGGTAACGGTAGAGGACCACAAAGCCTCGCGACTGCCGACCAATGATCAGTTCATGCAGACCACCGACCGTCGGGCGACCGATCAGCGGGTGACGCTCCAGCACGTCGATCGCATCGAGGATCTCATCGAGCCTGGTATCGGCGTCGGCGACCTCATGGGTTTGGAGAGGCTCCAAGATGCGCTCGAAATCCTCGGCCATCTCGGGCGCCAGCCTGATCTGGGTCATGCTCGGGCAGGCCGATCAGGCGTCGTCGCCGTGCTCAACGGGTCTTGGGCGCGACGGCGTTTCCCCCGCCAGCCGCCGCTGCAGGTAATCGCGCATCGCGCCCCAGGGTATCGTTTCGCCGGATTCAATGAGCCTTGCATAGCGCTGATCGGCCACCTCGTGGAAGTCGGCGCGGCGCTCCTGAGCTGCCACATGATCGGTGATTGCGGTCAGCATGAAGGCGTGGGAGGTCTGGCCGGCTCGGTCCGCTGCGCTGGCAATGCGGTCTTTGAGGTCATCAGGGATGCGAAGGCTGGTGATGGACATGGCGTAGGTTCCAAGGAAAGCCGTACGATACCCGCGAAGTAGCACTTTTGTGTTACAGCGCGCCAGTCAGCTGTCACGCTTGTATTCAAGGCCGGCGGGCTCGGCGGACTCGGCATTGCCAGGGCCGCGGCAACCGAAGGCTTGGACCTCTTTATCGACCTAGAGCAGTTCAGCGTTGGTGAACGCAGCCTAACTTGCTGAAACCCAAGCACAAGGAGGTGTCCATGAGCGACCTTTCTCTCCACCCACCGGGTGCGGCGCCAACGCCGCCCAAATCGGGCTGCTGAGCGCTGGTTATCGCGAGGTGGATGGCGAAGCCATCTTCCGCCCCCACCACGGCCGGACCTTCGTCGCCGATGGCCGCTGCCCGGAGATGCCGGCGGAGCCGCGGCAAAAGCCGGCGCTGTTAGCGCGCCTCGGTGCTCGCGTCTACCGGGCAGCAGCGCTCGGCGGGCTGGGCTTCGCCTAACGAGGACCGGCGCCGGCCCCGACGACAGCGGCCCTCCTGCTGGACCCAGAGCGGTTTTCGGCGCAGACTCGAGCATCCGCCCCCGCCGAGAATCACCTGCTTGGCCCTTCACGCCTCTTCGCTCCCGCCCAAGCGTCCGCCCACGCTGCCCGAGCAGATCGCCGCGACCCTGGCCGACCAGGGCTGGTGCGTCACCGATGACTTCCTGCCGCCGCTGCTCGTCTGCCAATTGCGCCAAGAGGCGCAGCAGCGCTGGCAGGCCGGTCATTTCCGCCGCGCCGGGGTCGGCCGCGGCGCCGAGCTGCGGCTGCGCGACGAGGTCCGCACCGATCGGGTCGCCTGGCTCGATCCGGAGGCGCTGAGCGCGGCCCAGCGGCTCTACTGGGCCGAGATGGAGCAGCTCCGGCTCGCCCTGAATCAGATGCTCTTCCTCGGGCTCTACGCGCTCGAGGCGCACCTGGCCGTCTATCCGCCCGGCACCTATTACCGCAAGCACCTGGATCAGTTCCGCGGCATCGGCGCCCGCACGCTGAGCTGCGTGCTCTACCTAAACGAGGCGTGGCAGGAGGAGGACGGCGGCGCGCTGCGCATCGACACCGAGCCGGAAGCACCCGAGCGCAGTCTGGCCGTGCTGCCCAAGGGCGGACGTTTGGTGACCTTCTTCAGTGCTCGCTTCCTGCACGAGGTCGAGCCGGCGCAGCGCGAGCGCTTCAGCCTCACCGGCTGGTTCAAGCGTCGTCCGGGACCGCGCGGCTGAAGCGAGCCGACCGCCGCGCGGCCCCTCGGCTGCTGCAAACCGAAACGGCGCCGATGCAGGCTGGACTCGATGCCCTCCGCCAGGTCGCGAGCACACCCGAGACCGCGCTCGTGCCCTTCGAGCGGCAGGCTCAGCCTGAGACCGGCTCGGGCCTTGCGGCCGCGTTGGTGTTGTCATCGCCCTCGGCACCCTTGCCATTGGGGTTGACCGGACCGGAGCCAGCATCCTCGTCGGCCGGGGCCGTATAGCCGCATTCCTTTTGTGGGCAGACCTTTTGCGCGCCCTTGCTCTTGGTGACCTTCAGGGTCAGGATCGGCCAGCCGCAATTCGGACAGGGTTCGGCAAGCGGCTCGTTCCAGACCGCGTAATCGCACTTCGGGTAGGTCGAGCAGGAGTAGAAGATCTTGCCGCGGCGCGACTTCTTCTTCTGCAGCGTGCCCGCCTCGCATTTCGGGCAGGGGACGCCGGTGTCCTCGGGCTTCTCGAGCGGCTCGATATAGCGGCACTTCGGGTAGCCGGTACAACCGATGAACTTGCCGTAACGGCCGCGCTTGACGGCCAGGTCCGAGCCGCACTCGGGGCAGGATTTGCCCTCGACGATCTCCGGCTCGTCACTGGCGCCACGCTCGGCGTTCAGGTCGCGGGTGTAATCGCAGTTCGGATAATTCGAGCAACCGACGAAGAAGCCGTTGCGGCCGAGCCGCTTGGCCAGTTGGCCGCCGCACTTCGGGCATTGCTCGTCGATTGCCTCCTGGGTCACATCGCTGCGCTGGACGTTCTCCTGGGTGTACTCGACCCGATCCTTGAACGGCTTCCAGAACTGCTCGAGTAGCGGGATCCAGTCCTCCTCCCCCCGGGAGACCGCATCGAGCTCGTCCTCGAGACGGGCGGTGAAATCGTAGTCGACGTAGGAGGTGAAGTGCTCGGTCAGGAACTTGTTGACGATCCGGCCCACATCGGTCGGGATGAAGCGCTTCTTGTCGAGCTCGACGTATTCACGCTCCTGCAAGGTCGAGATGATCGAGGCATAGGTCGAGGGCCGGCCGATGCCGAGCTCCTCGAGGGCCTTGACCAATGACGCCTCCGAATAGCGCGGCGGCGGCTCGGTGAAGTGCTGCTCCGGACGGATCGCGAGCAGCTCGACGGTCTGCCCCTGCTTGAGCTCGGGCAGCATACGCTCCTCGTCGTCATCGGCACCCTTCGCATCGTCGCGCCCTTCGAGATAGACGCGCATGAAGCCGGGCTCGGCGATGGTCGAGCCGGTCGCCCGGAAGCGGTTGCCTGCACCGCAGCCGAGGTCGATCGAGACCAGGTTGAGCAGCGCGTGCGCCATCTGGCAGGCGACGGTGCGCTTCCAGATCAGCTCGTAGAGCCGGGCCTGATCCGTCGTCAGCTTGGCCTTGATCTGCTCCGGCAGATAGCGGACCGAGGTCGGCCGGATCGCCTCGTGCGCCTCCTGAGCATTCTTCGACTTGGTCTTGAACAGCCGTGCCTGGGGCGGGAGGTGATCCGATCCGTAGCGCTCGGCGATGAACTCGCGCAGCTCCGCGATCGCGTCCTGCGACAGGTTGACCGAGTCGGTCCGCATATAGGTGATCAGGCCGACGGCGCCGTTGCCGATGTCGACACCCTCGTAGAGCTGCTGAGCGGTGCGCATCGTGCGCTGGGCGGTGAAGCCGAGCTTGCGCGCAGCCTCCTGCTGTAGCGTCGAGGTAATGAACGGCGGTGCCGGGTTGCGCTTGCGCTGCTTGCGCTCGACCTTGTCGACCGTCAGCTTGCCATTCGCCGCAGCGATCAGGGTGCGCTCGACCTCGCGCGCCCGCTCCTCATCGGTGATCGTGAACTGCTCGACCTTCTCCCCACCGTACTCGGCCAGCTTGGCGGTAAAGGTCTTGCCCTGATCGGCGGCGTCGGCCTCGACCGTCCAGTACTCGCGGCTCTGGAACGCCTCGATCTCCTGCTCGCGCTCGACGATCAAGCGCAGGGCGGGACTCTGGACGCGCCCGGCCGAGAGCCCGCGCCGGACCTTCTTCCACAGCAGCGGCGAGAGGTTGAAGCCAACCAGATAGTCAAGCGCGCGGCGCGCCTGCTGGGCGTTGACCAGATCATAGGAGAGCTCGCGCGGATGGGCGACCGCGTCGTTCACGGCCCGTTTGGTGATCTCGTTGAACACCACGCGGTAGACCGGGCGCTGACCGATCTGGCGTCGCTTGCGCAGCAGCTCGTAGAGATGCCAAGAGATGGCTTCACCCTCGCGATCCGGGTCGGTCGCGAGATAGAGGGCATCAGCGGTCTTCAGCTTCTTCGAGATGGCCTGAACATGCTTTTCGTTGCGGTCGATGATCTGGTACTTCATCTCGAAGCCATGATCCGGATCGACCGCGCCCTCCTTAGGGATGAGGTCGCGTACATGGCCATAGGAGGCCACGACCTCGAACTCTGGGCCGAGATACTTCTTGATGGTCTTGGCCTTAGCGGGCGACTCGACGACGACGAGGTTCATAGGCTTGCCTATGCGCTGAAATGGAGCGCTAGGAGATACGATCCGCCGCCGCCGCGTCAAGGTCGCGGCTCAGATCGAGGCCGCCGCACAGTGCCGGCGCAGGCATCCGGCTCGCGCACTCAGCCGGCCGAACCCAGCCGCCTGTGCACCCAGCGTCCGGAGCCGCAGAGGAAAAACGGGCCGTTCTGAGAGCCCGGGCTCGGGCTCAGTGCAGGTAGGCGGGCTCGTCGCCGTAGATGAGCTCTTCCATCTGCGTAAAGGCGTCTTCCTGACCTGGACGATTCATCAGCACCAGCAGCACCACCCATTTCAGTTCGTCCATCGACACCGCTGCCTGCTCAATGGCGAGCGCGCGGTCGATGACGAGCTCCCGACTCAAAGGGTCGAGAATGCCGTTCTGCTCCAGAAACAACAGCAGACCCCGGGCCTCGAGATCGAGCTTGGTCGCTTCGGCAGGCGTATAGATGCGCATCGCACCGAGGTCGCGCGGGCGATAGTCGCTGTGCTCGGATCGGCGGGCCAGGTCGTCAAGCCAGGTCAGCGCCTGGGCTACCTCGTTACTGGTGAAACCGGCACGCGTCAGCTCGTCTTCGAGCTCGCCATGATCCTCTGGCGGCAACGCCTCGCCGTTCATGTAGTTCTCGAACAGGTAGATCAGGACATCGACCATGTTGTCGTACATTCAAGGTCCTCAGAATGAGATGGCGGATCTCAGGGGCAGCAGCCAACTGAACAGGAGGGTTAGGATGCCGACGGGGCAATCCTCGCGGTCACCCGCGGATTGGGGTAACGAGCGCACGGAACGAACTAGTCCCCCCTCCGTGCAAAGCGGCCACCGGGTAGACATGATACATGGCCCTGCAGCTCGAGGAGCAACAACATCGAAGAAACTTCTTGGGCTGAGAACCCGGTCCGCTCAACGAGCTGATCGAGCGCGACCGGATCATGGCCCATTCCCTCGAGCAAGCGGCAGTAGTCAGCATCGAGTCCCGGTGTCGCCATCGCCAGCGGCGGCTGCGGGTCCAACGCGCTCATCGTCTTCGCAGCGGGCAGCGCCTGGGCAGCTGAAGAGGCGAGGAAATCTTGCAGCTGAGGTGCGAGCTCCTCGAGTAATTGATCGACGCTGTCGATCAATTTGGCACCTTCACGGATCAGCGCATGACAACCGCGCGCGAGTGGATTATGGATCGATCCCGGAACGGCGAACACCTCCCGTCCCTGCTCGGCAGCATAGCGCGCCGTGATCAAGGAGCCGCTGCGCGGTGCCGCCTCGGTCACCAGCGTCCCCAGACTCAGGCCGCTGATGGTCAGATTCCGCCGCGGGAAATGGCTCGGCTGAGGCCCGGTCCCAGGAGGAAACTCGCTCACCAGCGCCCCTTCCGCGGCGATCCGGCGCGCCAGCTCGCGATTCACTGCCGGGTAGACGCGGTCCGGACCGGTTCCGAGCACGGCGATCGTGCGTCCGGTCTCGAGTGCCCCCTGATGCGCGGCCGAATCGATACCGGACGCCATGCCGCTCGTGATGACGAGCCCCAGACCGGCGAGATGGGATGCGAACGCCTTCGTGGTCTGGACCCCGCCCGGGGTCGGATTGCGACTGCCGACGACGGCCAGCTGGGGCTCCTGCAACAGCCCCGCTTCCCCCCGCACAAACAGGACTGGTGGCGCCGTCGGCACCTCGGCCAAGCGGGACGGGTAACGCGGATCAGTTCGGGTCAGCACGGTCGCGTCCTCGTGCTCCGCCCACGCCAGGGCAGCCTCTAGGGTCACTGCATCCGGATTCCGCAGCGCGGTGATCATGGTCTCACTGAGCCCCACCGCAGTGAGGGCCTGTGTGGACGCCTCACAGGCGCTCTGAGGGCCACCAAACGCATGCAGCAGCTTCGTGATGCGCCGCGGCCCGAGCCCGGGCGCCAGTAACAATGCGAGCCAGGCCCTGAGCTCGGCATCGGCAGGCCCAGTCATCCCTCAGCCCTCGCCCGGCCGGGCGACCGTCTCACCCACATGCATCGCCTGGTTGGCGCGCATGACCAAGGCAAAGCTCACACGCGGAAAGACCCGGAACACCATGACGAGGCCAGCGCGGGAGCTCGGCACGATGTAGGTCTCCGACGGCCGCTCGGCCCGGCGATGCAGCGGCAACGGGGCGTTCGGGTCGGGCCGATCACGGTTCCAGCCGGTATGCTGCCAATCACCGAGCCAGAAGGAGCTGTCGAGCGGGCTTTCGTCGCGCCAATTCCAATCATCGCGGTTCCGTGCGACGGGGTCCTCTGCCTCTCGGCCGCCGCGAAACACGCCAAAGACGTGCCCGACCTCGACGCCGTCCCGACGGCCCCGATCCAGCACGACGACATCATACTGACCGATCTGCGAGACGCCATCGAGCACCGAGATGATGTGCCCCTCGAGCGCGGGCGGCGCCGGTTTTGGCGCAAAGCTCCGGATCGGGTTCTCGTCGCGCGCGGGGTGAAGCCGATCGCCGACCTCAACCTGCATCGCTGTATTGGTTACGAGCAGGATCGCAGGGTCACCGGGGCGCTCGAGCTGCGCCTCGGCCACGAAGGACGCCTCATAACCGAGCAATTCGTCGGTGTCAGGATCACGCAAGGCCTCACCGGGACGCAGCACCTCGTAGCTCCGGCCAACCGGCTCAGTGATCTGGCGCACGAAGATGCGGTCGCCGCTTCCAGCCAGCAGACGCTCGCGCGGAAAGCCGACCACATAGGGCGCATCATCGAGCTCGCGTGAATCCGCTACCCACGGGCGCGAGAGGAATGGCGCTACCGTACCGATCGGCACGGTCGGGATCGCCGCGTCCAGCTCGGTGACCCTGACCCGCGGTGACAGCTTGACGACCCGCATCCCGTCAGTGGCATAACGCACGCGCGGCGCGCCAGCATCGCTGAGATCGAGCACCAGCCGATCCCCTGGATAGATGCGATTCGGGTCTGAGATCTCAGGATTGCCTCGCCAGACCTCGGGCCACCGCCAGGGAGCACGCAGAAACCGTCCGGCGATCTCCCACAAGGTATCCCCGGGACGGACGACGTAGACCTCCGGCGCATCCGGCTGCAGCTGCACCTGCGCCGGGCATAGCGATGAGCCGGCACAAAGACCGAGTACGGCCAGCATAGGCCAGCCGCTGAAACGACCTGGTAGCAATCGCGGCCACCTCTGCGGCACCGATCGGGCCACCTCGCTGAGCGCTCCGGCCGGCGTCCGAGCCAGCGTTCGCCGAAGAGACCCAGGCCAGCAGGGGCGCCGAAAAGAACCGAGAAGCACTAGCACCCGGGTCAACGGTCTTGCACAATAAGCTATCATCGCAATGTAGACCAGACGATTTTTGCCTTGCCCCGGACCCAGCCCGAGCCGGGAGCAGAGATTGATACGCAACTATGGCTCAACTCGATATATTGACGTTCCCCGACGCACGTCTGCGCCGAACCGCAGAGCCGGTGGAACAGGTAGACGACAGCATCCGGCAGCTGATCGATGACATGCTGGAGACCATGTATGCAGCGCCCGGGATCGGGCTCGCCGCGATCCAGGTGAACGTGCCCAAGCGCGTGATCGTCATCGACATCTCGGAGGATCACTCCGAGCCCCTCTGTCTGGTCAATCCTGAGATCCTGATGCGCACCGGCGAGGAAGAGATGGACGAGGGATGCCTTTCGGTGCCCGGCTTCTTCGAAACCGTCAAGCGTGCCGATCGCATCCGCGTTCGAGCCCTGAACCGGGACGGGGAGCCGTTCGAACTCGAGACCGACGGGTTGCTCGCGGTCTGCATCCAGCATGAGATCGATCATCTCGACGGCCGTCTGTTCGTTGATCATATCTCTTCATTGAAACGCCAGCGCATTCGCAAGAAGCTCGAAAAGGAGCGGCGGACACCGCAACCGGCCACAGCCACCGCACAACGATCCGCAATCTGATGCGACTCGGCAACCAACCGCCCTTCGAACATCAGCGCTTCTGAGATCCAGGGACCGAATGGCCGCAACGCGCATCCTGTTCGCCGGCACCCCCGACTTCGCGGTCCCTGCATTGAGCGCCCTGATCGCGGCCGAATGGTCGGTCGTCGGCGTCTATACCCAACCCGACCGGCCCGCCGGCCGCGGCCGTAAGACGGTGCCGGGGCCGGTCAAGCAGGTCGCGCTCGACGCGGGCCTGCTGGTGTTTCAGCCGCCTTCCCTGAAGACCCCAGCCACCATCGAGCAATTGCAGGGGCTCAACGCCGACATCATGATCGTCGCGGCCTACGGGCTGATCCTGCCGCCTGCGGCATTGGCCAGCCCTCGTCTCGGCTGCATCAATATCCATGCCTCGCTGCTGCCGCAATGGCGGGGCGCGGCTCCAATTCAACGCGCCCTGCTTGCTGGCGACGAGGCCACCGGCATCAGCCTGATGCAGATGGAGGCCGGATTGGATACCGGCCCGGTCTATGCGACGCAGCGGACCCGGATCGCACCGCGCGAGACTGGGGGCAGTCTACACGATCGCCTCGCGGCGATCGGCGCCAAGCTCTTGCTAGACAAACTGCCCGAGATCATCGCTGGACAGCTCACGCCAGCACCGCAGGATGCCGAGCAGGCGACCTATGCAGCCAAGCTGGAGAAGGACGAGGCGCCGATCGACTGGAGCCAATCAGCGGAGGCAATCGACCGGCGTATCCGCGCGTTCAACCCCTGGCCGGTCGCCCAGACGCGCTGCGGCGGAGATACCCTGCGCATCTGGGAGGCGATGCCGCTTGAGGGCGATGACACGCACAATTCCCCACCGGGCAGCATCCTCGGAAGCGGTCCCGACGGGATCGATGTGGCAACCGGTGCCGGGGTGCTCAGGATCACCCGACTCCAGGCACCGGGCAAGCGCAAGATTGCTGCCGCCGACTTTGCCCATTCACGCCGCCTCGATGGCACCGTCTTTGGCTAGCCGCCATATCGGACAGGAGCCACGAGACGGTAACGCCAACGAGCAGCAACCCAGGCCCGAGTGATGCGGTCTGCACCGAGCCGAGCCAAACCCGTCTCCAAATCCGCGCAAGCAGACAGCGATGCCTCGGCCAAGGGCGTCGCGGTTCGCGCCAGCGCGGCCCGGTTGGTTCATGCGGTCCGGGCCGAAGGGAGGTCGCTGACCGACGCCCTCGCCGCAAGCGCGACGCGACCGGCCGCTCGCGATGAGGCGCTGCTGAGCGAGCTCGCGTTCGGGACCCTGCGCCTATTGCCACGCCTCGAGGCCATCTCCGACCGGCTCTTGCAGCGGCCGCTCAAGCCAAACGACCGGATCATCGGTTCGCTTCTGCTGGTCGGCCTCTACCAGTTGAGCGCACTGCGCATCCCCGATCACGCGGCGGTCTCGGCGACAGTCGCTGCAACACGCCGGCTGGAACGGCCACGCGCGGCTGGCCTGATCAACGCCACACTGCGGCGCTTCCAGCGCGAGCGCAGCATGCTCCTGGCCGAGGTCGAGCGCGACGCCCAGGCACTCTGGCTCCTGCCGCAGTGGCTCCTTCAGCGTATTCGCCGGGCTTGGCCCAACGACTGGCAGGCGATCGCCACGGCCTCAAGTGGCCGCGGGCCGATGTTCGTGCGCATCAACCCATTGCGGATCGCGCCATCGGCCTATGCGGAGCGTCTCGCAGCCGCTGGCATCGAGGCCGATCCGCTATCAGAACGGCCCGGAGGCCTCAGGCTGCAGCAACCGCTCACATCGGACAAGCTACCCGGATTCGTCGAAGGGGAGGTCTCGATCCAGGATGCCGGTGCTCAGTGGGCTGCGCCGCTGTTGGCGCCGCAGCCGGGCGAGCGCGTCCTCGACGCCTGCGCCGCCCCTGGCGGCAAGACCGCCCATCTGCTCGAGTATACCGGTGGGCGGCTGGAGCTCACGGCGTTGGATTCGAGCGCCAAACGACTCGAGGCACTGCGCGCCAACCTCCGCCGCCTTGGCCTCGATGCTCGGGTGCGCATTGGCGATGCCGGCATTCCCGACCCGAGTTGGGCAGATGGCAGCTACCAGCGCATCCTGCTCGACGCGCCCTGCTCGGCAACCGGCGTGATCCGCCGACACCCCGATATCAAATGCCTGCGCCGCGACAAGGACATCGCCGCGCTCGTCCAGACCCAAGCCGCTCTGCTGGACGCCCTCTGGCAGCACCTGGCGCCGAACGGGAAGCTGCTCTATGTCACCTGCTCGTTACTGCCCGACGAGAACGAGGAGCAGATTACGGCCTTTCTCGGGCGTCAGCATGATGCCCGCGAGCGGCCTTTGCCAGCCAAGGTCGGACGGGCGTGCCGCCATGGACGACAACTGCTGCCGACCGAGGAGGGACCAGACGGCTTCTACTTCGCGCTGCTGCAAAAGGACCCAGCGAGCGGTAACGAGACGAGGCCATGACCCTGCTGCGGCCAGTGCATCCGCTCTTGGCAACGCTCGCTTGGTGGGTAACTGGGCTGATCGTCGCGTGCGTGCAGATCGCAGCCGCCGCCGATGATGGCTTCCGGGTGGTTAGCGCCGAAACGCGCCGGGTGGACGATAGTTATCTCCTCTCGGCCGAGATCGACTATCGTTTCAGCGAGCGGGCGCTGGAGGCGCTCGAGAACGGGGTCCCGCTGACCCTCGAGGTCCATATCCAGGTGCGCGCGGCCGACGCCTGGCTCTGGGACCAGAGCCTAGCCGACCAGCGCCTGCGTTACCGGATTCGCTATAAGCCCCTCTCCGAACGGTACCTGGTCTCCCGGCTTCCAGACGACAAGGGGCGCACCTTTGTGACCCGTCAGGCCGCGATCGCCGCGCTCGGTGAGCTCGACGGGGTCTATCTGGTGAGTGCGCAACGCCTCGCCCCGGAACAGGACTATGAGGTGCATCTGCGCGCCTTGGTCGATATCGAGGAGCTCCCGCTGCCGCTGCGCCCGATGGCCTATCTGCGCACCGGCTGGAAGCAGAGCACCGGCTGGACCAACTGGCCGCTGACGCCTTGAGCACGCTGACACGACAGTTGCTGCAGCCCGGCACGCTCGCCGTCGGGCTGCTATTGGCGATCCTGATGGTGGCGCTGCACCTGATGACCAGCGCGGTTCAGAACTCCGAGCTGCTGAGTCGGCTGTTCGTGCCGCTGCTCGGATCGGTCTTGGTCGGTCTCTTGGTCCTGGGGACCCTGGTCGGCGCGAACCTGATTCGCCTGATGCGCGCCTTGCGCCATCAGGCCGCCGGTTCCAGGCTGGCAGCGCGGTTGTTAGCAATGTTCGCGCTGATCTCGCTGCTGCCGGTCGGGATTGTCTATTACTACTCGCTGAGCTTCCTGATGCGCGGCATCGACAGCTGGTTCGATGTCGAGATCGATAGCGCGATGGAAGATGCACTGACCCTCAACCAGGCGTCGCTCGATCTCAACCAGCGGGTACTGATGAAGTACAGCAGCCAGATCCTGGCGGGCATTCAGGACCGCTCTGCCACTGCCCTCACGCTGACCCTCGGCGATCTGCGCCGCCAGGCCGGGGCGCTCGAGCTGACCCTGTTCGATCGCAGCGGGCAGGTCCTTGCGACCGCCAGCGATGATCCCCTCCAGCTGGTCCCGGACCAACCCGAGCGCGAGGTGATGCAGGCCGTCCGCCAGGGCATCAATCACGTCGGTCTGGAGCCCGGGGCGAGCGGCGAGCTGGTGGTTCGGGTACTGGTGCGGGACCCGGATGCGCGGCCGCTGCTGCTGCAGGCGATCTTCCCGACCTCGGCCCGGATCAGCGAGCTGGCGAGCCGCCTGGAAGACGCCTACAACCGCTACACGGAGCTCGCCTATCTCCGCCAGTCATTGAAGTTCAGCTTCACGATCACGCTCTCGCTCGTGCTGGTGTTCGGCCTCATGGCGGCGCTCTTGATCGCCTTCCGCACCGCAAAGGCCCTGACCGCCCCGATTGCTGACATCGCCCACGGCACCCGGGCGATCGCGGCGGGCGATTACGAGCAGCAACTGCCCCTGCCACCGCAGGACGATGAGCTGGCCTTTCTGGTCGCATCGTTCAATGCGATGACCCGCCGGATCGCCCAAGCGCGCGACGAGGCGGCGCAGAGCCAGCAGGCGGTTGAGCAGCAGCACGCCTACCTGCAGACCTTGCTGGCGAGACTCTCGTCCGGCGTGGTCGCCTTCGATGGCGAGGCGGTCTTGCGTACCAACAATGACGCGGCCCAACAGATCCTTGGCATCGAGCTCGACGAGAGCGACCCGGTCTCGCTCATCGCACTCGAGGACCGTCACCCAAGGCTTGCGCACTGGTGCGACACCGTCAGACGGCGGATCGCTGACGGTCGCGACTGGCGCGAGGAGGTCACCTTGCTCGGCTCCGATGGCCGCCAGGTCCTGATGTGCCGTGGCAGCCCATTACCCTCTCCGACCTTCGCGACCGGCGAGGGCCTCGACAACGGTTCCGAGAGCCCGGGCCACGTCGTCGTCTTTGACGATATCACCACCCTGATCCGGGCTCAGCGTGATGCCGCCTGGGGCGAGGTCGCCCGCCGGCTTGCGCACGAGATCAAGAACCCGCTGACGCCGATCCAGCTCTCGGCAGAACGGCTCCGACACAAGTTGTTGCGTAAACTGCCGGATCAGGACGCCCGGGTCGTCGACCGTTCCACGCACACGATCGTGCAGCAGGTCGAAGCGATGAAGGCGATGGTCAACGATTTTTCGAGCTACGCTCGGTTACCTGAGATGCAGCAGGAGCCGTTCGCCTTTGACAATCTGATCAGCGAGGTACTGGAGCTCTATCGCGCCGGCCCGGTCAAGATCGAGCAGGCGCTCGGCGCCGCAGAGGCGATGGTCCGGGGTGACTCGAAACGGCTGCGCCAGGTGCTCCACAACCTGATCAAGAATGCCGCTGAGGCGGTCGAGCAACAGGCTACTCCCTGGATACGGGTTGCCACCCGGGTGGTCGAAGACGACGAGATGCACTTCGTCGAACTAGCGGTCGAGGACAACGGAGGCGGCATCGAGCCTGAGCTGATCGGGCGGCTGTTCGATCCCTACGTCACCTCGAAAGCGAAAGGCACTGGACTGGGGCTCGCAATCGTGAAGAAGATAATCGAAGAGCACGGCGGTATCATTCGGGCGGATAATACCGAGCAAGGCGCCCGCTTCAGCGCACGCCTCCCCGTCAGCACCGGCTACGGAACACCTCGTCACTCGAGCAGTACGCCGCAAGCAGGAGAACCATGAGCGCCAATCACATCCTGGTCGTCGATGACGAGCCGGACATCCGCGAGACCGTTCAGGACATTCTCGAGGATGAGGGCTACGAGGTCGCGAGCGCCGAAAACGGGGAGAGCGCTCGGCACGCGTTGCGCGACCGGCGCCCTGACCTGATGCTGTTGGACATCTGGATGCCCGACCTCGATGGGATCACGTTGCTCAAGGAATGGTCCGAGAATCAGGGACTCCCTTGCCCGGTGATCATGATGTCCGGCCACGGCAACGTCGAGACCGCGGTCGAGGCAACCCGGCTCGGCGCCTACGACTTCCTCGAGAAACCCTTGTCGATGGCCAAGCTGCTGCTGACGGTGGAGCGTGCGCTCGAGGCCGATAAGCTGGTGCGCGAGAACGTCGGCCTCCGGCGTCGCCCCGCGCTGGTGCTCGAACCGGCGGGACGATCGGCGTCGATGCAGCGTCTGCGTGAGCAGGTCAAGCGCATTGCCCAGCATGATACCTGGGTGTTGATCACCGGCGAAGCCGGAACCGGGCGCGAGACCTTCGCGCACTATCTGCATACTCAGAGCGCGCGCCGCGAGCGGCCCTTCGTCGATCTCGGTGTCTCGGCGATCGCCCGCGGCAACGCTGCGCGCGAGCTCTTTGGCAGCGAGGAGAATGGCCAGGTGCATTATGGCAGCCTTGAGCAGGCCGCCGGCGGGACTCTGTTCCTGGATGAGGTCGCGGATATGGACCTGGAGGCGCAAGGGCAGCTGCTCGGCGCGCTCGATACTGGTTCCTTCCTGCGGGTCGGCGGCAGCGACCCGGTCGCGATCGATGTACGCATCGTGGCCGCGACTCAGTGCGACCTCAAAGAGGAGGTGCGCGCCGGCAGCTTCCGCGAGGACCTGTTCTATCACTTGAACGTGGTGCCGTTGCACATCCCCCCGCTGCGCGAGCACCCCGAGGACATCCCGGATCTGCTCAACTACTACGTCGACTATTTCGCCACCCACGAGAAGCTGCCCTACCGCCGCTTCAGTGTCGGCGCCCAGAACTTCCTGCGCAATTACGCCTGGCCCGGCAACATCCGAGAGTTGAAGAACCTGGTCCAGCGGGTGCTGATCCTCGGGGCGGGTGACGAGATTACCCAGAACGAGGTCGAGACTGCGCTCGGCTCCAGCCCGCCGGTTCCAAGTCAGCCGCTCGAGGGGCTGGTCTCGTTCGATCAGCCGCTGCGCCAGGCGCGTGAGCAGTTCGAGAAGGCCTACCTCGAGTATCAGCTCGGCAAGCATGCCGGCAACGTGAGCAAGATGGCGAAAGAGGCCGGGATGGAGCGAACCCATCTCTATCGCAAGCTGCGCTCGCTCGGTATTGAGATCAAGGAACGGCGGTGAAGATCATCATCCTCGGCGCCGGGCAGGTCGGCACCTCGGTGGCCGCCAACCTGGTCAACGAGGCCAACGACATCACGGTCGTCGACACCGACGCCCAGCGCCTGCGCGAGCTCGCCGACCGCTTCGATCTGCGCACCCTGCAGGGCCATGGCGCCCAGCCTGACGTCTTGGCGCGCGCCGGCGGCGAGGATGCCGAGATGATCATCGCGGTGACCAACAGCGACGAGACCAATATGGTCGCCTGCCAGGTCGCCTACACGCTATTCCACACCCCGACCAAGATCGCGCGGGTCCGCGCCCAGGGCTTCCTCGACCAGCACGACAAGCTCTTTGGCGGTGACGCATTCAAGATCGACGTCACGATCAGTCCGGAGCAGCTGGTCACCGACTATATCCTGCGGCTGATCCAAAACCCCGGTGCGCTCCAGGTCACCGACTTCGCCAATGGCCGAGTGCGGCTGGTTGCAGTGCGTGCCTACTATGGGGGGCCGCTGGTCGGCCAAGAGCTGCGCACCCTCTACGAGCACATGCCGCACATCGACGCCCGGGTCGCGGCGATCTATCGCCAGGACCGCGCGATCCAGCCCGAGGGCGATACCGTGATCGAGGCCGATGACGAGGTCTTCTTCGTCGCCGCGCCGCGCCATATCCGGTCAGTGATGAGCGAGCTACGGCGGCTGGAGAAGCCCTATAAGCGCCTGATCTTCGCCGGCGGCGGCAACATCGGCACCCGTCTCGCGCGCGTCACCGAGCGCAACTACCGGGTCAAGGTGATCGAGAGCAACCTCGAGCGCTGCAAGCACATCGCCGAGCTCCTCGAGCGCACCATCGTGCTGCATGGCGACGCCGCAGACGAGGAGCTGCTTCTGGAGGAGAACGTCGAGGATACCGACGTCTTCTGCGCCGTCACCAATGACGACGAGGCCAATATCCTCTCAGCGATGCTCGCGAAACGGCTCGGTGCCCGCAAGGCGATGGCGCTGATCAACCGCACGGCTTATGTCGACCTGGTCCAGAGCGGTCCGATCGATGTCGCGATCTCGCCGCAGCAGGCCACCATCGGCAGTCTGCTCAAACATGTGCGCCGCGGCGATGTCGTGGTCGTGCACTCGCTGCGCCGCGGCGCCGCCGAGGCGATCGAGGCGATCGCACATGGTGATCAAAACTCGTCTAAGGTGGTTGGACGGCCGATCGATGCAGTCCAGCTACCGAAGGGGGCAAGCATCGGCGCGATCGTGCGCGAAGACGAGGTCCTGATTGCACACCACGACACCGTCATCCAGTCCGACGATCACGTCGTGCTGTTCCTGCAGGACCGGCTTCGCGTCCCCGAGGTCGAGAAGCTGTTCCAGGTCGGCGTCACCTTCTTCTAAGAATCCCTAACAGAATGCACTCTACGGCCTTAAAGGTCCGCTGCTTGTGCAGGCTAGGCGAGCACTTTGATAGGGCCTCTAAGGACGCGGCGGCCGTGATCCGCCCGGACCAACAAGCCCGGCGACTACCAGCAACCACCCCCTATACCCAAGCCGAGCAATCCCCGTAACGAGCCGGATGAAACGCTTCCTGACCGTTCAAAAGGTCCTGGGGCTGCTGCTGATGCTATTCAGCGTGACCATGCTTCCGCCTGCCGTGGTCTCGCTGATCTATCGCGACGGAGCCGGACTGCCTTTCCTCTATGCGTTCGCACTGATCCTCGGACTCGGGTTTCTGATCTGGCTGCCGTCGATGCGGGCCAGTCACGAGCTTAGGGTGCGCGATGGCTTCCTCGTCGTGGTGCTGTTCTGGGTCGTGCTCGGTCTGTCAGGGGCGATCCCATTCTGGCTCTCGGACGAGCCGGAGCTCTCGTTGACCAATTCGGTCTTCGAATCCCTGTCCGGCCTGACGACCACCGGCGCCACGGTCATCCTGGGCATCGATAACCTGCCGCACTCGATGCTCTGGTATCGCCAGCAACTGCAGTGGCTCGGCGGCATGGGCATCATCGTGCTCGCGGTCGCGGTGCTGCCGATGCTCGGCATCGGCGGGATGCAGCTCTATCGCGCCGAGACGCCCGGCCCAATGAAGGACACCAAGCTCACACCGCGTATCACCGAAACGGCGAAGGCGCTCTGGTACATCTATCTCTGGCTGACGGTCAGCTGCGCACTCGCCTACTGGCTGGCCGGCATGAGCTCGTTCGACGCCATCGGGCATGCGTTCTCCACGGTCGCGATCGGCGGCTTCTCGACCCACGACGAGAGCATCGGATACTTCGACAGCACCCTGATCGAGATGATTGCGGTGCTGTTCATGCTCCTGTCGGGCATGAACTTCGCACTGCATTTTCTGGCACTGCGGCGGCGCAACCTCGGCGTCTATGCACAGGACAGCGAACTGCGCTTCTATCTGTTCCTGATGATCGTGGTCACCGTCATCGTCACGGTCGCCCTGTTCTACACCAACACCTACATCGACTGGGAAGAATCCTTCACCCAGGCGCTGTTTCAGACCGTCTCGATCGGGACCACGACCGGATTTACCACTGCGGCCTTCTATTACTGGCCGCCCTTCATCGAGATCCTGTTGATCTTCCTGGCCTTCATCGGCGGCTGCGCAGGCTCGACCGGCGGCGGGATCAAGGTCATCCGCTTTCTGTTGCTCATCAAACAAGGGCTGCGCGAGATCGGACGTCTGATCCACCCGAATGCCCAGCTACCCGTGCGCATCGGCGGCAAGGTCGTCAACCATCGTGTCGTCGATGCGGTCTGGGGGTTCTTCTCGCTCTATGTCGCAACCTTTACGCTGATGTACCTCGGCCTCGCCGCAACCGGGCTCGACCTGCTCACGGCCTTTTCCGCCGTCGCCGCCTGCATCAACAACCTCGGCCCGGGCCTTGCCACCGTCGGTGCCCATTACTTCGGCATGCACGACGTCGGGATCTGGATTCTCTGCGTCGCGATGCTGCTCGGCAGGCTCGAGATCTTCACCCTCTTGGTCTTGCTGAGCCCGGCCTTCTGGCGCCGCTGAACGCAGCGCAGCGCCGGGGGCAATTCCGAGGACCGCCCGCCCTCATGTTCCGGCGCGCTGCTCGCCAGCAGGGACAAGGCGGTGCCGCGAGCATCGGAAACCGATCCTGGTCACGTGGTCACGGCTCTGGCTCTGGCTTTGGCCCGCTGCTTGAGCTCGGCAATGCGCCTTGGCACCGTCTCGCTGTGTTTCTGGGACGCCTCGAGCTCCTCTGCGAACAGCGACAACTGGGCCCGATCGACCTGGGCCAACAGGCGACCGAAGATCACGTTGATCTCGCCGCCCTCCAGCTCTGCCGTCGCTCGCAGCGCCTCGTCGAGGTCCATCTCCGGGACCTGCCGCTCGAGCTCGCGCAGACGGTCGACCACGTTGCGCACCTGCGGGTCGCGCACGCTGGGAATGAAGCAGAGGTCAGGCCCTGCTGTAACGTGGAACAGACAGGTCAGCATGATCCGTCCGTGCTCCATCTCCTCCTCGCTCAGGTCCTGGAACAGCGCGGCGGCATCGGCGTCCTCCGCAAACCGTTCCGCCATGGCCGCATAGAGGCGTGCAACACGAAACTCCATGAGCGCCGAGCACTTATAGGCATTGCCGAGCGCCCCCGAGGCGGGGGTTGCGTGCTTGCGGTAGTGATCGACCAGATGCTCGAGTAACGTCTTGCGTTTATCCAACAGCATCCCGACGTAGACGTTCAATCCAAACAGCTGGATGATCTTGCCGGGATGCCGCAGACAATAACCACGATCGATCACCGCTTGCATCGGTCAATCCTCCTCAGGCCCCTCTTGTTCTCATCCGGCCGATAATAGACCAAGCCTCACCGGCCTGGTGGGTCTAATCCGAAGGGATGACCAACCATCGATATCGGAGTCCAGCATGAGCATCATCGATAACCTTGAGGCGATGCGCTCGCGCGGACAGGATTCGGCGATCCTGCGCTACAGCCTCGGCAACGAGTATTTGAAGCAAGGCGAGACCGAGTCCGCGCTGAGCCATCTTGCCGAAGCGGTGCGACAAGACCCAGGCTACTCGGCCGCCTGGAAGCTCTATGGCAAGACACTCGCCCAGAACGAGCAGCACGCGGAGGCGGTGACCGCACTGGATAGGGGAATTGACGTGGCCGAATCGAAGGGGGATGCGCAAGCAGCCAAGGAGATGCGTGTCTTCCTCAAGCGCGCCCGCGCAGCGCTGGATCAGGGATGACTCGGCCGCTCAACGGGACCGCCAGCGGGTCCTTTGCTCGCAAGCACTCCGGTTTGCCAGGCTCAGCATCGCCTCAGGCGATTGCCGGAACAGCCCGTACCGCATGCGTCGGATCTCCGATTGTCTTCCAGGCATATCGCGTCGGTAACAGAGCCGGGCTCTGTGGCCAGCCGTACGATGAAGACGGCGAGCCTCATATAGTCAACCGCACTGATATCCGTACAGACCCTTTCGGTTGTCCTGCATCACTGCCGCCAAAATCAAAGGGGTCCGTGCTCGCATTAGGTTGGATGGCTATACCAGCAAGGCTGGTATGAGGTTTAACCCTAGAAACGGCCGTTGACCGCTTCCGAGAGGAAGAACCTAACAGAAACCGCCCAAGACTGACACGTCGAGCCTGACCGGGCTCCGGCAAGGGGGTCTGGCCGCTCAGACCCCGCCTTCCGACTCACCCTGCGCATCCTCCTGGTCAGTCACGACTGCTGCAAACGAGCCCTGCTGGACGCGCACAGCAATCTTTGTCCCGACGGGAACCTGCTCCTGGCTCCGCACGAGCTCCCCGCTCTGGGCATCCGTCACAAGCGCATACCCGCGCGCTAGGGTCGATAACGGGCTCCGGGCCTGCAAACCGGCGGCGAGTGCCGCAACGCGGTGTCGGCGCTGCATGACGGAGCCAGTCACGGCCGCGGCCAGGCGCTCCCTTGCCCATGCAACCCGTCCGACCTGCTCACGCAGCCGGCCTAGGGGCGAGGCGGTGTGCAAACGCTGCTGCGAGCGCTCGAGCTGCTGCGATGCCGCGGCCAGCCTTCGGCCGACCGCCTGTTCAAGGCGGCGCGTTAGCTCATCGACGCGCTGAATCCACTGCTCGAGCCGAGCACGCGGGTGGAGCAGTTGGAGATGGCGGCGCAGCGCCAGGAACCGCTGCGATGCGGCCGAAAGCCGATGGCACAGCGTGTGCGCAAGACGTGTCTCGAGCAGACCGAGCCGATGCTGCGCATCGGCCGCATCGGGCGCAACCAGGGCCGCTGCTGCAGAGGGCGTCGCACCGCGCTGATCGGCGACCAGGTCCGCGATGCTGAGATCGACCTCATGACCGATCCCGGTCACGATGGGGAGCTGCGAAGCCGCGATCGCTCGAGCCAGGCCCTCGTCGTTGAAAGGCATCAGGTCTTCCAGCGATCCACCGCCACGGGCGATGATCAGCACATCGCAGTCCCGACGCCGATTGGCAAGCTCGACTGCTGCAATCAGTCCCGCTGCCGCCTGCGCACCCTGAACAACAGCCGGATAGATCAGCACCGGCAGCAACGGAAACCGCCGCGCCAGCACCGTCAGCAGATCCTGCAACGCTGCCCCACTCGCGGAGGTGATCAAGCCGACCTGGCGTGGATAGAGCGGCAGGCTCTGTTTTCGAGACTCAGCGAACAGGCCCTCGTCAGCGAGACGTTGCTTGAGCTGCTCTAGTTGCCGGCGCAGCAGACCATCACCAGCCGCTTCCATCTGCTCGACGATGAGCTGATAGTCTCCGCGCGGCTCGTAGAGCCCAACCCGGGCGCGCACCAGCACTTGCTGGCCGTTGCTCGGCTTAAGGGTGAGCAGCCGCCGCTTGCTGCGAAACAGCGCGCAGCGCACCTGCGACGCATCATCCTTGAGGCTGAAATACAGATGCCCAGACGCAGGCTGCGAAAGGTTCGAGAGCTCCCCTTGGACCCAGAGCAGCGGGAAGCTGCCATCGAGAACCGCGCGCACCTCGGCATTCAACCGCGAGACGCTGTAGATATCGCGCGAGAAATCGATCACTGGTGGTGAGGCGGGCACCACCATTCAGGCAGGCCACCGAAGAGCAAGCCTCAGCGGAGATAGCGCTAGGGCCAGCGCGGCCTGCGCCCGCCCGAGTAGGGTGAGCACTGCGCTGCTTGAACGCCGGGATTGCCTAGTCCGCGTTGATTTTTTATGATGTGAAGTTAACTTTTTGGAATCTAACCACTCCAGATTCCAGCCGGCGGCCCCACCCCGGCATTGTCCCAAGCTGCGAGGTTCCGTCATGCGCCTGCTCGAGGAAGCCCTCACCTTCGACGACGTGCTGCTCGTCCCAGCGCACTCCGCGGTCGCCCCGAATGCGGTCGACCTCAGCACCCGTCTGACCCGTGAGATCGAGCTCAAGATCCCGCTGGTTTCGGCGGCCATGGACACCGTGACGGAAGCACGCCTTGCGATTGCAATGGCGCTTGAAGGTGGCATCGGTATCGTCCACAAGAACATGTCAGCCGAGCGTCAGGCGCGCGAAGTGCTGGCGGTCAAGAAGTATGAGAGCGGCATCATACGCGACCCGATCACGGTCACGCCCGAGATCAGCATTGGGGAGGTACTAGCGCTGACACGGGCGCACAACATCTCTGGCGTTCCGGTGACCGAGGGCGGTCAGCTTGCCGGTATCGTCACCGGTCGCGATCTGCGCTTCGAACGCCGGATGGATGCGCCGGTTTCGGCGATCATGACGCCGCGAGAGCGGTTGGTCACGGTCAAAGAGGGGGCGAGCCGGGATGAGGTGGTAAACCTTCTGCACAAGCACCGAATCGAGAAGCTCCTCGTAGTGAATGATGACTTCGAGCTACGCGGTCTGATCACGGTCAAGGACATCCAAAAGGCGACCGATTTCCCGAAGGCGTCGCGCGACGGCCATGAGCGGCTGCGAGTCGGGGCTGCCGTCGCGGTCGGCCAGGGCACCGATGAGCGCGTCACGGCGCTGGTTGAAGCCGGGGTCGACGTGCTGGTCGTCGACACCGCGCACGGTCACTCGCAGGGCGTATTGGACCGCGTCCGCTGGATCAAGCACCATTTCCCCGAGGTCCAGGTGATCGGTGGGAACATCGCGACCGCCGATGCGGCGGTGGCCCTGGTCGAAGCCGGTGCCGACGCAGTGAAGGTCGGGATCGGGCCTGGCTCGATCTGCACGACTCGGATCGTCGCTGGCGTCGGCGTACCGCAGATCACCGCGGTCAGCAACGTAACCGAGGCGCTTGAAGGCACCGGGGTGCCGCTGATCGCCGATGGCGGACTGCGTTTCTCCGGTGATGTCGCCAAGGTGATCGCCGCCGGCGCGCACAGCGTCATGGTCGGCGGTCTGTTCGCTGGCACCGATGAGGCGCCGGGCGAGGTCGAGATCTATCAGGGCCGCTCCTACAAGTCCTACCGCGGGATGGGCTCACTGGGTGCGATGGGGCAGAAAGACGGCTCCAGCGACCGCTACTTCCAGGAACAGACCGACAAAGAGAAGCTGGTGCCCGAAGGGATCGAAGGCCGGGTGCCGTACAAGGGGAGCGTGCTCAATGTCACCACCCAGCTCGTCGGCGGGCTGGCCTCTAGCATGGGGTATACCGGCTGCCGGACGATCGACGAGATGCGCACCAAGCCGCAGTTCGTGCGCGTCAGCGCCGCCGGCATGCGCGAATCGCATGTCCATGACGTGCAGATCACCAAGGAAGCGCCGAACTATCGGATCGACAACTGAGGATGAAGCACCTTTCAGTGGCTGTCCGACTTTCCAGGAATCACCTCGCGATCTCGGAGCGACCGGCCGCGTCAGCTCTGGGCAGTACATGATGGACAAATCCTTAGAGGCCCTAACAGAATGCCCTCTACGGCCTAGCAAATCAGCAGCTTGTGCAGGCTAGCCAGGCATCTTGATAGGGCATCTTAGAAGCCCTAACGTTCATGGCACGGCGCCACCCCGAACGATCAATCTCGCATGATTCACGGCAACAGAACGTCCTCTGAGACCAGTTGGATCAGAAGCTTACGCGAGTCAAGCGGCTGTGTTGATCGGATCGTTTCGGATCTGTCGGATCAGCCTGATCGGGCTTTTCAAGGAACCGGCGCGGCGGCCCGGCCCGCGTCGCCTGGAGCAGTCCAGTACCTCGTTTCTACCCGGGCCTGCCGTTCGAGCACCAGATGGCGAATATCCATGCCGACCGCATCCTGATCCTTGACTTCGGGTCGCAGTACAGTCAGTTGATCGCACGCCGCGTGCGCGAGGCCGGCGTCTACTGCGAGCTGCATCCCTGGGATCTCGGCGACGAGACCGTGCGCGCGTTCGCGCCCTCGGGCGTCATCCTCTCAGGCGGCCCGCAGTCGGCCCATGCCCAGGCAACGGCCCGTGTCTCGTCAGCAATCTTCGAGCTAGGCGCACCGGTGCTCGGCATCTGCTACGGGATGCAGACGATGGCCGCGCAGCTCGGTGGAGAGGTCGCGGCCTCGCAGCAGCGCGAGTATGGCTATGCCCAGGTGCGCGCACGTGGCCACTCGCGGTTGCTGCGCGATATCGAGGATCATGCCAGCCCCGAGGGCTATGGGCTGCTCGATGTCTGGATGAGCCATGGCGACCGGGTCGAGGCCCTGCCGCCCGGCTTCTCGGTGATCGCCGAAACCGACAATGCGCCGCTCGCTGGCATCGCCGACGAAGCGCGCCGCTTCTATGGGGTTCAGTTCCACCCCGAAGTCACCCACACCCGCCAGGGCCAGCGCATCATCGAGCGCTTTTGTCATGAGATCTGCGGCTGCGGTCGACTCTGGACCCCGTCGAACATCATCGAGGAGGCGGTGCACGCGGTTCGCGAGCAAACGGGCGATGACGAGGTGCTGCTCGGGCTCTCCGGCGGCGTCGACTCCTCGGTGGTCGCGGCATTGCTGCACCGGGCCATCGGCGATCGACTGACCTGCATCTTCGTCGACAACGGCTTGTTGCGCCAGGGCGAGGGCGATCAGGTGATGGCGACCTTCGCTCGCCACATGGGCGTGCGGGTCAAACGGGTCGATGCCGAGACCCAATTCCTGGGCCGATTGGCAGGCATCGAGGACCCGGAAGAGAAGCGCAAGCGCATCGGTAACACCTTCATCGAGGTGTTCGAGGCCGAGGCCGCGATGCTCCCAGGCGTCAAATGGCTGGCCCAGGGGACGATCTATCCCGACGTGATCGAATCGGCCGGCGCCAAGACCGGTCAGGCCAAGGTGATCAAGTCACATCATAACGTCGGCGGCCTGCCGGAGCGGATGCGCCTCGGCCTGGTCGAGCCTTTGCGCGAGCTGTTCAAGGACGAGGTCCGCAAGATCGGCGTCGAGCTCGGACTGCCGGCCGAGATGGTCTACCGGCACCCGTTCCCGGGCCCGGGCCTGGGCGTGCGTATCCTCGGCGAGGTGCGCAAGGAGTACGCCGACACCTTGCGACTTGCCGATCACATCTTCATCGAAGAGCTGCGCACGGCCGAGCTCTACGGTCAGGTCTCACAGGCGTTCGCGGTCTTTCTGCCCGTCCGCTCGGTCGGTGTCGTCGGCGATAACCGCTGCTACGAGCACGTGATCGCGCTGCGAGCCGTCGAGACCATCGACTTCATGACCGCACGCTGGGCGCATCTGCCCTACCCGTTCCTGGACCAGGTCAGCCGCCGCATCGTCAACGAGGTGCCCAGGGTCTCGCGGGTCGTCTACGACATCACCGGCAAGCCGCCCGGGACGATCGAGTGGGAGTGACGTTAGAGGCGGGCGGTCGCAGACCCTGCTAGCGGGCGATCTGTGGCAGCCGACCCGCTCAGCGACGCATTCTTTATGGAGCAAGCGATCGCGCTGGCCGAATGCGCTGCGCATCACGATGAGGTGCCCGTCGGCGCATTGGTAGTGCGCGACGGCGCGATCCTCGCTCAAGGCTGGAACTGTCCGATCGCAACCCATGACCCGACCGCGCATGCCGAGGTCCAGGCCCTGCGCGAGGCCGGGCAGCGCATCGGCAATTATCGTTTGCCGGGCTGTGATCTATACGTGACACTCGAGCCCTGCCCGATGTGTGCCGGCGCGATCGTCCATGCTCGGTTGCGACGGGTGATCTTCGGCGCAAGGGACCCGAAGGCCGGTGCCTGCGGCTCAGTGTTCAACCTGCTGCCAACCGATTCCCGCTTCAACCACCATACCGCTTGTACGGGCGGCGTGCTCGCAGAGCGCTGCAGCGCTCAGCTCAAGGCATTCTTCCGCGCCCGGCGTTAGCCTGCCCAGCCAGCTCGGCAGCGGGGCGCTTCAGCAGGGACCAGCCGAGGCCATTTTGCGGTATCATTTAAGGTTATGCCCGCGCGGGAGCCGACACCGGCCCGTCGTTTGACGCTCCGGACCAGCAGGTCAACCACCGCCCCAAACCCATCGCGTCAGCCGCTTCGAGCCCCGACGACTGGAGATGCTTGTGCTCCAATGATCAAGCTTCGAACCTATATCTACATCGATTCCCTGCAACCGCAGCTCGCCGAATACCTCGGGACCGTCTCCCAGGGGTTCCTCCCGGTGCCGGGCGATGCCTGCATGTGGATCGAGGTCTCCCCGGGCATGGCGGTACACCGTTTGACCGATGTCGCATTGAAGGCGACCCGGGTTCACCTTGGTCAGCAGGTGGTCGAGCGCGCCTTCGGGTCGATGGTGATCCATCAGCGTGATCAGAGCGACGTCATCGAGGCCGGGCATGCCGTGTTGCGGACCCTGCGCGCACGCGAGGACGATCGGCAAAAGTGCCGCATCGCCTGGAACGAGGTGATCCGAGCGATGACTCCTGATCATACGGTGCTGATCAACCGACAGAACCGCCGCGGATCAATGATCCTTCCCGGCCAAAGCATGTTCATCCTCGAGACCGAGCCGGCCGGCTACATCGTCTACGCCGCCAATGAGGCAGAGAAGGCCGCCAACATCACCCTGATCGATGTGCGCGCCGTCGGTGCGTTCGGCCGCCTGACCCTCTCCGGACGGGAGTCGGATATCGACACCGCTGGTCAGGCAGCGGTCAGCGCGGTGCGCGCGCTATCCGGTAGCGAGCGACCGAGCTCGAGTGCACACTGAGCGGCATCACATCAGAGCCGCTGGCTCCTTGATCAAGCACGGAGTCTCCATTGCTGGGACAGATTGCACTGAGAAGCCGTAGCCGAATGGCGCCTGCGGCAAAATCAATCAGGAGCTTGCGCCAGTCTAGTGGACGTTGTGGTAGGGACTACAAGAAGCCCGAACAGAATGCCCTTTGCGGCCTAGCAAATCAGCAGCTTGTGCAGGCTAGCCAGGCATTTTGATAGGGCCTCTAAGAAGCCCGAACAGAGTGCGATCTTGATGCTGATGGCGACCCCAAGCGGCAAGGCTGCGGTGCCCCCGACCTCAGGTTACCCAGCCCGCTTGCGAAATCTCAGGAAGTAGTTACCGTCGAGCTGCACAGGCTCCTCCACCAGCTCGAATCCGGCGGCGCGAACCTCCCTGATCACCTGCGCGCGACCAGCACGCACATGGCCCATGACCCAGGCGCTGCTGAAACCGGGAAGACGACGGAAGTCGATCACAGCAAGCGTGCCGTCTGGCCTCAGGGCACGATGGATCGATGCCAGCATCGCGTGCGGATATTCGAAATGATGGTAGGTATCCGCGATGAATACCAGATCGACGCTACCAGCAGGCAATTCGACGCCCTGCTGAGCGTTGACGATACCGATCACATTCTCCAGTCCGGCGGCGCGCGCCCGCTCGCGAATCGCTTCGACGAATGGCCGCGAGATATCGACCGCATAGACGCGTCCTTCAGGACCCACTCGAGAGGCGAAGAGCATCGTAAAGAGACCGGTCCCCGCACCGACGTCAGCGACATCGGCGCCGGGGCGCAACGCGAGCGCGTCAACGATCTCCTGACGGCGATCGAACAGTTCGCGACCCGGCCTCTCGAAGACCTCCAGCCAACGCGCTGGATCGGCATCATGGTAGTAGGCATTGATCTCGGGACCAACGACGCGTCCTGTTTCCGGCCCCGTGTCGCCGGCGCGGGCAAGGGTCGTCGACAGCACGATGGCAATGGCAAGGCTGATGTGTACGATAGAGCTCATAGGTGAACGGGTCTCTTCAGAACCATATCTGAGGCAAACTGAACCGAGTGTGCGTTTCCGCAGACCCTCCGAGGAAGCGCGAGGACAGACCGAGGACAGCCCGAAGACAGCATGGCCACCCAAGCCTTCAATCGTGCGACTGCGCGCCTGCATAGCGGTCGGATGTTCCTGACGCCGAGCACGCCCACGGCTCGCACGCCCCTGCAGCGACTCGCGCACGAGCTTCAAGCCGCCGGACTGCTCGGCGAAGCCCAGGCCGGCGCAGCCAACCGCTATCAGGCCGGCGCAGACCTATTCGAGCTCATCGCATTCACGGGTTGCGCGGTGCAGCTTGGACCGGAGACCAACCTGCCTCCGGCATTAGAGATCCAGCTTGAAGGTCCGTTCGCTATCCCTCAGAGACGCAGCGGTCGGAATGCGCGCGCACCGCGCTGCCCTGTCTGCGGCAAGGCGCTCGCGAACTGGCGGCAACAGCTCTGCGACAGCACGAGTGTTGGGCAGCCTGCAGACCCCGAGGACTCTCTGAGATGCGAGGCCTGCAGCGCCCTCGAGCCTGGCTGGGCGTGGAATTGGGGCCGCCATGCTGGCTATGGATCGCTTTTCGTCGCACTCGAGCCAGTCTTTCCAGCAGAAGGCCAACCGCTGCCCAAGCTCTTCGTCGTGCTCGAAGCCATCGGAATTGGCCCTTGGCATCACTTCTATGTGCAGGAGTGAAAGCTTCCGTTCGAAGGGCTCAGAGAGCGGCCCATGAGGGCCATCGCAATCAACTGCTTTGCGAGTCAAGCAACAAGCAACGGCTTTGTTGGGGCGTCTAAACCGAGACCTTGAGCTTAGAATGGGACGTGATCAAGGCTATCCCGTCCGGCAGCGCGACCTCCGTACTGATCGGCAAATGGTCCGATAGCGCGTAGTCGAGAACACGCGCACTGTCGATCTTCAGCGGGCTCGAAACGAGGATGTGATCGAGGTTTCGGGCAGGACGCCAACTCGGAAACGTCTTGAGCTCACAGTCGAGTCCGCGCAACCCAGCGGCCGAAACGGCCATCCGAAACATGCGTGAGTTGCAGCCGCAGTTGAAGTCCCCCATCAGTACGATCAGCCTGTAGTGACGAGCGACGTCAACGAGATAATCCAGTTGCCGCCGCTGGGCGCGGCGGCCGAGCGCTAAGTGAAGCACGCAGACCACGAAGGGTTCGTGTGCCGTGGTTTCGAACTCCACCAGCATCGCCCCGCGACCGGGCAAGCCAGGTAGTTTGTGCTCGGTGACGGTCGCAGGGCGAATACGACTGAGCAAGCCGTTACTATGTCGGGCGAGAAGACCGATCTCGCGGTTGACTTGTGACAACCAATAAGGGTACCCGGCTTGGTGAGCCAGATATTGGGACTGGTCGATGTAACCGCTGCGTAGACTACCCGCATCGACCTCTTGCAGGCCGACGATATCGAACCCCTGGAGCAGAGTGCCGATGCTGGCGAGGTTCCGTTGCCGCCCAGCGTGAGGCACCAAGTGCTTCCAGCTATTCGCGACATAGTCCCGATAGCGGCGGGATTCGATCCCGGCCTGGATATTGTATGTGAGCAGCCGGAGGCGATTCACACCGTGCGCGCAAGCGGCCACAGGCTATGCTACTCAAGGCACTGGGGCATCATACGTGCTTGCGCCAGGGCCTGCAGGTGTCAGCGCAGCCTTCGCGGATGCGGGCTCCCGCGAGACCGCAACCGCGAGCGCGCCTCGATCGCGCCGCGACGCCTTTACTGGGAGAGCCCCTCGATGTAGGCAGCGACGGCTGCGATCTCTTCGTCGGTCAGATTGGCCGCGACGCCACGCATCATCCCGTTCGGATCATTCGCCCGTTCGGTTGCACGGAAATGGGTCAAGGTCTGGGCGGTGTATTCGGAGAACTGACCCGAAATCCTCGGAAACTTCGCAAGGTTGCTGCCGAGCCCTGCCGGACCGTGACAACCGGAGCAGGCCGGCACGCCTGTCTCGGGGTTTCCTGCTCGATACAACTTTTCACCCTTCTTGACCAGTTCGGCGTCGGCTGTCCCCTCGGATTGTTCAAGCGAAGAGTAGTAAGCAGCGAGGTTACGCATCTCCTCATCGGTCAGCGGCATCGCCATTGGCGACATCTGCGCATTCCACCGCTCATTCTGTTTGAAATTCTTCAGCTGCTTGTAGATATACCGCGGGTGTTGCCCGGCGAGCTTCGGCCACAGCGGTTGCCCGGGGGTACCGTTACCATCGAGGCCGTGACAGGCCTGACAAATCTGACCGGCCTTTTCCTTGCCTTTCTCCAGGTTACCGCCAAGCTCGGTGGAGAGTTTGCTTGACGCCACGGCGGGCCCGGCGGCCAACGAGACCAAAATAGCAGAGGAAAGGGTTCCGGCGATCAGCGATATCTTCATGTTCACTACCGTTGCGTCGATGTTCGTGGATGGCGGCCACCGGCTCCAGCCTTGACCATGCAAATCCGAATATATATATCAGAAATTAGCAATTTTGGTCAATGCGCAGGGCCCTAACGCCCTGCCTGCTTCGTGCTCATTGGCGGCGTCGCGAGCTGGCGGCGCAGCGCCTGGACGATCTCTTCGGCGGGTGTTGCGTGATCGAGTACATCCACCAACACCCCGTTGGCGTCGATGAGATAGGTATACGCCGAGTGATCGACCATGTAGCCCATCGCCGATCCTGGCTGCTCACTCCGTTGGTAGGCAGCGCCATACTTAGCCGCCACGGCGGACACCTCGTGCTCGGCACCGGTGACACCAATGATGCTCGGATGAAAGTAGGCAACATAATCAGCGAGATGTTCCGGTGCGTCCCGCTGCGGGTCGACGCTCACGAAGATCGGCTGGACGCGGTCGAGCTCGCCAGGCGTCAGTGCGCGCAGCGCCAGCGCAATGATCGCGAGATTAGTCGGGCAGATATCCGGGCAGGCTGTATAACCGAAGTAGAGCAAGACCACCTTCCCACGCAGATCATCCAGGCGGACCGGCCCGTTCGCCGAAACCAACTGGAAATCCCCGCCAGCCGGGGGTGCGTTGAGATCGAGCCGCGCATGCCGGCCCGGCGCATCGCCGGCCGGACTCCACACCAGCGTCAGCCAGACCAATGTTGCACTCAACAGCGCAATCGCGCCCAAGAGCAGGTGCTTCGACATGGTTCAACGCGGGGGCCGACAAACGGGACAGGGCGACCCAGCTGACGGGGAACGCCGTCCATCGCAGCATCGCCGGCAAGAAGGTGGCGAGATGGCAGTCGAATCCATGCCTTCAGATCGCTGTCGCACGATGCTTGATCGCCAGCTCGATATAATGTTGGGCCGCGTAGTCGAGGTATTCGAGCTCCAAGTCGGTCAACGTTCTGGACGGCTTGGCAGGCGAGCCGATATACATGAAGCCACTCTGCAGGACTTTCCCGGGAGGGACGAGTGAGCCGGCCGCGAGCATGAGCCGAGGCCTTAGCACGGCGCGGTCAAGTACGGTGGCACCGATACCGATCAGGCAATGATCGTGCACCTCGCAACCGTGCAGGGTCGCGTGATGGCCGATGGTGACGCGCTCGTGAACGATGGTCGGCGCACCACCCGGCAGAAAGCGGGAGTCATGGGAAACATGCAGCACGCTTCCGTCCTGGACATTGCTGCCGGCGCCAACGTGGATTCGATGAATGTCGCCGCGTAGTACCGCCGTTGGCCAGATCGACGCCTGTTCGCCGATCTCGACATCGCCGATCACAACCGCGGCCTCGTCAATCCACGCATCAGGGGCGATGCGCGGCTCAAGCCCTTGATAACTCCGTACGTTGGTCATCGTGCTGCCCTAGAAACCTCGTCGGCGGTCGCTTCAACTTGCATGCTATCACGACCCCTTCGGCGCACTGTGGTTCCGCGGCGTCTCTGCTATCCTCTGGATCGTTCGCGCCAATCGACCCCCAGCATCCGACCTACCCCCAGCATCCGACCTGCCCATGCCGCCGTTCCTGTTCGCCCTCAGTCTCTTTCTGCTCACCGTTGCGGGAGCCGGCCAGGCACAATCGCCCTTCGTCTTCGGCCCCGAAGAGGTCGTTCCAAAGAGCGTCAAGCCTGGCAAGAAATGGACTGAGAGACGCGTGGAGGAGCTGCCGGCTTGGCCAGCGGATCAAGACCTAATCAGGCTGTCGCTTGATCAGGCATCCCCTCGCTTCACCTACTACCTCGACCGTGCGAGCCTCGAGGTCGGTTCGGACCAGGTTGTGCGCTACGTACTCGTCGCCGAAACCAGCAACGGCAGTCGCAACCTCAGCTTCGAAGGTATCCGGTGCACCCCGAACGGCGCCCATCGAACCTACGCGTTTGGTCATGCCGGGCGCTTCGAGTGGATCGAAGGCGACGTCGACTGGCAACCGATCGACCGATCTGGTGCCGATCCCGCTCGCTATGAGCTCTGGCGCCATTACCTTTGCGTGCCACGGCTGTTTCAACCTCGACCGAAGTCTGAGCAGGTCCGGCTGCTCCGAAGCGGGCGTGTGCCAGAGCTCGAAAACCGCGGCTTCTTGACGAACTGACGGCGCTGTTTGAAAGGGCACCCGCCGAGTCGCATCTACTGCGCGTGCCACGCAGGTTTGCTGCCACAACCCCTTCGCCGTGACCCGATGCGGAACTGAACACATCTGCTAGCTAAATGAGATGGCAGCCGGATGAGACCTAATCGGTGATAGCCTCTTTGATCGAAACGATGGAAAATCCACTGCTCGAAGACCGGGTTCACCCGGCCTTTACTCGCATTACGCCGGAGCATGCCGAGCCGGCAATCGATACCCTGATCGCCGAGGGGCGGCGCCTGATTGCGGCCCTGACCCCAGGATATCGACTCCGCAACCTGGGACAGCCTCGTTCAGCCGATCGAGGAAGAGGATGACCGCCTCGCCCGCGCTTGGTCACCCATCAGTCACTTGAACGCGGTCATGAGCTCCGATGCGCTGCGTGCCGCGTACAACGCATGTCTTCCGAAGCTGAGCGCGTATGCAACCGAGGTGGGTCACAACGAGAAGCTCTATCGCGGTTATCAGCGTGTTGCCGAGACCGATGATCTCGATCCCGCGCAGCGGAAGATGCTAGCGAACGCGCTGCGCGACATGCATCTTGCCGGTGTTGACCTAGCCAAATAGGCGAAGGCGCGTTTCAAAGAGATCAGTAACGAGCTGTCCCGGCTGACCAGCCAATTCGAGGAAAAGCTTCTCGACGCCACCAAGGCCTGGTTCAAGCACATCACCAACCCGGATCACCTCGCCGGTCTTCCGGATTCCACGATCGCACTTGCCAAGCATTTGGCGGAAGAGCGGGAGCTTGATGGCTGGGTGTTAACCTTGGACATCCCATCCTACCTCCCAGTGATGAAGTACGCCGAGGATAGGGCGCTTCGCCGGGCGATCTACGAGGCCTATACGACGCGCGCATCGGATCAGGGGCCAAACGCCGGTCAGTGGGATAACAGCCAAATCATCGAAGAGATATTGGCGCTCCGCCATGAACAGGCTCAACTACTCGGCTTCAGCAACTATGCTGAGGTATCACTCGAGCTCAAAATGGCGCGGAGCACCGATGACGTCATGGCCTTTCTGAACGATCTCGCCCGCCGCTCAACACCTCAGGCACGCCGAGAGCTCGCAGAGGTCCAAGGCTTTGCGAGTGAACATGGCGGACCCGCACGGTTAGAGACCTGGGACATACCCTATTGGCCCGAACGACTTGCGGCAGACACGCTATGCGAGTGGCGGCGCTTGGATGGATGTCTGCACGAACCGACTCATGAGCCGTCGGAGACGACAGCTCCCACGGCGTACTTGGTCTGCAACTTCACGCCTCCAATCGAGGGCCTACCGACACTCTTGACGCACGATGAGGTTCAGGCCCTGTTCCATGAGTTCGGCCACGGGCTCCACCACATGCTGACCCGTGTCGATTACCCCGCCGTCGCCGGCATCAACGGCGTGGCTTGGGATGCAGCAGAAATTCCGAGGCAGTCCGGGATTGAGGATGCGAAAGCCGCATAGAACGCCAAGATGCGGCCCAATAAAAAAGCCCACCCTCAATCGAGAGTGGGCTTCGTTGCCCGAAGGCGAAATAACCCCTGGCGGTGACCTACTTTCGCATGGGGAGGCCCCACACTATCATCGGCGATGCACCGTTTCACTTCTGAGTTCGGCATGGGATCAGGTGGTTCCAGTGCTCT
>JAAAOQ010000083.1 GCA_009908845.1 Gammaproteobacteria bacterium
GCTCTGTCGGTCGCGAGCAGTCGTTTGCTGCAGAAGAAGGAAGCACTCAGAGAACAGACCGCAGCTGACCCAGATTCCCGCAGAACAACGCACCAAGAACCGAAGCCGAGAAGACGGTATCCGCCTCATCAGCCGCGTGAAGCCAGTAGAGCTTCAAAGCGCTTGAATCATCTGCGCCAATCTGCGAAACCTGCGGCTCAACGACGCCTTTCAGGCTCAATCCATCCCATCTCCCGCCGCCAACAGCCCGTCGACCCGCGCCAGGACTTGCTTGATCCGCAGCCGCATGCCATCCAGCAATTCCCGCAGCAGACCGGCTGACTCCCGATAGAAAGGCAGCCTCGCGCTGGCGATGACCTTATCGCAAAACTCTGGTGCCCAGCGGCTCAGGTGCTCGTCGACGAATGTCTGCTGCAGCACCAGCGCATCCCGCGCCAGCGCCCAATCCTGCTTGCCCAGGGCATCGGCCTCAGCGTGGGCGAGCTTTTGCAGAAACTCCAACTCCACACTGATGTGGTCAGGGATTCCGGTATAGTCCGGCGCGTACTCGACGCCGACCGATTCGATGAAGCGCTTGACTGCGACCGTTTCGCTGCCCCACAGCAAGCCCGAGTCCCCTTGGTCTCTGTGGTGATGGACGGATTCGTGGGGGGAGATATGGCTCCCCGGCCCAAGGAAGAGCCTGGCGTACTCCACGGCCAGATCCTCCGCAAGCTCCGCGTCGGACCCTTTTGCAAAGTCCCCGCTGAGATCGATCCCGAGATCGATCCCAAGATCGGACAAATGTTTCGCGAAGGTCGGTGCCTTCATCTCGACCAGCAGCGCCTGTGAGGGCTCCTCCCGGAACAGCGCGGCCAGAAGACCGCAGACATCTCCGAGCGCCCGAACATGCGCGGCCTCAGGATTCAGGGATGACGCCATTTTGACTCACTCTACGGATGCCGCTCCGCGCTGAAGCCGCCGACTGGGCTCGGGACGCGCCCAGTCGCGCCTTATTTCAAAGGCCCCACAGCTGCGCTACACCTTGGCGACCTTGACCACGGTATCCATCCAACGCTGCTGCCCGCTGATGGGGTCCGGCGTGTTCGGGATCGCCGTGTTGGGGTGGACCCCGTGCTTGTCCCACCAGATGAGCTTCAGATCAGGATCGTCATCATTCGCCAGCGGCGACTTGTTGCCGGAGGCAAAGCGGCCGCTCTGTGACCGACCCACGTGGAAGGAGACCGCAACGACGCCGGGGATGATGCCCTCAGTGACCCGCGCCTTGGTCGTAAACTCGCCGACGCTGGAGGTGACCTTGATGTCATCGCCCGCCGCGATACCGCGCTCCGCGGCCGTCTCCGGGTTGATCCAGGCCGGATTGTCATGATAGATCTCGGCGAGCCATTTGAGGTGCGTGGTCCGGGAGTGGGTATGCACGGCCACCTTGTAGGTCGTCAGGATCAGATCCTCCGGCGCCATCTCCTGATGTTCGGGTACCGGGGTATAGCTCGGCATCTCGGGCAGTCCCTTCTCCTTCATCAGGTCGGAGTAGAACTCGAGATAGCCGGACTTGTTGACCTTGTCGGGCTTGAAGCCGATATAGACCCCATCCGGCATCCTCTGCGCGACATAGCCCTTATAAGCCTTCGGCGTATGGGTGTAGCCCTTCTCCTTGGCCTCCGCCTTGCTCTTGGCCTTGGATTTCGTCCAGTTCCAATAGACGCCGGTGGCCTCGTCGAGGATCACCCCGTCCGCCGCAAGCTCGTCGGCGGCCACCTGGGTCTTGAAGCCGAAATAGGCGGGCTTGGCGTTCTCGTCATGCCACACGCCATGCTTCTTCATGTACTCGAAGCCGCCCGCCTCCTTGACGCCCGGGGTCATGTCGCAGGACATGCGCACGAATTCTTCCTTGCTCTTGTAGCCCAACGGGAAGCCCATCCGCTCAGCGAGATCGCAGCAGACATCGCCGAAGTCCCTGGCCTCGCCCAGCGGCTGGACCAACGGCTGGCGGATATAGTATTCGGCGATCTGCTTTGGTGAGACCATGTCCTCCCAATCCCAACGCTCGAGATAGGTCGCATCGGGTAGGATCAGGTCGGCCAAGGAGCTCGATTCGTCATAGGTGATGGTCGAGCACACCAGATAGGGGATGCTCTTCAGGACCTCGGCATTCTCCAGCATCTCCCCATTCGAATACACCGGCTGGTAGCAGTACCACATATAGACGTCCGGCCGTCCCATGCTGCCGTCCTTGATCATCTTCAGGACCATGCCGCTCGCGTGGTGGGTCGGAAACGCGACCTGGCCCGGAAAGCCGTCGATGATCGGGAGCCCCTTGCCCTCGGGCTGCTCGGGATGCGGCGGATGGCTCCAGCCCGCACCGACGCCCTGGCAGCGTCCGCCGGGCGAGTTGATATTGCCGGTCAGGGCCGCGAGCATCTGCATGGCGCGCTCCTGGTCCGAGCCATGGTGGTGCGCGATGGTCCCGCGATAGCTCACCACCACACCGGATTTCGCCTTGCCGAACTGGATTGCGAGATCCTTGATCCTCTCGGCGGGGACACCGCTCACGGACTCGGCCCACTCGGGCGTGTACTCGGCGAGGTGGGTCTTGAGCGCCTCGACCTTCTCGCCGATGCTGGCGTTGTGGTCCGGGGTGACACGCACGAACTTCAGGAAATCCTCGTCGTAGAGCCCCTCGGCCATGATCACATGAGACATGGCCAGCGCCACCGCGCCGTCCGCCCCGACCTTGATCGGGATCCACTCGTTCGACTTTGCGGCCGTATTGGTAAGCCGGACGTCGAAGGTGTAGACGGGCACGCCGCGGTCCACATGCGCCTCGATCAGACGCTGGGCCGTGGGGATGTGATTGGTATGGGTCTCCAGCACGTTGCTGCCGAAGATCAGCACGAAGTCGGTGTTGTCGAAATCCCAGTTGTCGTAGTGCCCACCCCAGGAGAGCTCCTGACTGGTCCACTTGCCGCCCTCGCAGATGGCGGTGTGATTGCCGATGGTCTTGGTGCCGTAGGTGCCGAGGAAGGCGTCCTTGATGAGCACGCTGGAGCTCGCCTTCATGCGCCCGTACTGGAACATGAACTTCTCCGGATGTCCCTGGTCGCGCAGTGGCTTGATCTTCGAGACGATCTCGTCCAGTGCCTCGTCCCAGGAGATCCGCTTCCACTTGCCCTCGCCACGCTCGCCGACGCGCTTCATCGGATAGAGGATGCGATCTGGGAAGTACACCTGGTTGACCCCCGCCTGGCCCTTGGCGCAGAGTACGCCGCGGGTGCGGATGGAGTCCGGATGGCCCTCGATCTTCATCAGCCGTCCGTCCTCGACATAGCCCACGATGGCGTCCCGCGTCACGCATTGCCAGCAGGCGCTCGGTATTGCCTGCCGCTCTTTCTGCGTGATCGGCGAGAAGTCACGGCCCCCGGCCTGCAGCTCGACGCTGCCGCACAGCGCCGGCCGGCTGACGCCCGCACCCGCCACGGCCGCACTGCTTGCCATGGCAAACTTGATGAATTGACGGCGATTCAATACGTTCATTGCAAATACCCCGCTCCCGACAAATGGCCACTACACGAAGGTGTCTCGGAAATGCTCCAAGCTCAGCCCTTCCCTGCCCTGGTAGACCGCGGCGAGCACATTGTCCGGATCGATGTAGAAGACGTGTGGAATGGTGCCTTGCTCCGGCAACAGGGTGGTCTCGTCCCGGTTGTCCAATAGGTTCCACTGCTGCGCGAGCTTGGCGACCTCGCTGTCGGGATCGTTCAGATCACCGAAGATCCGCGCGTGCCCCTGACAGGTATTGACACAGGACGGCGCGACACCTTGCGCAACGCGATGTTCGCACCCGCTGCACTTTTCGACGCCGTTTTTCTCCGGCTCCTTGCCGGCCTTGACGTGGGGATGCACGGAGCGCACACCATACGGACAGGCCTGGATGCACATTTCACACCCGATACAGAGCGAATTGTCGACCAGGATCATGCCATCCGGACGCTTATAGGTCGCACCATAGTCGTAGGCGATCACTGCCCCATCCGGGGCCACGTAATCCTGCCGCGAGACCGGAAACTCCGGGCAGACCTTGACGCAGGGTGGCACCTGATCCTGTTCGTTCCCCTCACAGTGGTTGCACATCAGCGGCAAGAACGCCTTATTGGTCTCAGGAAAGGTGCCGTACTCGGCCTGTTGAACGACGGCGCGAAAGCGACCGAGCGGGGTATTGAACTCCGCCTTACACGCAACGGTGCAGGCCCGACAGCCGGTACACTTGCGCAAATCCATGATCATCGCCCACCTGGGCGCGGCGGGCTCCGCGGCGGCCGCGAGCGCGCGCCCCGCCGGGACCGTCGCCACCGCTGCACCGGCGAGTGTGACGCCAGCGCCCTTCAGCAGATCACGTCTCGACATCGGGCTATTGGAATTCTCGGCCATCGTTTGCGCTCCTCCAAAGGCGGGGTTGACAAAGCCACGCATATCGCCCCGAGCCAGCAACAGGACTGGGGCCCTCTATCGCTGGAGAAGGCGCTCATCGCGTGCCGGGCAGCAAGGCAGCGGTTAAAGCGTAGTCGCGCAACACGCGGGCGCAGCTGACCCAGATCAGCCCAACAAACTATCTGGTTGGAGAGATATAGCAGGGGGGGAATATTGCTGCTCTTCTCGAACGGGTTATCTCAGAGCCGGAACATTGGAGCTTCAATCGCACAATCATCCGGGGTCACAGCACCGGGGCAGACAACTGCTATAGAGGAACAGGGTTCAGGCGGGCGTAACCAGGAACCAGGAACCAGGAACCAGGAACCAGGAACCAGGAACCAGGATGGTCAGTGCGAGCATCCACCCCAGCAGAGAATAACCGAAACCGCCAAACACCTTACGAAGCAGTAGGATAGTCTCAAGGATTGCCCAAGCGCGAATGATGATCGACTGCGGCGAGACCCAGACCTCAGGCGCGGCACTAGGTCGATATCGCGAATGCGTACCGCCAGCGTCTCATTGGGGCGCAGCCGGTGAGCGTAGGTCAGCTAGGATCGCTCATTCGGGCGATCCTTGACGCATACGATCGGAAGCGCCGCGATACCCGCGCGGGTGTGCAGTGTGGGCAAGCAGCAGGGCGGCTCGCACGGAGACCTCCCCACATCTTTAGTGCGAGGGTGCCCGTTGCCTCAAGGCGTCGATGAGGATCTCGCGGTTCTGATAGCGAACATCTTTTCCTTTGGCGATGAACACGATCTGCTCGGCGATATTACCCCCCTGATCGCCAATACAGCTCAGCGCACGCATTGCCAGTACCAATTCCAGTACCTGCCCGACGAGAGCGGGGTCTTCCAATACGAAGGTCATCAAGTGGCGCATCGCCGCATCGATTTCCTGATCCAAGACGATATTATCGGCGAAGACCTCCAGTGCAGCATCGACATCGGTATTGGCCAGGGCATCGAGGGATCGTTGCAGCATCTCGGTGGCGAGCTGGTGCAGGCGCGTGACATGGTGGAGGATCTTGGCGCTCGGCTGCTGATTGCCGCGTTCGAGGAGGTTGACGACGCTCCACGCGATGCGCCCGGCACGACTGCCAACACGCTCAAGGTGGGCGACGACCTTCGAGAGTGCCAGAACCAAGCGTAGGTCGATGGCGGCCGGCTGGCGCTTGGCGATGAGGTTGAAGATCATGTCGTCGGCGTCGAGCACCAAGTAGGCGACTTTGCGCTCGCGATCGAGCACCCGGCGGGCCTGCTCGATCTCGCCTTGCGACAGTGCACCGACCGCCGCGGAAGTCTGCTCAAGCACCAGCACGCCCATGTCCAGGACAAGCGTCCGCAACGCCGCAAGCTCCTCGTCGTAGCTGCGCACGATGTGGCCGGCAGTGACGTCGCTCATTGCGCTTGCCTCTGGATCTAACCGATCGCGATTCAGGGATGTTCCATGTCGAGCTGCCGCGCTGACGGCTGGTGGTCCGGATGAAAACCAACCATGACCGATTATCCGAAGCGACCCGTGACGTAATCTTCAGTCAGCTTGTGCTTTGGACTGGTGAAGATTTGATTGGTTTCCCCTACCTCGATCAGGTCACCGAGATGGAAATAGGCGGTGCGGTGGGAGACGCGCGCCGCCTGCTGCATGGAATGGGTAACGATCGCAATGGTGTAGTTCTTGCGCAGCTCGTTGATCAGCTCTTCGATCACCGCCGTAGCGATCGGGTCGAGCGCCGAGCAGGGCTCATCCATCAGTATAACCTCGGGGGATACGGCAATCGTACGTGCAATACAAAGGCGCTGCTGTTGGCCGCCGGATAGCCCGGTGCCCGGTTGATCGAGACGGTCCTTCGCCTCGTCCCACAGGCCGGCTTTGCGCAGGCTTTGCTCGACCAACTCGTCGAGGGCTGCCTTGCTGTTGGTCAGGCCGTGGATGCGCGGGCCGAACGCAACATTCTCGTAGACCGACTTGGGAAAGGGGTTTGGCTTCTGGAACACCATGCCGATCTTGGCGCGGAGCGGAACGACGTCCCGTTTCTTGTCATAGATATCGGTGCCGTCGAGCTCGATCCTGCCACTGACCTTGCAGCCCGGTATGGTATCGTTCATCCGGTTCAGACAGCGCAAAAACGTGGATTTCCCACAGCCGGACGGCCCGATCATGGAGACGACCTCGTTCTTTCCGATGTCGAGGCTGACATTCTTGATCGCTTGCTTGCCGCTATAGTAGACATCGACGTCGCGGCAGACCATACGCGCATTGGGAGAGGTAAAGTCGCCAATGGTCTCGGTAAAGGAACTGTCTTCGACGAGATCGGTGGCGGTGATTGCCCCCGGTGCGCGGGCACCGAAGTTCGGTTGAGCAGCAAGTGTGTTCATTTGTGGGTGACCTCCGACGGTAATCCCGAAATCGTTATCTTTAGCTACGGTGGAAACAGTGACATCCTGTAGTTCCCCGCGAGCCAAAGCCGGCTCTCGCCCCCTGTACATATCAAGCGAGACGCCGATCGTATGCTGTCTTGAGTATTCGATCGGCTGATAATTCGAAAACGCGGTTTCCGAATCGATCTGTTTTTAACGGCCTACAGTCATCCGCCATACAAGGCCCGGCGGCGCTGTGCAATCCTGCATCGCTTGCCAATCTGGTTCCGGACCAAGCCGTCCGCGCGTGATCGTCAGCGCCTGCCTACATGCCCGCCAGGCCCAGTCACCCCGGGGAGATAGGGCCGAAGCCCATATAAACTTTATGGTTCGATGTCTTTCCGAAGACCCCCCAGAGGGTAGACGCAAATCCGGTCGGCTACCAACGTCGCTCGAAGCGCCTGCGCAGCACGACCGCGGCCAGGTTCATCGCAATCAGGAAGCCCAGCAGGATCATGATCGCGGCGGAGGTGCGCTCGACGAATCCCCGCTCCGGGCTATCTGCCCAGAGAAAGATCTGCACCGGCAGGACGGTCGACGGATCAAGGGCCCCCTGCGGGATGTCGACGATAAACGCGATCATCCCGATCATAAGAAGCGGTGCGGTCTCCCCCAGTGCCGTGGCCATACCGATTATGGTGCCAGTCAGCATGCCGGGAATGGCCAGGGGCAGCACGTGATAGACCTGCGTCTGCATCGGCGACGCGCCGACAGCCAACGCAGCCTCGCGGATCGATGGCGGCACGGACTTCAGCGCGGCACGGCTGGCGATGATGATGGTCGGCAGCGTCATCAGCGTCAGCACCAAGGATCCGACCAGGGGGGTGGATCGCGGCACGCCGAAAAAGTTGATGAACACCGCAAGGCCGAGCAGACCGAAGACGATCGATGGCACCGCCGCCAGGTTGTTGATGTTGACCTCTATGAAGTCGGTCCAGCGATTCTTCGGTGCAAACTCCTCGAGATAGAGGGCGGTGCCGACCGCGAGCGGGAAGGAGAACACCAGGGTCAGCGTCAGGGTGTAGAAGGATCCCGCCAAGGCCCCGGCGATGCCCGCCATCTCGGGCTCGCGCGATGCCCCGTGGGTGAAGAAGATGGTGTTGAACTTCTTCTCGATCTGCCCGCTTTCGGCGAGGCTATCGACCCAGGCGATGGAGCGATCCTTGATTCGCCGCTCCGCCTCCGGAAGGGTGCGGTCGATCTGGCCCTTGACGAGCATATCGACGTCATCGTCGGCCACCAGCCAGAGGTCCATCCGCTGGCCGAGGAGCGAGGAATCTTCGAGGACCATCTCGCGCAACGCAAAGCGAGCTCCGGGACTAATCAAGCGATAGAGCGCGCGCTTCTCGAGGCGACCCGAGACTGCCGGGAAGCGCTCGCGCAATGCTTTGCGGATCAGCTTACGATAGTTCGCGCGTGAGAGCCGATCAAACGCCAGGGCCTCATCCGATAGCTGGAGGGGCTCGTTTGCACAGCCGGCGGGACCCTCGCCGGTGATGAGCTTGGCGTCGAAGCAGATCGGCAGCTGGATATAGGTCTGTTGGAAGGCCGTATAGCCCTTGCTCACAATGTCGCCGAAGAGCCCCGCGACGAAGATCAATCCGAGAACGACCGCGAAGGCTCCGAAGCGTCGAAACCGCCGCTCCGCCGCATAGCGCCGCTTCAGACTCGCATTGACATTGTCCGAGGCAGTGGGGGTGGCGTTACCCTTGTTCGGCTCGGCGTCGTTATTCATACTGCTCTCGGTACTTGCGCACGATGTGCAGGGCGATCACGTTCAGCGTCAGGGTCACGACGAACAGGGTCAGACCCAATGCGAAAGCGGCAAGGGTCTTGGCACTATCGAATTCCTGGTCGCCGGTGAGCAGGACCACGATCTGCACCGTTACCGTGGTCACGCTCTCCAGCGGGTTCGCGGTTAAGTTGGCTGCGACACCGGCGGCCATGACCACGATCATCGTCTCGCCGATGGCGCGGGAGACCGCGAGTAGGATCCCGCCGACAATACCCGGCAGCGCGGCGGGAAGCACCACCCGCTTGATGGTCTCAGAAGGCGTCGCGCCGAGGGCGAGCGCGCCGTCGCGCATGGACTGGGGGACGGCATTGATCACGTCGTCGGAAAGCGACGAGACGAGGGGAATGATCATAACGCCCATGACCAGGCCGGCGGCGAGGCCGCTCTCAGAGGACACATCGAGGCCGACCGAGGTGCCGAGGTCGCGGATCGCTGGGGCGACCGTGAGCGCCGCGAAGAAGCCGTAGACGACGGTCGGGATCCCGGCGAGGACCTCGAGCGTCGGCTTGGCCCATGCGCGGACGACGCGCGGCGCGTACTCGGAGAGATAGATCGCCGACATCAGCCCGATCGGTACTGCGAGCGCCATCGCGATCACCGAGATGAGCATCGTGCCGGCAAAGAGCGGCACGGCGCCGAAGGCACCGGAGGCGGCGACCTGATCCGCGCGCAACGCGATCTGCGGGCTCCAGTGCAGGCCGAAGAGGAATTCCTGCCAAGAAACCTTCTGAAAGAATCGAATCGACTCGAAGAGTACGGAGAGGACGATGCCGAAGGTGGTCAGGATCGCGATGGATGAAAACACAACCAGGATGACGAGCACCGTCGACTCGACATGGTTTCTTGCCCGGAGCTCCGGGTGGGTGGCTTTCAGCGCCAGCGATCCGCCGCCAAGGGCCAAGCCCAGCACGAGCACCCAAATGAGGATCTGGCTGAGTTGCTGATAGCGCGCGTAGGTTTCGGCGACCGCCCGCAGCTCGGGTGAGGCATCTCTAGCGGCTAGACCTCCGCGAGTCAGTGCTTTTATGTCGTTGATCAAGAATTCAAGCCGTTGTCCCTTAAGCTCGCCGGCAGTCAGCTCGCCGGTAATGAGCGTCGCGAGAATGGTGTCCTGAAATGCGGCCCAGAGACCGAGCAGCAACATGGCCGGCAAGGCAGCCCAGACGGCGGCATAGAGGCCGTAATAGGAAGGGAGGGAATGCAGAGACTGGACCCAGTCCTGGCCACCGGCCACGGCGATCGCGCGCTTGCGCCCGAAATGATAGACGAGCGTCGCAAGGAGCAAGAGGACCAGAAACAGGTAGAGGGTCTGCATGGGTGCCGTCCCCGAACAAGCTAGAAGTTCTGGGAGCCGACGAATCTCGGCCTCCCGGCTTCGTTGGATTCAAACGAGGATCGCCGGCCGGCGCAGGATCTAAGTGATCGTCCGCGGGGTGCTTCTGAATCTGCTCGCGAGGTCGTGCCCGGACGAACAGCACTTCCATCCCCTGTCCCAGCAGAAACCGAAATCTTGCTCGATCGGTTGCTTCGAGCCGAATCTCCGCAGGACCGGTCCGAGGATGGCGAGACGCCCCCTCGGACCGCGATGGGCTACTTCGGCTCGGGAGCGCCCATCTCGATGAGGCCCTTGCCGATTTCGGCGACCTCGCGGCGTTTGCCCTCCGGCAGCGGGATCAGGCCCTTCTCTACCAGATAGCCATCCTCGCCCAGGGCGGTATCACTGGTGAACTCGGCAACATAATCCTCAAGGCCCGGGACCTCGCCGACGTGGGCCTTCTTGACATAGAACTGCAGTGAGCGCGCGAGCGGATAGGAGGCATCGGCAATGCTCTCGAAGGAAGGAGCCACGCCGTTGATCATGGAGCCTTGGATCACCTCGCGATTCTGGTCGAGGAAATTGAAGCCGAAGATGCCGAGCGCGCCGGGGGAGACCTCCAGCTTCTTGACGATCAGGTTGTCGTTCTCACCGGCGTCGATGTAGACGCCGTCCTCGCGGATCGCGTGGCAGACCGCCTTGTACTTCTGCTTGTCCTCCTTCTTCATCGCCGCGATGAAGTCGTAGGTCTTACATCCCTCCTCCATCACCAGCTCGGCGAAGGCGTCGCGGGTACCGGAGGTGGGGGGCGGACCCATCACTTCGATTTTGATGTCGGGAAGCTCGGGGTTGACCTCTTTCCAAGTCTTGTAGGGGTTGGGCACCAAAGTGTCGCCCTCGCCTGGAACGTCCTTGGCCAGTCCCAGAAAGAGATCCTTCGGGGTGAAATCCATCTGCTCGACTGTCTTGGAGTTGCCAACGGTGATGCCGTCGTAGCCGAACATGACCTCGACGATGTCTTCGACCCCATTGGCCTGACAGGTCTCGAACTCGGTGGCCTTGATGCGGCGCGAGGCGTTGGTGACGTCGGGGTGCTCAAGGCCGACGCCGGCGCAAAACAGCTTCAAGCCACCACCGGAACCGGTGGACTCGATCTTGGGTGTCGTGAACTTCGAGGTCCGGCCGAAGTTCTCAGCGACCACGGTCGCGAAAGGGTACACGGTAGACGAGCCGACAATGAAAATCGTGTCTCGGGCGATGGCAGTGGTGCTGATGCAGGTCGCTGCAGCAACGGCGGTGGCAACGATGGCTCTCTTCACGGGTCGACTCCTCCAGGCTTGGTGGGACTGTTGGGGTGGCAGGCGTTTGCGCGACGATATTCCGGACGGCGGTCTGCGGCTTAACGGGCCTGAGATAGCCGGGGCCATCACGCGCTAGGGGCCTCACACGGGGTAACCGTCACACTCGCTCGCCGATAGATTTGGTCGTTGCTATATGCGGCTACTGGAATATTCGACGGGCCGCATTTGACGGCGGCGATGCCAAACGCCAGCAGTCGGGTACATTAATTATTATGTGCTGCAAAGATTACAGGGCATGTGATTCGACTGTCAACAGCGATTCGGTTGGGTTGGTGGCAAGCCAACAAGAACTGTACTAACTCCAGGGCTCGACAGGTCGTATAGCGCTCGCATATCCGCCCCACACAACGCCGAGCGACAACGTCGCAGCCCTCTGGTGGTGTACAACACGCGACGCACCGAACGGGTCGGTACCACTGCCGACTATATCCTGTAAAAAGCATACCCCCAAATACTAATACACAAGCTCTCCAACAGGCTGCTTCCACCTCAGGGACGGTTCACTAATAACCTTCAGGACTCTATCTATTGGTGGGCGGAGCGCAATCGGAATCAGAATCGCAATCCAAAGAGAAGAGGCCATATGGTATTCGGCCGTGAGAAGCATTACCTATCCCGGGCAGGCATCGAGTGTATCGATTGAGCCTACG
>JAAAOQ010000093.1 GCA_009908845.1 Gammaproteobacteria bacterium
CGGCGAGGCGCACGAAGATGCTCCACCAGTAGTAGACCAGCGCGGTCATGCGCGCCATGATCCGGCAGCGCTTGAGGTCGGTGGTGGTGAAACCGCCCCAGCCCCAGTGATTCTTGAGCTCGTCGAAGTTGTTCTCGCAGTCGGCGCGGTCGCGATAGAGCCCGGCGATGGTGAGGATCTCGGCGTCGAGCGAGGTGACGAGCACGCCATACTCGTAGAGGCGTACGTCGTCCTGCACCTCGGTGAAGCTCAGGCGCAACTGGCCGGACTCGTCACGATCCTCGATGGCGAGGTCACGCTTCAGGCGCCGACGCAGCACGACGACGCGACGCGCGCGGCTCCAGCCCGCGAGGCGCAACTGGGCTTCCGCGCCCTGCCAGCCCTGACCGGCATCACTCCACTCGGCATCGCGCAACAGCCGCTCCACCAGCGCCTTGGTGCGTTTGGTCAGACGCTGCTTGAATAGGTACGCCAGCCCTTCCTGCTCGCAGCGTTGCATGTTCCCCTCGATGCCCCAGTCGCGATCGCCGCGCAGCAGCCGCGGCCAGCGCGCCCGGCCGATGCGATCGAGCAGCGCCCACAGCCCCGGTGCACTGAACTTGGAATGGGGCTGGTTGCCGGGCTGCACCTCCACGTCGAGCACGAGGCGCAGGTTGGCAATCATGTAGGTATGGTAGGTATGCGAGGGCCGTCCGGGCTTATGCGGATTGTAGTCCAGCACCGCGCCCTCCTGGTGACCGTAGATGGGCTTGACGGTGACATCGGCGTCGAGAATCCACGGCTCGCCGAGCAGCGGCTCAGTCACTGCCAGCAGGTGCCTCTACAGCCAGGCAGGGGCTGCGGGCTCTTCCATCTTGAGCAGCGCCCCGCGCACCGAGTCCTCGCTCACCACCTTCTCCAGCCCCAGCAGCTCGGCGTTGACCTGATCCCCGCGCACCGCACTGATGTGCGCGTAGCGCCAGTGCCCGCAGAGCATCGACAGCAAGCTCGTACCGAGCACGTCACGCTTGTTCGGCGCGTTGTTGCTCGTCCAGCGCACCGGGAATTCCTCCACCCAGGCGTCGAACAGCCCGCTGACCTTCAGGAACTCGATGAAGAACGCCAGCTGGCCCAGTGGCGTGACCGCCGCCGACGGGTCCCATTCGACGTGCACGCGACCACCGAATGTGTCCACGGCCACTGGCCCCTCGGCCGGCACCCGCGCTCGGCATTTCGATTCGGGCGCCTTCGGCGCCGCACCCAGTGGGTGAACAGAAAGCTCGTTCATAGGCACCTCCTTGTGTTTGAATTTCAGCAGCTTAGGCTGCGGTCAGCAACCTCGAACTGCTCTATATAGGGTAAAGCCTGAACGTTCAAGCGGGCGGCCGGTAACCGGTCATGCGGCTGCAAATTAGCGCCCCTAGAGGTACTCGCGCAACACCCGCGAGAGGATGCGGTACCAGCGCTGAGTCGGTGTTAACTGCTCCGCAGTTAAGCGCAAACCCTGGAGGAAGGCTGCCAGGTTGCGACAGGCGCGCTCAACTCACTTGGCCTCGGCATGGGTATGCGTGATGATCAGGCGGCGCTGACGCCCGTGGTTAACCTCCCGCGCGAGGGCGTTGAGCAGCAGCGGTCGGCTGGTGATCGCCTCGAGATGCTTGTCCGGCTCGGCGAGGCGCGCGAAGAGGTTCCACCAGTTGGAGACCAGCGTGGTGATGCGCCTCATGAAGCGGCAGCATTTCAGGTCGCGGGTGGTGAACCCAGCCCAGCCGCAGTAGTGCTTGAGCTTGTTGACCGCCTACGAGGCCAAGCTGGCCGCGCGCGCAGCCAAGGCCACGGCCCGTGGGCGCAAGCCCGGTGGCAAGGCTCCCTAGCCTCCCTCGCTCAAACCCCGCGCCTAGGACCAGATCAACCTCACCGATGAGCAATCGCGCATCATGCACATCGCCGGCGGGGGCTTCGAGCAGTGCTACGCCAAACGGGAGATGACGTCACTGATGGCGGCGACGAAGCGATCTGTGCCAAACTCAAGTGCCCGAGCCTCACAGTCAGCGCGCATGGCTCGGGCTTGTTTCGGTCCAAGCCGCTGTACCGCCTCACAAATCGCTTCCGGCGAAGGCTCTGCGATCAGGTAGCCGGTTATTCCATCCAGAACCGTCTCCAGAAGCCCTCCCTCGGCAACACCGATGACAGGTTTTCCGGCCGCCATCGATTCAACAGGTGACATGCCGAAATCTTCGTCCTGCGCCACATAGAGCGTTGCAATGCAACGACCAACCAATGAGCGCAGCGCTTCGTCGGGCAGCCACCCGGTAAAATGGATGTTGTCCGCACCGGCGGCGAGCTGCTTCAAGCGTTGCACATCGCTTCCTCCAGAGCCGATGACGAGGGTGCGATCCGGCAGGCGACGGAAGGCCGCGATGAGGCGATCAATCCGCTTGTAAGGCTCGAGCCGGGCTGTTGAAAGATAATACGACTCCTGACCCTTCCAGACATAGTGGTCGAGGTCACAGGGTGGGTGTACGACCTGCGCTTGCATACCGAGATACCGCGCTAATCGCTGACGGATGTTCTCGGAGTTCACGAACAGGTGGTCCATTTGTGCTATGGCCCTGGCGTAGCGCAAGCGGGTCAGACCCGCCGCGACATGCAGAGCGGGCCGCAGCCAGGCCGGTAGGCTGGCCGCGTAATAGGACTCGAGATCGTAAGCGAACCGCGGTAACGTATGACAATAGTAGAGATTCAGAGCCCCTGGTCGTTGGTGCACAGCCTCGAGCGCTACAGAGCCGCTAAAGAGCGCCCAGTCGTAATCGCCCAAGAACCCGGTTTGGAACCGAAAGCCGAGCAGGCCGAGCAGTGTCCTGCCACCTCGAAACCGGGCTGGCAACCGCAGGTCATACAGCCTTTCTGCATCGATCATTGCTGGCGGGAACAAACGCTCGTCACGGTAGCCGACACAGAGATGCGACTGCGGAAACGCACGCATCAGGGTGAGCGTCAGCTGCTCGGCGCCCCCGAGGCAATGGAGGTAGTCGTAGAGAATAATCCCTCGGCCGTTCGAGGTCGGCGATCGCAATCCGTCGCTCACCATACCAATGCCGGCCTCCGAGCAGTCTGATCAGGTTGCATTGAAGCGAGAATCCTAACGGACGATTGGATAGTCAGAGGTGACGAGGAGAAGCGGCGATTATATCCCGAGCATTGATGGGCTGCGGGCGCTCGCTGTTCTGGCTGTGCTGCTCTACCATCTCGAGCCGGCTCTACTTCCGGACGGCTTCACTGGTGTCGATATCTTTTTCGTGATATCGGGCTATGTGGTCAGCGCCTGTCTGGCGCGCGATCAAGACCGAACCCTTGTCGGATTCACCCTGAGCTTTTAGCTGCTGGCCTCGATACGGATGCATCGTCTAGCAGACCAATTCGCGGTGTTCCCACTCCAAGATGTGATCGCCCTCAGGGACAGCTAGGAGGCCGCTGCACGCCGGCAACAGGCGCTTGTCGAGACAGCAGCTTTGATCGAGCGCTTAAGGCGGCGCGGACTGAAGGTAATCATCGACGCGCTGAAGTCCCTGTTTCGTGCACCAGCCTTTCGCTGTGTGGACTGGTTCAACCGCAATAACCCGATTTGCGAAGCCTGGCTTACAATTGAGCGCCAGGCTCTGCTTGAGCACCGTTCCAGCGTGATGGCATCCTTCATAGGTTCGACCCCAAAGGCACGGTTATACTGCCCGTTCACTGACACCAGACGGCCGCTGCCGGAGCCTTGACCTTGACGCCTCAGCCTTGAACTCCCCTGGAAACCTGCATGCCAACCCCCTCCATAGCCGCGTTTGAGCTCGTCTTCGGCCGCAAGCCTCGCCCCGGCGAAGATGCTGCACTTGCTGACCTGACCGCAAAGCTCGCGAACCATGCGAGCCACGAGATGCTCGCTGATCTTCTCGAACAACGCCGTCAACACACTGCGCCGGAGCACGCAACGCTGATGGCACTGAGCCGATCCGATCGGACACGCGAACTGTGGCAAGGACAGCATGTTGATTGGGAACGCTTCGAGGCGGCCTATGATGCCATTCTCGATGAGCCGGGGTCCCTGATCATCGGCCAGCGTGATTATCTACCGCAGCATCAATCCCGTTTTCGCGAGCTCTTCAATACCTGCGGCAAATTGCTTGAAGGCCGGCCAGAGGCTGTGGTTCTGGAATTCGGTGCATCGGAATTCTCTGCGCTGTACAAGCAGCTGTTTCCCGGCGTTTCCCTGCATATTTCTGATCGACCCACTGCAGCTGGCTACATTGGCTTTACCGAGGCCGTCGCTCGCGGGCGGCTCGGCTGTGACGCCTATTACGCCTTAGATCTCGAGCAACCGAGCTCACTCCTCGCTTCCTCCGGGATCACTCCGGGCACCTATGATTTGGTGGTTTTTGCAGAGGTGCTGGAGCATCTTGTTGTCAATCCAACAGAGCTGATTGAACAGCTTCTGCAGTTGCTGAAGCCGGACGGGTTTCTTTACCTTACGACGCCAAATCTTTTTCGGCATGAAAACCGTGAGCGATGGCTTGCTCTCGAGAATCCACAAGCTGTATTTCCAGGCCAAGAAGCCAATTGGGATCGCCATCACCACCACCGCGAGTATGGTGCGATCGAACTCGCCCGCTTCATTAATGCGGCAGGCGGGCACATCGCGGCGTTCTATTATTCGAGCTGCTGGGATCTGCGGGAAGGCTTAGCCGAGGACGAACGGGGTAATTTGGTTTTCGTGATCGCCTTGCCAAACGGATTACAGCATGGAGGCCCCAGCATTGACGACAGCCATTGAAGTCCTTGGTTTGCTGTGAAAGGCCATCTGACTGATCCCACAGATCAGCAGCGACCGGCATCTTCAGTCGATGAAGGCTGCGTAACAGGGGTATCCCCCTGCGGCCGAGGTGCGCCTGGGAGACCGCTCCGGGTCCTGCAAGTCTATCGGACCTACTTTCCTGATCCGCAGGGCGGATTACAAGAGGCGATCAGACAATTCTGCCTTGCAACGCGACCCTTCGGTATCAAACATCGGATCTTTACGCTGAGCCCGTCAGCAAGCCCCCGCATCATCCGCCGCGCCGAAGGCGCCGTGTATCGCGCAGACCAGCATCTCGAGATCACCTCTGCTGGGTTTTCCCTATCAGCGCTTGGACCATATCGTGCCCTTGTCCGATGGGCAGATATTGTTCACTATCATTTTCCGTGGCCGTTCGCTGACGTCCTCGACCTCTTAGCCCGTGAGCATAAGCCTCGGGTTGTCACGTATCACTCTGATATTGTTCGCCAGCAGATCTGGCTCCAGCTCTATCGGCCGCTAATGCGTCATTTCCTGGCACAGGCGGACCGGCTGATCGTGACTTCGCCAAACTACGCAGCATCCAGCAAGCCGCTTCAAGCGTATCGGGACAAGCTTGAGATCATACCGCTTGGACTGGATCGGCAGACCTACCCTGAGCCAACTGCCAAAGAAGAGGCAGCGGTCCAGAAACGATTTGGTCATGACTACTTCCTCTTTATCGGAGTGCTTCGTTATTACAAAGGCCTCGATACCTTGCTCGATGCCGTACGGAATACGCGGTTGCAGGTTGTCATCGTTGGCGAAGGCCCAGAGGGTAATCGGCTACGCACAGTGGCACGTGAACGGGGCATGCGAAATGTCCAGTTCGCAGGAATCGTCACCGACGCGGAAAAGGTGGCGCTGATTCGGCGCTGCCATCGTCTTCCCGTCGAATGCCCGGTCAGAGGCCTTTGGTATCACGCTGCTGGAAGGCGCGATGCTGGGGAAGCCCTTGATCTGCACCGAGCTTGGAACCGGTACGACCTACATCAACCAGCACAATGAGACCGGTCTGGTCGTCAACCCGGACGATGCGATGGGTCTCCGGGCCGCCATGGAGCAGCTATTGGTTGATCGTCAGCTCGCGGAACGCTTTGGCGAACAAGCTAGTGAACGCTTCGAGCGTCTGTTCTCAGCCCGAGTAATGGGGCCTAGGCTGGCAAGACTTTATCAAGATTTGGTCCGGGAACGCTCGTGATCGGTCCCAGCGGCGCGGTTCAGGTCCGATCCAGGCCATAGTCGAGGCGGGCGAGCAGGGCCATGAAGGACTCGTAGTCGCGGGCCTCTTGCTCGAGCGCAGGTGGATGGGCGCGGCGCGGGCGGGGGCTGATGACGTCGCCTCGGCGGCCGCTATCGCCGGAGAGCTCGATAGCGGAGAAGGTGTTCGGAAAGTCCGGATTATAGCCCAGGCCCAGGGTGTCGCAGATACGCTGCATCGTCATCTCAGGTTCGGCGACGAAATCCTCGTAGCGGATGAGCTCGCAGTGCCGGTAGGCGTCTAGGAAGGCGTGATAGCGGCGCGCGTACTCATCGAGCGTCGGTGGAATGAAGTGTTGCACCCAGCCAGTGTCCTGCAGGCTGAGGTAGGAATCGAGCGGGTGGCGAACGCTGATCAGCGTCTTGACCGGAAAGGCGCGGCTGACGATCTCGCGCACTGAGGGGCGGTCCGGGACACGGTCGCTGACGTTGAAGTGGCTGTGCGTATGATCGCGCAGGATCAGGTGCAGACCGCCCCGAGTCGCTTCCTCATAGAGCACGCGTAGGCCAGCGAGGAAGAGCTGGATCTGCGTGTCGGGGTCGACAGCACGTGAACTGAAACGGCTCAGGCCGATGAGGTCGGTTGGCAGAAAGCCGCCGGGCACGAACGGGCTGAGCGGGTCGACCTCGCTCAGCAGATGGGTATTGGGCTGCGCCGCGACACAGCGACTGATGAGGGTGCCGCCGGTGCAGGCGAGATGATGCAGGGTGCGTATCGGGGGTGGGTCCTGAAACTCGGCTTCTGCGAGCAAGCCTTGGCATTGCTCGAGCAGGCTCGGCAGCGGCTGGGCAAGGGCCCTGGAGTCCGATACGCTCTGATCGGCATAGTCCTGCAGAAGGCCAAGCGCACCGTCGATGGCCTCGCGGAAGCTGGCGGGGCTGTTGTAGCTGCGGCTGCTCATCGGGGCTTGCCGAAGGTCCACCAGTGCCGTTTAGCTCGAGATGAGGGCGTTTGTGTAGAGGGCTCAGTGGCTTGCGCGCCAGGGCTCACCGCCTCTGATTGTGAGTTCGTGTGCGGTGGTGAGTGGGAGTCCTGGGTGACGACCGCCGCCGATTGCTCGTCTCGATTCGCGGCGCCATGGGCCGGGCTTTGTCCGCTGTGCTCCAGCTCACGGAGATAGTTCGACGCGACGGTGAGGCGCTCGGTGAGCTGCTTCAGCAGGATCGACTGTTTCTCCTTTTGCTCGACAAGCTCGGCCTGGCGCTGCTGCAGATCTTTTAGGTCGGCTTCCCGCAATGCCTGCATACGAAGCGCGATCGCGTTGTCGCGCTGCAGCGCGGCTTCGGCCTGTTCGGCTTCCGCGAGCTGCTCGGCACGCTCCGCGGCGAGCTTGGCCTGTTGTTCGGCCTTGGCCTTGTGGTCAGCAGCGAGCTTGGCTTGTTTGTCTGCTTCCGCCTTGTGCTGATCGGCACGCTGAGACTGTTTCTGTGCTTCGGCCTTCTGCTCGACAGCATGCTTGGCTTGCTTCTCTGCCTCAGCTTTGTGCTGATCAGCTAGCCGAGACTGCTTCTGCACGTCGGTCTTCTGTCGATCCGCTTCGGCCTTCTGCTCGGCCGCAAGCTTGAACTGCTTATCCGCTTCTGCCTGCGCAGCCTTCAGAGCCTCGTTTAGCCCATCGGCTCTTGATTCGGCTTCAGCCTTCTCGTGGACGCGCTGCTCAACGGCCTTGGAAAGCTCGTTGACCTTCGCCTGCGCCTCCTTGAGCTGGTTCGTCAGTTGTTTGACTTGATCCGCCCGCTCGTTGGCCAGCTTGGCTTGTATCTCCGTCTCACCTTGGCGCTGATCGGCAAGCTGCGCCTGCTTCTGCGCTTCGGCTTTCTGTTTATCTACTGCAGCCTTATGCTGAGCAGCGCGCTCGGCTTGCTTGTTCGCCTCATCTTGGTGCTGGGCGACAAGTTGGGCCTGCCGGTCCGTTTCTGCCTGCGCAGACTTCAGGGCCTTGTTCAGTTCATCGGCTCGTGATTCGGCACGGCCTTTCTCTTGTTCGCGCTCCGCAACGGTCTTCTTGAACCCGTCGATCGTCGCCTGCGCCTCGTTGAGTTTGTTCGTCAGCTGCTTGACCTGCTGCGCCCGCTCTTTGGCCAGCTTTGCCTGTTTGCCTGCTTCATCTTTGTGCCGCATAGCAAGCTGAGACTGCTGCTCGGCCTTTTCCTTCTGCTCTTGGGCTTCAGCCTTGTAGTCAGAAGCCAGCTTACTCTGCTTGTCTGCTTCCGCCTTGTGCTGATCGGCAAGCTGAGACTGCCGCTGCGCCTCAGCCTTCTGCTTATCTGCTTCGGCCTTATGCTCGGCAGCAAGCTTGGCTTGCTTGTCCGTTTCACCTTTCTGACTTACAAACGCCCTGGCCTGTTCAGACACCTCGGCTTTCGCACCTTGAAGCAACTCCTCAAGCTTAGTCAGCTCCTTTTGCGCCTCAGCTCGTGCGGACTTAAGCGCGTTCTCCGCATCGCGCTGTTGTGCCGCTGCTTGCTCGCGCATCAATCGAGGCCAGTCCCGGACGAACAGGCTGTTGCCAACTGACGGGTGGTTGCTAGGCGTAATCTGGGCGCAACAATAGCCTAGTGGCCGCAGCTGTTCTTCAAGCCCGGCTTGAGTCGCATCGCTAGGAAACTCCGGCAAAGGGTCTAGAAGTGCTCGCGCCCACACAACCGTAGCGTGTTCCAGGAGCTGAGATGCGCCGCGAAGAATACGCCAGGCTGGAAGGCAGTCGATGACGACCCAGATGCTATGCGGCGCATGCAGCGCCTCCTTGTCTTGAACCTCCTTTAACAGGGTGTCCAGCGAACGGGCAGAACGATTCTGATTCTGCACTTGTTCGATATTAGGCCACAGCGCTGTGAGCGGCTCAATTGGTATTAGACCATCTTCATCGGGATTGCTGGCCTCATGGTAGGCAACACTGCCGTCGATATCAGCAACGACTGCTTCCACAACATGCCACTTCGGCCTTTCCGTGCACAGGCCTCGCGCCCATTCAAGGCGACCCGCGTTAGCATCGATGAGAATGGCAATAGGCACTTCCCAGTCTCGCCACAGCTGACCGACGCCAGCGCCCAGCCCGACGCCGACATGAATCAGGGTATGCGGTGGGTATAGCGCCTTCAGGGCCGTAGCAGCAGGCATTTGCGATTGTAGGGAATAACCTCGTTCTGGGCGAGTCATTAGCTGTACATAGAGTTCGGCATCTCGGCTGGGAGGATTCTGGCACGGCACTGTATTGTAGCTTCGAAAAGAGCACCAAGGCACGTCTGAAGCCGTTTCCAGAACGATGGCGTGAAGTTGTCCACGGATATAGGCGTGAGTCTTACGCTCCAAGGAGAATGCGGGCCGCTTGCTGCTGTGCCTCGCGACCGAAGCGAGTCTCGGCCAACGAGCGTCCCCGCTGTCCCATAGCGATCAGTCGACTGCGTTGACTCGCAAGGGTGACGATGTAATGGGCTATCGCTACGTAATTCCGATAGGGAGCCAGATACCCGGTCGCACCATGCACGATGAGCTCGTTCAGCGCCCCCCAGTCGTACGCGACAACTGGACGTGCGGCGGCCATCGCTTCCAGCACCGTACGCCCAAATGATTCCTGCACTTGCGAAAGATTGACCAAAATATCCAACGAATCGACTGCCACAGCAACATCTTCCCTGTAGCCGATCGCCTTAATATTACCCTTCCCCGGCGATTGTTGCTGCCTCTGCATTAGCTCCTTTAAAGCCGACGTATGAGGCCCAACCAAATGACATTCGACAGTGGGGTCGATTTCACTAAGGACCTCCGCCATTCCCTCGAAATCCGCAAGCCCTTTCTTGGGTTGATTACTGCTGATCATCCCTACAACACAAACCCCCTTTTCTTGAGCCGGTGACTTCAGTGCAAGGAACGGCTCAATATCGATTTGATTCGGGAAAACATCAATGGCGGGCCCCTCAGTCTCAGCGTTAAAACGTGTGAGCCATTGGGCAGTTTTATGCGAATTAGCGAGCACCCGGTCGGCACATTCCATAATGTGTTGCCCGATCTCGAACGGCGATGCCGATAGTGTCTCACAAAGGTCAGGGTCGTGATCGGGCAACTCGCGCAGATGCATCCAGACCGGAACCCCTGCTTGCCGCCCCGCATGTAGTGGCTCTTCAAGAACGCAGGTATTGACATGAATCCGATCGACGCGGAACCCGTCAATAAGTGACCGGAAATGACGAACCGTATGATCGAAAACTGGACGCCCTCGCTGCCACCAGCCATACGGAATGACGGATACGGCAACGCAGTAACGCTTTAATGCTTCTAAGTAATCGTCATTCATCGCACGCGGCAAGGTCGCGACAAGATTAACTGGATAATGGGCAAGTAGCTCCAGCAACCCGAGGAGCGCCCGTTCGGCGCCAAACACGCGCACATCGGCCTGGTGTCCGCAAAAGAGCAGCGTCGGCCATCTACCTTGCCGTTCTCGATGCCCGGATAGCATTGGCCGAGGTTGGTACGCTTCCCGCTCACCATATCGCAAATAATGCAAGAGCGGATGCTCGCCAGCCTGTCGCACTTCAGGGTGGGCAGAAAGGTAACCGCTCGTGCTAAAGTTTGGACCGGGGTCCCTGCCCTCAACCAAACCCTGCTCCCAATAATGCCGAAAAGGGTCGATGAGTAGACCTTGCAGATCGATATTCCTGTAGAGGTACCAGGTCGGGTCGAACCATCCTGACAACTGAATGGCATCGCGCGGATCGGTGACGATCGATCGTGACTTAAGGCTTCGCAGCACTCTTGGAGCTGGAAACGGCCGAATCCGCGGGTTATATGGCATATAGAGCGGTGCGGCGAGTTTCCCGCGTTCGTGCCAACGGCGGAAGAGATCTTGATAGTCTTTGCGTGATCCGAGATACTGGGTACAGCGATGAGTAGCTCCGACGCGCTGCGTTAGCGAATGTTCGGTCAAGCGGCCGAACGCCAGCGGAACCTTTGGGTTGGCCTCGGTGACAGCCTGTTCCCCATAGTGCGCATAGAGTCGCTCATAGAACTCAGAATCTGCTCCTACTTGCACTTCGTCCCAGTAGCCGATCTCAGTAAATGCCGTCCTCCGGACCATAAGGGATGAGAGGCAGATCTCGCTCCAGGACGCTTGAACCCAACAGCTTGAGAAATGTAGTGACGCGCTCGCTCGCGCCCAATAGCAAAGACATGCTATTGACGTTTGTTGCGCGACAAGTGTGCTGACTTGAGACGCGATTTTTCCTGGATGCGACCAATCATCAGCATCATGAGTTGTGATGAACTCTCCGTGAGCCTGCTGGAGGCCCGTATTGCGCGCCGCGTAGGTACCGCGATTGTCGGAGTGCCGCAACACTCGGACGCTGAGATGCCGCGGTGCAGATCTACAGAGCGTTAGCAGCCGTTCTTGGGTTGCATCAGTACTGCCATCATCAACGATAATGATCTCGAGGTTGCGATAAGTCTGCACAAACAGCGATAGCAAAGCAGTGCCAATACTGTATTCGGCATTGAATGCCGGTACGATCACAGTCACCAGTGGGCCGCGGGGCACCGCGTCGGTAGCTAGGTCGGAGGCATCAAGATTGTCGAGCGTTAGCGCGATGCTCGCGTCCCGCTTACCGACTGTGCACAGTCCGGATCTTTCCCACATACGGTTGATGGCCGCCAACATCTGTTGGTCGCGGCGGGGCGCGACGTCGCTCATCGTGTGCACAACATTGACCTCCGCTAAATATGCATCAGCGCACCCCTCTGCGATCTGGAGTAGCCTCAGCCAAGCGGCGTGCGCCTTATCGTAGCGGCGGCAGCGAGAGGCCGCATCAATCGCTAATAGCAAA
>JAAAOQ010000243.1 GCA_009908845.1 Gammaproteobacteria bacterium
CCGAGTGGGAGGTGCTCGATCCGACCATCGCCGAGGATCTCGCCTACCTGCAACAGCAGACCACCGGCAGCCTCTCGGTGGTCAGCCGCACCCTGGCCGATGATCGCTGGATCATCGCTGATCAGCCCGACGACGGGCCGGTGACCTACTCACTCTATGAGCGCGAGCCGCGCAGGCTCGAGACCCTGTTCGTCACCCGCCCCGAGCTGCTCGACTACGAGCTGGCGGCGATGCAGCCGCGGCTGATCCAGGCCCGCGACGGCCTGACCCTACCGGCCTATCTGACGCTGCCGCCGGGCATCGCGCCCGAGGCGCTGCCGATGGTGCTGCTGGTGCACGGCGGCCCTTGGGCGCGCGACGAGTGGGGCTACGACGCCCAGGCGCAATGGCTCGCCAACCGCGGCTACGCGGTGCTGCAGGTCAACTTCCGCGGCTCGACCGGCTTCGGCAAGGCGTTCCTGAACGCCGGCAACGGCGAATGGGGCGTCGGCGCGATGCAGCACGACCTGACCGATGCGGTGCACTGGGCCATCGAGCAGGGCCTCGCCGACCCGGAGCGGGTCTGCATCTACGGTGGCTCCTATGGCGGCTACGCGACGCTGGCCGGCCTGACCTTCACACCCGGGCTCTATGCCTGCGGCGTCGATATCGTCGGCCCGTCCAACATCCAGACCTTGTTCGCATCGATCCCGCCGTACTGGGCGCCGATGAAGAGGCAGCTGGTCAAGCGCGTCGGCGATGTCGAGAACGATGCCAAGCTCAACCGCCGCATCTCGCCGCTGTTCCATGCCGAGCAGATCCAGGCGCCGCTGATGGTGCTACAGGGCGCCAATGATCCGCGGGTCAAGATCGCCGAGGCGGATCAGATCGTCGCGGCGATGCGCGGCAAGGACCTGCCGGTGACCTACATCGTCTTCCCCGACGAGGGCCATGGCTTCGCCCGCCCCGAGAACCGGCTCGATGCCAATGCCCGCATCGAGCAGTTCCTCGCCGAACATCTCGGCGGCCGCGCCGAGCCGCTCACGCCGATCGATGGGAGCTCGGCCGAGGTGCGTTAGCGGAACTCTGGTTGATCGCTGGTCACCCGTCGCGGACCAACGCCCGTAACCGGTAGAGCGCCTCAAGCGCCTCGCGCGGGCTGAGGCCATCCGGGTCCAACGCGCGCAGTGCGTCGAGGGCCGATTGTTCTGGCTTCTCGATGTGCTCGGGGCGCGTCGATTTCGAGGTGCGCTTCGGGGTTCGACCCGAGGCCGGCCTGGGCGAAGAGATCGCCGGCTCCGAGATCGATGCGTTCGAGAGCGCTGAGTCCGGCGCGGGTGGAAACAGCGAGAGCTGAACCGCGTCCGCCTGATTTGCCTTCGACTGCGCCTCGAGCCGCTGGAGATGCTCGCGCGCGCGGGCGATCACCGCCGCCGGCACCCCGGCCAGCGCGGCAACCTGCAGGCCGTAGCTCTGGCTCGCCGGACCATCGCGCAGGCTGTGCAGGAAGACGATGCGCTCGCCGTGCTCGACTGCATCGAGATGGACATTGGCCACACCCTCATGGCGCTCCGGCAATGCGGTCAGCTCGAAGTAATGGGTCGCGAACAGGGTGAACGCGCGCAGCTGATCGGCCAGCGCCTCGGCGCAGGCCCAGGCCAGCGAGAGGCCGTCGAAGGTGCTGGTGCCGCGGCCGATCTCGTCCATCAGCACCAGGCTCTCGGCGGTGGCGTTGTTGAGGATGTTCGCGGTCTCTTCCATCTCGACCATGAAGGTCGAGCGCCCGCCGGCGAGGTCATCGGCGGCGCCGATGCGCGAGAAGATGCGGTTGATCGGCCCGAGCCGCGCCGCGCGCGCCGGGACGAAGCTGCCGGCATAGGCCATCACGACGATCAGCGCGGTCTGGCGCATGAAGGTCGACTTGCCGCCCATGTTGGGACCGGTGATCAGCAGCATCCGCCGCCGCTCGTCGAGACCGAGCCCGTTCGGCACGAAGGGCTCGGCGCGCACCTGCTCGACCACCGGGTGCCGGCCGTCCTCGATCGTGACGCCGGGCGCGTCGCCGAGCTCTGGCCGGCTCCAATCCAGTCGCTCGGCGCGTTCGGCCAGGTTGCAGAGCACATCGATCTCCGCGATCGCGCCGGCGCTCGCCTGCAGGGGCTCGAGCTGTTGTTGGAGTTGGCCGATCAGAGCGTCATAGAGTTGCTTCTCGCGCGCCAAGGCGCGCTCGCGGGCGCTCAGCACCTGCTCCTCGAAGCGCTTGAGCTCCGGGGTGATGTAGCGCTCGCTGCCCTTCAAGGTCTGGCGGCGCTGATAGTCGGCCGGCACCTGCTCGGCATGGGTGCGGCCGAGCTCGATGTAGTAGCCGTGCACCCGGTTGTAGCCGACCTTGAGGGTGCTGATCCCGGTGCGCGCGCGCTCGCGCTGCTCCAGATCGAGCAGGAATTGATCGCCGTGCTCGGCCAGGTCGCGCAGCTCGTCGAGCTCGGCATCATAGCCGCGCGCGAGCACGCCGCCGTCGCGGATCAGCATCGGCGGCTGCTCGATCAGCGCCCGCTGCAGCAGCGCGAGCACCTCCGGATGCTCGCCGAGCTGGGCGCGCAATGCGCTCAGACGCGCGCTGTCGGGACCGTCGAGCCCGCTGTGCAGCGCGGGCAGGCGCGCGAGGGCGTCACGCAGGGCCGCCAGATCGCGCGGGCGCGCCGAGCCCAGCGCGACCCGCGCCAGGATGCGCTCCAGGTCGCCGATCGCGGCCAGCTCCTCCTGAAGCACCTCGAAGGCCGCCGTGGACAGCAGCGCCGCGATCGCCTCATGGCGCTCGGCGACGGCCAAGCGGTCGCGCAACGGACGATTGATCCAACGTCGCAGCAGGCGCGCGCCCATCGCGGTCGCGGTGCGGTCCATGATCCCGGCGAGGGTGTGCTGATCGCGGGTGCCGCTCGCCTGGCCGGTGCTCGCGGCCGCGCTGAGCGCGTGGGTCAGCTCCAGGTTGCGACGGGTCGCGGCATCCAGGATCAACGCCTCGTCGCGGGTCTCGGTGCGCAATTCGCGCAGATGCGGCAGGGCGACGCGCTGGGTCTCCTTGACGTATTGCAGCAGGCAGCCGGCGGCGCCGATCGCCAGGCGCAGCTCGGCGCAGCCGAAGCCGTTCAGATCGCGGGTGCCGAACTGCTCGCACAGCAGGCGCTCGGCGCTCTCGGCATCGAAGCTCCAGGGCGCGCGCCGGGTCAGGCCGGCGGCGACGAGATCGCCCAAACGGTCGGGCAGGGTGCTGGTCTCGCTGAGCAGCAGCTCGGCCGGGCGCAGGCGCTCGAGTTCGGCCAACAGCGCCTCGTCACCCTCAAGCTCCAACACCCGGAAGCGGCCGCTGGCCAGCTCCAGCGTCGCCAGGCCGACGCGCTCACCGGCGCTGGCCCCAGTCGTCGCTCCAGATTCGGCGAGCGCGCAGAGCAGGTTCTCCTGACGCTCCTCCAGCAGCGCCTCGTCGGTCAGGGTGCCGGGGGTGACGATACGCACCACCGCGCGCTCGACCGGCCCCTTGGACTTGGCCGGATCGCCCTTCTGCTCGCAGATCGCGACCGACACGCCCTGGCGCACCAGCCGCGCCAGATAGGACTCGACCGAGTGGTAGGGCACCCCGGCCATCGGGATCGGCTGCCCGGCCGACTGGCCGCGCTTGGTCAGGGTGATGTCGAGCAGCTGCGCCGCGCGCTCGGCGTCGTCGAAGAACAGCTCGTAGAAGTCCCCCATGCGATAGAACAGCAGCATCTGCGGATACTCGGCCTTGATCCGCAGGTACTGCTGCATCATCGGGGTGTGTTGTTCAGTCAATGGTTTCGTGCCGTTCTGATTGGTACAGTCTGAGAGATGAAGGAGATGCTGATCCTGACGGCGTTCGCCGCGCGAAGCAATCTGCCCCCTTTGCCCCCGCGATGACATCCGCAATGACGCCCACCATGACACATGGATAAGCGCTGGAAGCAGATCACCCCTCGGATGGCTTCATCGGCAGGCTACACCTCGAAAACCACAAAAGTAGTACAATCGAGCCACTGCAGGACAGGCTCAGGAGCCGATGAGATGCCCGCTTCGACATCCATTCGCATCGATCAGCGCCTCTACGACCAGGCCAAGGCCGACGCGGCGATTGAGCATCGGACCATCGCCGGACAGGTGGAGTACTGGGCGCGCATCGGGCGCGCCGCCCTCGATAATCCCGATCTGCCGGTCAGCTTTATCGCCGAATCATTGGCCTCGTTGGACGAACCCCGGGATGACGCTATGCCCTTCGAGCCAGGCCAGCGTGGCGAATGAGCTATACGCTCAAACAGACCAGGCGTTTCGCGCGCGCCTATAAGAAGCTGCAGCCCAACCTCGCCGCCGATGTGGACAGGGCCGCCTTCGCCGTTGCCGAGAATCCGAGCTTGGGAGCGCGCAAGAAAGGCGATCTGGCGAGGCTGTACGTCTTCAAGTTTCGCAGTCAGGGCCAGTGTTATCTGCTTGGCTACAGCCTGGATGACAGCGTGCGGCTGATCTATCTGGAGGCCATTGGCCCGCATGAGAACTTTTATCGCGATCTCAAGCGCTCATAGGCGCAGTCGACTTGGATTAGGAGGCGATTCCGCGATATTTATCAAGGACTTGACCCAGATACCCGAGCGCGTCCAGCGTGGGGATTGCGTACTCAACCTGGCCAGTGGCCTCAAGGGCGAGGCCATTGAACAGACCCTGAAGGACTATGGCGCAATGGCTGCTGCGCCCGGCGCGCCAAGCGGTAGCAAGAAGGCGTCTGCAAGGTCGGTTGCGATTGCCCTGCGACGGCAAGGCTCGTAGTCTTTCGCGCTTTGCCCAGGCCAAAGCAAGTCTCTGCCGCCTTGATCTACGACTTCGAACAGCTTGCCGATCTCCTCCCGCCGGTCTATGTCCAGCGCGGGATGCGCTACCTCGCGACCGGACATGTGCTCAGCGTCGACCCTCAGCCCGAGGCCGGGATGGTCACGGGTCGGGTGCGCGGCTCGGGCTCGCGCATCTATCAGGTCAGGTTGCACATCGAGGAGGATGCGGGTCAAATCCCGATCATCCATGGACACTGCAGCTGCCCGGTGGGCTGGAACTGCAAGCATGTCGCCGCCGTGCTGTTGGCCGCGGGCCGTTCGGTGCAGACGACATCGAACACCACGGGTCAGCCCGTGAGCGGGCGGCGGCTCGCTCCCGCGAGCGGTGAGCTGCCGCATGCGCTCAGCAACTGGCTCTATGAAACCGAGCGGCTGACCGCGCGCCGGGATGATCCGCACTGCCTGCTCTATCTGCTGCGGCTGGAAACGCGCGCGAGGGGGTATCCGCGCGTGCGCGTCAATGGCGTCAAGGTGCGTCGGCTCCAGAGCGGCGGCTACGGCAAACCGGCACCGTTCAACCTGCGCAGCCATTCCCAAGCGCGCTTCATCCAGCCGGACGACCGGCGCATCATGGCGCTGGTCGCGGCGCAGCCGATGCGGGGCGAGGTCAACGGCACCGTCCTCGATGACGAGCTGGGGGTCGCGCTGCTGCAGGCGATCCTCGCCTGCGGACGCGGTCATTGGCAGGATCAGGACGGCCCGCGCCTGGTCCCGGGCGCGCCGGTGGCGGGAACCCTGAACTGGCGCTGGCAGGAGGACTCGAGGCTGCACCTGGTGTTCGAGCGCGAGCCCACGCCCAGCCAAGGGGCTAGAGCGGAGAATCACCACCCCGACCTGGTGCTGCTGCCGCTGAGCCCGCCCTGGTATCTGGACCCGCGCTCGGGCGCCTGCGGCCCGATCGAGACCCCGTTCAGCGAGGCGCAGGCGACGGCGCTGGTGCGCGCGCCGGCGATCCCGCTCGCCGAGCTCGAGGCCTTCGAGCAGGCGACCCGCACGCGGCTAAAGGAGCTCGACCTGCCGCCGCCCCCGCACCCGGAGCAGCGCACCCTCGAGGTCGAGGCGCCGACCCCCTGCCTGCGGTTGCTGAGCCGGGAGGTCCGATCGCAGCCCGTCTACGGCGGCTGGGGCGGCTATTACGGCAACACGGCAGAGCCGAAATGGGAGGACGAGGCGCGGCTCGAATTCGATTATGCCGGGGTGCGGATCGATCCGCGCCAGCCCGGCGAGCGGGTCGAGTACATCGAGGACGGGGTGATGGTGACCTGCGAGCGCAATCCGGCCGCCGAGCGCCAGGCCGTCGAGCAGCTCGATGCCCAGGGCCTGCTGCAGCTGACGGACAGCCGCGAGGAGCCGGGTCAGCCGTTCGCGCCCGCGCAGGTTGAAGACTGGCTGAGGTTCATGGATCAGGGCGTGCCGGCGCTCGAGCAGGCCGGCTGGCGCATCGAGGTCGACCCGAGCTTCCGATTCCCGGTCGGCCGGGTCGGCGACTGGGACCTGGACATCGAGGAAGGCGAGGGCGGTCGCTGGCTGGACCTCAACCTCGGGATCGAGGTCGACGGCGAGCGACTGGACCTGCTGCCGATCCTGGTGAACCTGATCCAGAATCCGGAGGTGGACCTATCAGGGCCGGCGCTTGCCCAGATCAAGGAAGACACCCGCTTCATCCTGCGGCTGGACGATGGCCGCTACATCTTCTTCCCGGCCGCGCGCTTGAAGCCGATCCTCAGCACGCTGGTCGAGCTCTACGACCCGATGGCGCGCTTGCGAGGCGACGGGCGAATGCGCCTGTCCCAACTGCAGGCCACCGAGCTCGCCGAGCTCGAGCAGCAGGCGCCCGAGCTGCGCTGGCGCGGTGGCGAGCAGGCGCGCGCCTGGGGCCGCCGCTTGCGTGAGTTCGAGCGCATCGAGCCGGTCGCGCCGCCTGCCGAGCTGCAGGCGGAGCTGCGGCCCTATCAGCAGGAGGGGCTGAACTGGCTGCAGTTCTTGCGCGATTTCGAACTCGGCGGGGTACTCGCCGACGACATGGGCCTGGGCAAGACCATCCAGGCGCTGGCGCATCTGCTGCTCGAGAAGGCCGCGGGCCGCGCCGATCGCCCGAGCCTGGTGGTTGCGCCGACCAGCCTGATGTTCAACTGGAAGCGCGAGGCCGAGCGCTTCGCGCCGTCGTTGCGGGTGGTGATCCTGCAAGGGCCGAAACGTCAGGCGCATTTCGACCAGTTGGCCGAGCAGGATCTGGTGCTGACCACCTACGCGTTGCTGCCGCGCGATCTGGAGGTACTCAGTGCGCAGGCATGGCATCTGCTGATCCTCGACGAGGCGCAGGCGATCAAGAACCCGCGCAGCAAGGGCGCGCAGGCAGCGCGCGCGTTGGAGGCCCGGCATCGGCTCTGTCTCACCGGCACGCCGCTGGAGAACCATCTCGGCGAGCTCTGGTCGCTGATGGATTTCCTGATGCCCGATCTGCTCGGCGACGAGCGCAGCTTCCGCCGCCTATTCCGCAATCCGATCGAGCGCCATGGCGAGCATGAGCGCACCGAGCCTCTGCGTCGTCGGATCGCCCCCTTCCTGCTGCGGCGCACCAAGGAGGACGTCGCCGCCGAATTGCCGCCGAAGACCGAGATCCTGCGCGAAACGGCCTTGGCCTCGGATCAGCGCGATCTCTACGAGACCCTGCGCCTGGCGCTGCACGAGAAGGTGCGCAAGGAGATCGCGCGCAAGGGCCTCGCGCAGAGCGGCATCATCATCCTCGATGCGCTGCTGAAGCTCCGCCAATGCTGCTGCGATCCGCGCCTGGTCTCGCTTGAGAGCGCGCGCGGGGTCAAGGGTTCGGCCAAGCTCGACCTGCTGATGGAGCTATTGCCGGAGCTGCTGCAAGAAGGACGGCGGGTGCTGCTGTTCTCGCAGTTCACCAGCATGCTGAGCTTGGTCGAAGAGGCGCTAGCGCAGCGGCTGGATCAGAAGAAGGGCCGCGACTACGTCAAGCTCACCGGCCAGACCCGCGATCGTGAGACCCCGGTCAACCGCTTCCAGGCCGGCGAGGTGCCGCTGTTCCTGATCAGCCTCAAGGCCGGCGGCAGCGGCCTGAACCTCACCGCGGCCGATGCCGTGATCCACTACGATCCCTGGTGGAACCCGGCCGCCGAACGTCAGGCGACCGACCGCGCGCATCGGATCGGTCAGGACAAGCCGGTGTTCGTCTACAAGCTACTGACCGAGGGCACCGTCGAGCAACGCGTCGCCGAACTGCAGGCTCGCAAGCAGGCCCTGGCCGATGCCATGCTCGAGGGCGGCGGCACGGCGGCCAAATCGCTGACGCCCGAGGATCTGGACCTGCTGTTCGCGCCGCTCGAAGGGGGTGATTGAGCCTCCGCTGATGAGCGACTTAGGCGGCACGGGCGCAAGCGATTCGCCATCGCCGTCTCGGAGTGGTAAGCGATCCTCTTGATCGTGTCGACGAGCTGCAAGGCATCACTGCCGAGCGCGTCATTAGAGACCAGCGGCTGCTCGCCGCGCTGTGCGATCCCGTATCCCAGTGGCCGTCTCTTTCACCGGTCACGGCCCGTCGTGCTGAACAGCATTGACCCGGCTCCTGTCGGCGCCCTACATTAGACCAGTCGATAGACCAGCAGGAAGGAGGGCCTATGCCCGTTGAGATCGGCTCCTACGATGCGAAGACAAGGCTGCCGGAGCTGCTGCGTGAGGTGCAGACCGGGCAACGCTATACCATCACGCTGCGCGGTAAGCCAGTGGCGGACCTCGTGCCGAGCGAACAGACCCTGCTCGGCGATGCCCGCACCGCGGTTGCGGCGATGCGGGCCTTCAAGAAGGTGCGCGGTCTGAATGCCGATACCGTCGGTGAGTGGGTTGCCGAGGGGCGCCGATGACGCTGGTGCTCGATGCATCGGCGGCCCTAGCCTGGATCGTCGAGCGCGCCGATGCAGCGGAGTGCAGGCTGGCCGATCGACTGCTGGACGCGTTGACCGAGCAGCAGGCCCTGGTGCCGCCGCTGTGGCATGCCGAGGTGGCCAATGGGCTGCTCGTCCGCGGTTGGGTCTGGGACGACGACCATGTCATCAGCCTGCTGGTCAGCATCGCCCGTTCCTTTCCCGTCGGGGCCGTGATGCTGATGGAAACCGGCGGCGAGGTGAGCTTCGAGACGCGGCCGGTGGAAGGTGTCCCACTGGACAGTGTCACCAAGGACCCGGATCTTCTCATCCTCTCTGGAAACGCTGCGAAGCCGGCTGAGCGCCGCCTACAAGGGCATCAATGTCCTGATCTTACGGGAAGGAGCCGAGGACTTCTTCTGGAAGGGCAATGTCCAGGCGCTGGAGAATCAAGGCGTCGATCTGGACATCCATCACATCTTCCCAAAGGCCTGGTGCGAGCAGAATAAGATCCCCGCCAAAGTCTATGATTCGATCATCAACAAGACGCCGATCTCCTACAAAGCCAACCGTATGATCGGCAGCGATCCGCCCTCAACCTACCTGCAGCGGCTGCAGAAACACAAGCAGGTGCAGATCGGGGATGGAGCGATGAATGCCATCGTCGAGGGCCATTGCATTCCAAGCGCGCCCTTGCGAGCGGATGATTTCGACGCCTTCTATCGCCAGCGGAAACAACGGTTGCTGGAAATCATCGAAAAAGCAATCGGCAAGAAGGTCCTGCTGGAGTCAGTGGATCACGCGGTTCCGGCATGATCAGGGCAAATACGAGCCGGCTTTGAGCGCGCCGTAAGCTTAACAACCCTCTTCACCGCGCAGGCAGCAGCCGCCAGACCGAGCGTCCGCCAACCGACCAGCCATATCCGCCTTGCGCGCGAGCATCTTCTCGGCCAGCTTGCGGCTGCCGCCGCTATCGACGATGACCTGACGAACCCGTTCGTCGGGGATTCGTGCCACGACCTCGATAGCCTCATCGAGCGCATCGGGGCGCATGTCGGCGAAGAGCTTGACTGCGTGCGGATTGCCGGCGTCAGTTCGCATGACATCAAGCTCGTTCACCTGGGTGCCGAAGGCCTTGCCCTTGGGATCGCCATGCGCGCGAAAGGCCAGTGCGCCCCCGAGATCGAGCGTCAGCACGCGACCATCGACGACCCCCTGATTGTCACCGGCGAAGCCGGCAGCGTCCCAATTCGCGGTCCAGGCGTGCACGCCAAGCCAGCGCTGGGCCTGCCGGCGCTCGCGCTTATCGAGATGCGCGACGCAGCGCTTATCGAGGTCGATCCACTCGGTGGCGATCTGGTCGGGCTCGGTCGTGCGCACATAGGTCAAGGTCGGCGCGCCGGTCAGTTGGTAGAGCCGCGCGGCGAGCAGCTCGTTGCGGGCGTGCATCGGCGATTCCAGCATCTTGACGTAGTAGCGTTGTCCGCTGTCGTCCTGGAAGATGCCGGCAGGATTGGTGCCCAGCTGATTGCCGACGCGCTGCAGAGCCGCGATATCCAGGGGGGGCCGATCGGAGATCATCGCGATTGCTGGTCTAGGAAAAGGGCTCGGACAAAGAGCTCAGGCAGCGGTGCTATGAGAATGAGCGTACCGCGTGCTGAAGGCCCTCAATCTGCTCACCCAAGTGAAAATCTTGTTAGGGCGTCTCATGGCAGCGCTCGGGTGCGACGCACCAGGCCGAGCTGCGCCGGTGTTTCGATCGCCCCTTTGCGGGCCTGGCGCACCGCACGAATCGCGGCCATGGGCTCCATGCCGAGCTCGACCAGCAACCGCGCCGCGATCATTCCGGCGCGGCCAAGGCCGCCCTTGCAGTGCACCAGCACGTCGTCGCCGTCGCGCAGCCGTTGGCGGATCGCGGCGCCCTCGGTGACCCACTGCTGCTCGAACAGCGGGGAGGGCACCGAGAAGTCGGCGATGGGCAGATGGCACCAGGCCATGCCACGCGCCTGCACTTCCCGTCCCAGGTCCGGCACCTTGAGCATCGCTAGTTCCTTGGGCTCGACCAGGGTCAGCACCAGTTTCGCGCCCCAGGCGACGATCGCGTCCAGGTCGGTCGCGAGATCGCGCTCCCAGGCCCCCGTCGCGGCGAAGGGGTCCTGCTTGCCCGGGCAGAAGGTGATCCCGATCCGTCCCTGCTCGTGGCTCGCGCGGACCTCGGCAATCTGCAGCGGATGGGTCTGGCTGGTCCGGGGCGCTGACATCCGACCCTCGTCTGAGGCGGCTGACCAGCCTCAGCCCACCAGCGCCGCGAGCCGCTCGGCGTCGACCACCTTGTGGCCGCTCGCCTCCAAGGCCGCGATCGCCTGATCGGGCTGCTGGAAGCGAAACACCAGGATTGCGCGGTCCTCGCGCCGCAGCGTGAAGGCGTAGACGTACTCGACATTGAGCCCGGCCTGCTCGAACACCTCGAGCACCTCGGCCAAGCCGCCCGGCTGATCCGGCACCTCGACCGCGACCACTTCGGTGAGGTTCACGGCCCAGCCGGCATCGTTCAAGACCTGGGCTGCCCGCTCCGGGTCCTGCACGATCAGTCGCAGGATGCCGAACTCGGCGGTGTCGGCCAAGCAGAGGGTCATCACATTGATGCCCTCGGCGGCGAGCAGCCGCGTCGGCTCGATCAGCCGGCCGGGGCGATTCTCGAGGAAGAGGGAGAGCTGGGTGAGTTTCATGGGGTCCCCGTTGGAGGCTGCGAATCCGGTGTCAGGGCTAGGGCTACGCGTTGAATGGACGGCATCGGCTGAGACATCCAGGGCAGGCGTGCGGATCGGATCGATGATTCGCCGGGTCCATTTGGTTGATCCGTTCGTGCCAGTCCTGTCCCGTGGGCGCGGATCGAGCTCGGCTCAATCCCCACGCCGATCGATCACGCGCTTGGCCTTGCCCTGGCTGCGCTCGATGCTGTGCGGCTCGACCAGGCGCAGGCCGACGCGCACGCCGACGATGCGCTCGATGGCCTGGGCGATCCGGCGGCGCACGTCCTCGAGCATCCGCACCTGGTCACTCAGCACCTCGGGCGTGACCTCGACCTCGACCGTCATCTGATCGAGTCCGTGCTCGCGGGTCAGG
>JAAAOQ010000055.1 GCA_009908845.1 Gammaproteobacteria bacterium
GATCACCGAGCGCGCGATGCGCGGCGAGCTCGACTTCAGCGAGAGCTTCCGTCAGCGCATGGCGCTGCTCGAGGGGCTCGACGAGTCCGTGCTCGCCGGCATCGCCGAGCGGCTGCCGATCACCGACGGCGCCGAGCGCCTGATCCGGGCCCTGAAGCAGCTCGGCTATCGGGTCGCGATCCTCTCCGGCGGCTTCAGCTACTTCGCCGAGCATCTGCAACGGCACCTCGGCATCGACGACATCCACGCCAACGCCCTCGAGTTCGAGAACGGGCGCCTGACCGGCCGGGTGGTCGGCCGCGTCGTCGACGGTCAGCGCAAGGCCGAGCTGCTGCGCGAGCTCGCCGAGCGCGAAGGCATCCGCCTCGAGCAGGTCATCGCCGTCGGCGATGGTGCCAACGACCTGCCGATGCTCTCGATCGCAGGGCTCGGCATCGCCTTCCACGCCAAGCCCTTGGTCAAGGAGCAGGCGCGCCACTCGATCGCGACCGTCGGCCTCGACGGTATCCTGTATCTGATCGGGATGCGGGATCGGGATCTCGACGCGCTTGGTGGTTCTACACACGTCTCATGATAGTTACCAATCCATTTGGGTGCCGTTATCAGACGCGGCGGCGATGTCCGAGATCTGGAGGGTAGCTCTACGCTGCTCTACTGACGGATATAGGTCACCTCGAACGCCTTGCAGGACCGAAACTGTTGCATTCGGTTCGCAAACGCAAAGGCATCGTTCATATCGTAGTGCTGGAAGATATCGAGTCCCCGATCGAGCGAGATCTTCCAACCGGTATCGGTCACGATGTGACGCGCATGGAGCGAGCCTGTGCGGTCGAACTCCCAGGTCAGCTCGATCCCGGCGGATTCCGCGGCCTCGACGATCCTATCGAGTTGCTCGCGCTGCTGTTCGCCCTTGAACTCATCCTCTACCGTGACGAGGTGAACCGCCACTTCGTCCTCCGGCGCCTTGTTGCGCACGATCATCTCCACGAATTCCATGAAATTCCTGACCTGGTAGAACAGCCGGATGTAAGGGTCCGTCAGGGTGATCCGATTGGCACCGCGAACGTAAGCGCCAAACAATCCATCGTAATCCAGCCCTTTGTGGTTTTCCTTGAATGACTGATGACCTTCTTGCGGCGCATCGGGTTGCGGAACGGCAGCAGTCGGCGCCGCCGACTCATCCACGGCGTGCGGCCCTCGCGTGACAGGATCATCGGTACCGTCGCCGATCGTACGATGGTAGTGATGAGGATACTCGTCCTCTTCGAGCGTGGTGACAGTATGGCTCTTCCCCGCCTCGTCCAGATAAGCGAAGCACACCTGCGCATAAGTGGGATCGATGCGCATCAGTTGATCCTTCACGCGCTTGCGCCCTTCGATCGCGAAGCGGAGCAGCGCCTCAACTTCCCGTGCCGAGGCCTCGCCGTGCGGGAACAGGATCTTCATCAACCCGGAAAAGGTCTTGTGAATGCCATCACGATCGCGGGTCGAGATATCGGAGGACAACGAAAACCACGTCTGATAGCGATCCGAATAATCGTGGTTCCGCAGCGAGCGCAGGATCTCGGCCAGGTAATCCACGACGAAGCCATAACCGGCCGAGAACATCTCGCCGCGAATGATGTCGACCTCCCAGCCTGGGATATAGAAGTGCAGTCGGTCCAGGAATGCCGAATCGTAGAACTTTTCCGGCAACTCATCGAACAGGTCCGAATGCTTCAGCATGTAGGGCACCGCATGGCGCGTGTTGCCCAAGAAGGCCATGGATGCCTCCGCCCCCAAGGTCTCGATGCCGCGCGAGAACGACTTGTTCGCCATATAGTTCTTGAGGATGTCCACCAGCGCCTTGTCGGCGCGCTTCCTCTTGCCGGCGAACTCGTCGAAGGCGACCACATCCCAATAACCCACCAGGCCGATCTTGCCGGTGGCGTTATTGACGAAGAGCTTCGGCACGGTCACCTCGCCGCCGGAGATCAGAATCCCATGCGGCGAGAACTCCGAGAAGATGTGTGACTTGCCGGTGCCCTTAGGCCCCAGCTCGATCAGGTTGTAATTGCGCTCGCAGAAGGGGATCAGGCGAACGATCTGGGTCAACTTGCTGCGCCGCCCGAACAGGGCCGGATCAAAGCCCATACTCTGGACAAGCAGATCGATCCACTCATCGAGCGTAAACGCCTTGCGCGCACTGAGGTACTGCTCGAAATCGAAGTGCGACAGCTGGATCGGCTTCAGCGTCGACAATACCCAGGGCGTGCTGTTCGCATCCTCGGTGAACTGGTATTCGACGTCGCAGATGCACCAGACCCCGCTGACCAGGAGCTTGGGATGCGCCTTGACCGTCCCGGAGTCGACCAAGACCTTCTTGATACCCAAGCTGGAGAACTCGGCCTCGTAGGCATCGGTCTTCTCGTTCAGGGCCACACTGACCTTGTCGATGACCTTGTACCGGCCCTTCTCCTTGATATGGGAACGGATCAGGCCGGCTTCGTTACGGTGCACATAGTGCTTGCGCAGGATCTCCTTGACCGTGTCGATCCCGGTCTGGATGGTCGCCTCGTCGTTGGTCGCGCAGTATTGTCCCAGTAAGTACTCCAGCACGTAGGACGGGACGATGGCATTGCCCTTGACGGTCTTGACCAAGTCCTTGCGGACGACGAGACCGGCAAAATGGGCATTGATCTTCTGGTCCAGCTCGCCCATCAGAAATCGAAATCGCTGGTAAACGAACGCCGCATCCTGTAGCGCATCGATTTGTAGGTCTTGTAATGGCTGGTGCCGGCATGCTGCTCTTCCAGCTTCAGGATCACCTCTTGACCGTTAGCCGAGTCCGCGGCCCGCGACAGCACGAAGCGCACCTGCAGCTCACGCGCTCGCGGACTCTCCGAGTCGAGATCGAAGGTCAGATCGTGGCTGTCGGAGATCAGCTCGCCAGCCTCGGTGTAGATGCCCGCTCTCAGCACCCGCGGCTGCATCTTGTCACTCACCGGCTGGGCCTGATAGAGCGAGACGGCGAGCTGGCCGGAGGTGATCACAGCGTTCCCGCCGCGCAGGATCTCGATGTCGACAGTGGCGAGATCGCTCTGGCGCTTCTTGTTGATCTTCAGTACCGGTATGACGACCTCCTGCAGCGTGGCGCCGCCATGCACGAAGCGACTGCCCGAGCCCTTCAGCCGCAGCCGATTGATGGACTTCGGGATCAGGACTTCCATATCCCCCGCCAAGCCCAGCTGCTCAGCGCCGAAGTGCGTTAGGCCCGAGTCCCTCTGCAGCCCCTTGCCGAGCACGAAGCGCCGATCGCGATAGAGGACCTGCTCCCCCGCCGCCTCGCTCGCGGAGAAATCGCTCTCCTCAAGCGGCCGATGCTGATAGAGGAAGCCGTGATCGGCCGTGATTAGGATATTGTTCAGATTGTTGCCGCTGAGCTTCTTCACGAGCTTGATCAGGTCATCTAGCGCCTGCTCCGCCGCTTCGAAGGCCTGTGCCTCGGAATGCCGCTTGTCGCCGGCGTGGTCGATCCGGTTATGGTAGACATAGAGGACCGCGTTGGCCTTGATCAGCTCGCGGCAGTCATCGCGCCCCAAGCCGAGCAGGGTCTCCGCAGTAACCGCGTCTGCGGCCCCGTTCAGTGCCGCGGCCAAGATCTTGGCGCGATTCTCCGTCCCTTGGGAACTCGCGCCATCTACCAATACGCTGGCGGAATCGTTATCGGCGATCGTCAGTTCCTGATTCGGCAAGAGTGCCGCCATCCCAAGCTGGGTATAGCTCGGCAGCATCGAGAGCGCCGCATCCAGCTCGGCGCTGAATCGATCCTCCCGCCGCACCCGCGCGAGCAGCTCGTCGGCGATCTCGTAGCGCAGGGCGTCTGAGACGATCACGCCGACCCGCACCTCCTTGGCGACGAACGGCTTGACCCAGCGTTGGAAAAAGCGCCGCTGCAGCGGCAACGCGCCACTCTCCCAGCGCTCGAGCGTGTCGATATGCTGCTGAAACCGGTCGTTGAGCTTCAGCAGATACCCATTCGTATACAGGTTCTCGATCTGCTCGAACAATGGCGTCAGCAGCGTGGCCTGGGACGACACTTGCAGGTGATAGATGAACGTGCGGTAAAGCTGATCGAGCCGATACCAGCTCTGCCGATAGCGCTCGACGCCTTCCATGACGCCATCCATCTCCAGGCTCGCCTCGCCCAGCACAGCCACAAAGCGGGCGGCAGCATCCACCGCGTCATACAGATCGCCGTACTTGGCGTACCAATGCCCCTGCCGACGCTGACGCACCCAGCGCGAGACATCGTCCCTGCTGACGGTGCGCGTCACCACCGCGCCGACCAGATCACTGAGGATCTTCTGATCGATCAGCTCGAAGTAGTCGAGATCAATCAGCTCACGGAAATCGCGCTTGGCCAGATCCTGCTCGATCCCCAACACCTCGGCGCAGTCCGCCGAGAGCGTCTGAAAGCCCTGCTCGTACTGGCGGCTGTCCTTCCATCGGCGCAGGAACACCAAGGCATCGCCAGCCAGCTTGACCTCGCCATCCGTGCCCATGCGGTAGCAAGACTTGAACAGCTCGATGACGAAATCCCGCAGCCCCGGCTCGCTGGAGCGGTAGCCGAAATGACGGCTGAGCTGATCCCAGAAAAAACCATCCAGCTCACAGCGCGCGATCAGCTTGAGGCGCTCGTCACGGCCCTCGGCCAGCTCCTGCAACAGGCCTTCCAGCACGGTCTCGATGCGCGCCTCCGTGCCGGCGCAGACCGCCAGCATCTTCTGGCGTAGCTGACCCGCAGTGTCATCCGGCTGGAGCAGCCTGCGCAGCCCTTCCTTGCGCTTGGCGGCAGAGAAGAACTCGGCGTGAGCGGAGACGGCCTCGGAGAACTCGACCCCGAGCTCCAGCTCCGCCAGCCACAGGGCCACCTGATCGGCTCGGAACTCCCCATGGGCGAGCCGCACATCCAGCAGCCAGTTGGCCCGGTCCTCCGGCATCGGTCCATCGTGGAAGAGCAGAAACCGCTGCTCCGGCGCCTCACGCAGCACCCGGTGCTTGATGGCGAATTCGTTGCCCTGGATCTCGATGCACTCCACGTCGGGCAGCGACAGCGCCTCGAAATCCGCCCGCAGCTCGTGCTTGGCGTCGTACCAGAAGACGATGCGGTGCCGCTCGAACAGTCGCAGCAACGCCTGAGCAATGCGGCTCTCCATCATTCGGCCCCGAAGTCCAGCTTCCAGATGCCGGCCGCCACCTCGGCCAGCTGCTTCTGCCTTGCTTCGACCTTCTGCTCGTCCCAATGCTCGTAATGCTCGGCAATGGCTCGCGTGATCCGAAACCGACTCTGCCGATAGGCCTCGCGCTTGACCGAATAGGGCGCGTTACCGAGATCGCGATTCGGCCTGGTCTCGAGCAGGGTCATGTTGCCAAGCCGGTAGATCAGGCGATCCTGCTTGGCCGCCTCATCGATGTCGGCCCAGTCCTCGCTTGGATGCTCAGGCAAGATGTGCTCCAAGCTATAGGCAGCACTCTCGAAATCGAAGTCCTGCCCTGAGCGCTGCCGCTCGATCTCGAACAATAGATGACGGACCACCTTCTTGTTACGGCTGTTCGTGGTTCTCAGCTCCTTCTCGGTGAAGGACACCTTAAAGCGACGGTCGTCCGGATAGACGGTCTGCAAGGCATCGATCGTCTCGCGCGCAGTCGCAAGCGCATTGGCCGAGACGCGACAGGCAATGTCGTTATACAGCCGCTCCTGCTCATAGGTCTGTAAGCTGCAGATGACGTTGTACCGAAATGAGACGACCGCAATCGCCTTGACGATGCGCGTGAAGCCGTTGCGCTGCTGCTCGAAAAACCGGCGATGACAGGCCATCAGCATGGCCAGCGGCTGACGCACATTGAACATCAAGAGCTGCGCCAGTGCCGATTGCTCCGCGTCATTCCAGCCCCGATCCTGCGGATCGCGCAACGCTGCATAGACAGCCGCGGCGTCATCCAAGTCCCGCAGCAAGGCAAAGGCGTCATTCCGGGTGGTGATGTGCCTGCGGATGGTCTTGAACAGGTCCGACTTGCGCACTAACCGATGGTGGCTATTCCAGAACACCCGTAACAGCTCGGGGAAGCTTTCGCTGCCGAGCAGACCAACGATCCGCTCCCAGCGATCCTCCAGCGCCCGGAGCTCCACCTCATGGGTATCCGCTGTACCGATCAGCGAAAAGAGGTAATTCTTCAACAGATCGGTCGCCGACAGGCGCACCCCGCGCGCATTGAGGGTCTCGAACACCTTGAAGGCGTTGAGCTCGTCGGTCACCGTGATCACGGTAAAGAAGAGCTTGTCCACCAGATGCTCGAGAAAGCGGGCGAGTGCCTTGCCGCTCTCCATCGACACGTCAAACCGGGCCTTCATCCTGTCGCGGAACCACAGGAACGCCTTGCGCAGCTGGTGCTCCGAGGCATTCAGCCCGCGCTGCGGCAGCCGTTCGAGGGGCACCAGATAGGTTTGATAGAAGCGATTATTGTGGCGATTGAGCTCGAGCTTCGGCCGCGGCACCAGGCTGACCGGATCGAGATAGCCGATGTAGCTGTTCTGAAGCTGCTCCTTGCGCCGGGCATTGTCGTCGGCATCCATTCCGGCTGCCACCAACGCTTGAAGATGACCGAGCGCGGCTAGAATCATCAGGCTGATCGTTGTCAGCCGCTGTTGGCCGTCGATGATCTCGAAGCGCTTGTTGTCGGCCGACTGCAAGACCAAATAGCCCATGTAATGCGCCGGCTCGCCATCGGGCTCGAACAATCCAAGCAGGTCCTGCCAAAGATCGTCCCATTCGTCCTCGGTCCAGGAATAATCGCGCTGAAACGGCGGCACTCGGTAGCTCAGCCCGTTACCGAGCAGTTGTCGGAAGGTGGAGTTGGCCGTATTGAAGCTCAGCGTGGTCATGGGGCGGCGCCATTCGCGAACAGATAGCGGATGGTGGTCCAGAACTCGCCGTAGCAGCCGGAGGCGTCTAGCTCCAGATAGCCGGACACAAACGCCCTCAGCTCGACAACCGATAGCTCCTCGGCCAAGAATGGCTCGATGACCTTGGCACGCAGCGCATTCAGCTTGGGGATATCCAGGCCAAGCCTGGTAATGGTCGTTCTGGCCGCCTCGTCGGTCTCGCGTGCGGGCTTGATCTCACCGTCCCCGGTGAAGCGGAAGCGTTCCTCGCAATCGGGTTTCAGCGGGGAGATCAAGAGGCGCTGATCGAACCACTGATCCTTCAGGCTGCCGCAATGACGGGGCTCACCCTTCTTGACTTGGCTCTGGCAGGAACACAGCAGATTGCCGAAATCCAAGGGATCGACGGCCTGATCATGCTGGGGCCGGAAGTGCTCGATGTGGGAGTCGTTCCAGCTGAGCCGACGCTCACAGTAGCAGCAGATCACGCCTTGCTCGGCCATCAGCGCCTGCTTCAAGGCCTGCTTCGGTGGGCCGGACAAGGCGCCGTAACTGGGCTGCCAGTCCTCATTGGCCCGCGCTTTCCAGTCCGCAAACGCGGCCGGCTCCGCCCCCTTCTGGATGTACTTCACTTTCCGATCAGCTCCTTACGCCGAATCAGAACCCCAGCCTTGGTCAATTCAGGGTCGTCGCCGATACGTTGCTCGAGCTCGGCGATCTCCTTCTTCGCCAGATCGAGCTTGCCGCGATCGATGTCCTCGAAGATCGCTCCGAGGGCGCCCTGGACCTCGTCCGGCCGCGTCGTCTCCAGCCCCATCAGATCCTCGAGCACCCGTTCCACGGTCTTGCCGTAGGACTCATCCGGGCGCATCGCAGTCAGCCCGTCTGAGCCCAGGGTCAGCAAGAACAGGTTCTTCGGGCGAACATGGGTGATGACGTGGGGCGAATGCGTCGAGATCAGAAACTGGCAGTTCGGGAACACCTCGAGCAACTTCGGGATCAACATCCGCTGCCACTTCGGATGCAGATGCAGATCGATCTCGTCGATCAGGAGGACACCCTCGCCGTCTAGCGGGTGATCGCGCGCCGGGTTCGCAATTGCCATGCGGCGCGCGAGATCGCCGATCATCGCCATCAGGCACTTCTCACCATCCGATAACTGATCGACACTCAGGCGCATGCCATTCTTGTCGACCTCCATCCGGAGCGGGCTTCGGCGCACGGTCCAATTCTGGAACTCGGGCATGCAGCTGGACAAGGCAGTGCGCACGGCCTGGAGTTGAGGGTCAGGAAAGGTCGATGAGGCGGACTGCGAGAACAAGGATTGTTGGTCCCGTCTTGCCTCGTTTTCCAGATCCTCTCGTTCACGGAACCATTCGAAAAAGGTCCGAAAGTTGGCGCCGCTGGTCAGGGATTCATCAAACGCCGCCAGCAGATCGAACTGGTGCCGAGCGCGAATCCGTAGCGGGATATCGAGCACTGCGCGGTTGACCGGATAGTAGGCGAACAGCGGCAGATTGAGATGCGCGTCGTGCTCGGTAATCGCCGCCTGGATCGTCTTCGCGATCTCGGTGACCTGGGCCAGGCTCGAAACTGACTCCTGTTGACGGTGCCCAGGCCGCGATTTGACGATGCACCACGAATACGGCTGCCCAGCGAAGAAAAACTTGACGGCAAGCCTCGCGGCCGCTTCACCATTCTTGATATCGGGCTCCTTGATCGGCCGCCCTGAGGCGCTCGTGGACTTGATCCGGTTGACCAGCCAGGAGAGCAAGATCGCCGCCGCATCCAGTACGCTGGATTTTCCGGCGCCGTTCATCCCAACAAAGACGTTCAAGCGCGGATCAAGTTCCAGCGCGAGCGCCTGGGCGCCGCGGAAGCGCTCGAGCTGTAGCCGGTGAATAGGCATGGGGATGGCTCCTAAGCAGACAACCCCGGAATCGTCTTGAGCGCGGCACCGAACTTCGGGTAGTTGACTTTCACGCCGTCATCGAGATCGATCTCGATGCGCTGGGTGGCCAATGGGTAGAGGACATCGCGCTCCCAGCCGCCCAACTCGTCGAGCACCTTATTGAGTCGCTCGATCTCCTTCAGCGCCTTGGTCTTCTCGCCCTTGGACGCACTCAGGCTAGTCTCGACGGCCTTCAGGTGCTCCATGCGCGCATTGAGCTTTTCGCGATAGGTGCGTAGATAGCCGAGCACCAAGCCGACCGTCTCCGGACGGTAGCGATGCAGATAGACGAGGGCGTTGAAGCTACCCTTAGGGCTGGAAAACAGCCAATAGATCGGCCGCTTCTTGTAGCGCTTCACGTGGTCGGCGTAGAACTCGCCGAGGAAGAAATCACGGATGCTGTAGTGGCGCTTGCCCTTGACGTTCAATGCCGACTCGACGAAGGCGATATTCTCGTCGTAATGCTCCGCGCCGAAGGCCACCCGCAAGAACGCCCGGAAGCGCTCGGTGATGTCGTCGGTGAACCAATCGCCGTCGAGCATCGGAATGACGTTGTCCTCATCGGCGGGAAAGCTTGGCTCTGGGATCTGCTTGAGGTAGTCGGCAATCGTCTCGCCTTGGTTGGCGAGGATTAGACCGGGCTTATCGAGCGAGTAGCGGCCAAGCATGCAGCCGACCGCGTAGGAGACCAGCTCGCGCATGGTGTCGGCCAGCAGCAGCTTCTCGAGCTCGTCTTCGCTCTTGTCGCTGCCGTAGCGGTAGTGGGGAGGGTGATCTCGTTGAGCGGGACCTCGGGTGTCAGTTGGTCTTGGAGACCGTAGGCTTCGATGAAGATGCGGTTGTTCTCTTCTTCTAGCCCCTGCACTTCTAGCGTTGTTGCCAACCACTCGCCCCGGACTGCATAAAAGACTGATTTAAGGGGCTTACCCTGGTTATTGACAGAAAAAACCCTAGGCGACTTAAAATCCCAAGAGGTTTCTTGCGAGTCCCAGTCATTTTTTGCAATTTGTATAAGGTTCCGCCCAGATGCTTTGCACTCGATAACCGGAAACTGGGCCACCTGCCCAACCTCAAACCCAATTGTCGGAGCCAGTATTCTTAAAACGTATTCAGAAACGCATGAGTTTAACAAGGAAGCGAGCTGAACAAGACATTCGTGCCCCGCAAAGATACCGGGTCCTTTGTGACCAATAATATTTCCTGCCGGCTCGTATCGGAAGGCAGATTTTGCACTTGAGATTAAAGTCCAAGATATAGACTCTGCAAAATAAAACCCAGGGCTTCTTATTACAGACCGCGGCCGAAACTCTCTCAATTCTTGCCCATCATTTTGCCAGTTCACCAGCCAGTCACGATTTCCATACCACTTTCTAAATTCACCGCCCTTAGAATGCGCAAACCACATTTTCCCAGAGTCAGCTGCAGCCGTTCGGTCAGCAAATTCAAATCCAGCACGGCACAGAGATACTTCGGGCCACAATCGCAAGAATCTGTCATTATCAGCCGTTGCTAAACCTTGCCTAATGGCAGCCAAAGAACTCAACGGAGTGCCGTTTTCGAAAACCGCGCTCATCCCGCGGCTGATCCAATAAGCAATTGGATTCCCGGGGATCTTTCTAAATTCAAACTGCGACAGAGTGAAACGGCCAAAGAATTTATCAAGAAACAATTGGCGGATCTGCTCGGAGGACCTGACTTGCACATGTTTATCGAAGAGGCGTCGATATACCGAGAATCCCTGTGCATTTGGACGTCTACTTTGAAACACAAAAGCGACAGATCCAAAATCAGAACCAAAAATCCCTCTGCCCAAATGCAGCAAGGAAGCCAGCATAAACTCCTCAAGGATTCTCTTCCGCATATTCACAAAAGAGGACAGAAACATCCATGAAGGTAAATTGATCATACCCCAAAACCCACCAGATAGCGAAAAACCTCCAGCTCTGCTCATAAAGCAGGCCATAAGATCCGAATAAGAATCCGGATAGGCTTTTCTCAGCCAACCAGAAAGCTGAAGATTCATCCCTTTAGAAGCCATGTAAGGCGGGTTCGTTATCACCACATGGTATTTGGAGCTTAGATAATCAGCCTGCCGCAACGCTTGCAACACCTTCTGATGATTCAAGCTTAGAAACAACTGCCCAGAAACGTCCTTTGTTTCCAGCGCCCGGAGCACGGCGTCCACATCGGTGACCTCAGGACGGATCAGCGAGCCAAAGTTCTTGGCCTCTGTGAACTGCTGCAGTGTCGTTTGCAGCGGCGCCGTGAACAGGTCACGTCCGACAAAGTCCATGTACTCGTTCAGCTCGCTCTCGTCGAACGAGACATTCTCGAGCACGCAGATATTCGGCTTGACGCCCTTGTTGAAAAACCGCCGTTGCTTGGCGCGGGCCTTCATCGTCAGCGCGAACGCGGCCAACTCTCCGGCCCGCTCATCGATCTCGATGCCATAGAGGTTCTTGGTCAGGATCGTCGTCGGAATCTCCGATGGCTCGTATCCCTCTTCTTCATAGATCGCATAGAGCAGATCGAAGGCATAGGTCAGCATGTGTCCGGAGCCGCACGCCGGGTCGCAGACCTTGATCTCCTCGACGCTCTCGATGCGCAGGAAGTCGGTCTCCGGCTCCACGGGCTGGATGTAGTAGTCCATCTGCGCAATCAGCCGCGAGCTCGGCCGGTTGAGCATCCACAGCCGCCCCAGCGAATTCTCG
>JAAAOQ010000210.1 GCA_009908845.1 Gammaproteobacteria bacterium
GGACGTACTCCTCCTCAGAAACTTTTTTCGCAGCATTAACATCAACTGTTCCACGACGAACATCGGCCGTCCTTATAGATGGATAGATCCCATTTGCATCATGCACTGGTGTCTCATGCAAACAATCGCTAATTTTCGAACACAAAAATTTCAGTCGAGTCGTACGCCAACAGGAAGGAAGCTTAGGAGCCCAGGAAAAACCTGAATCTTCTAAACATACCTGATTTTTCAAACCTCTAGTCACTGCGATCGATGTAAATACATCGAATTCATACTCAGTAAGCCTGGTAAACCGCTCCTTCTTCTCGATCAACTGATCGATGCGAGCGGTCTCGCGGTCGAGAAAATCGGCGATGGTTTTTTGGTTTTTGCAGTCTGGAAAATTGACGAGCAGATTACCTGCATCGCTCCATCGAAAGTCGGTACTGCGCTCCCGTATGCCTTTCGCAAGGCTCTCGATGAAGCCTGTAATTGCTAGATTTCTGAGATAGTAGGCCCAAAAGCGCGTATCCGCAGCAGCGCCCGTGCGAGGCACAGTTATTGTGTAGACCGGCGAACATTTTCCGCGCGAGTCTGATACGCCAATGGCTCCCGCAAAGCCATCCATCGCATGGATGACAAGATCGCCGGCCTCGACTCCCTGGTATCCAATTTCTTTGTCGGCGAAAGTAAAGCCGTCTTCGCGCCTGTTGGAGCGAAGAGTTACGACGCCGTCTCGGAAAGCCGTAACGACACCATCGTCTGAACGAAGATAACGGCGTTTTCGTTCAAGCAAGAACTTGAGCCGGGCAGTTGTCCAATCAGGGCGGTGAAGTGGGGTCTTGAGTCCAGCTTGAGGTGTCACCCAGCCACCTCCTTCAACAACCGCGCAATCTCCGCCTCCAGCGCCTTCATCTCCGCATCGATCTCCTCGAGCGGGCGCGGCGGCACGTACCGGTAGAAGTAGCGGTTGAAGTTGATCTCGTAGCCGACCCGGCCGACCTCACCGTCGCCGGCATCGCGCAGGCTCTCATCGACCCAGGCATCGGGCACGAAGGGCGTGACCTCCCTGGCCAAGTACTCGCGCCAGTCCTCCCCGAGCGGGACCAGCTCCTGGTCGCGCAGCTCAGTATCGGGCTCGGGGTTACCCTGCTTGTCGGTGCAGGTCTCGGCCTCCTCGTCGCGCTCGGACAGGGCCGCGAGGATCGCCTTCTTGACCGGCGCACTGACCTTGATGTCCTGATCCTTCAGGGCCTTGAGCGCCTTGTTGAGGTCTTTCTCGAAGGCATCGCGGTTGCGGTAAAGGCCGTCGCCGATGGTCTTCAGCGCGGCGACGATCGCCTCGCGCTCGGCGGCCTCAAGCTTCTTGAGCGCCTTCTCGTCGGCAAGCCGACCCAGCCGCTCTTCATTGACCTGGAAGTTGAGCTTGAGCGGGCGCTCGACCCGGATCTCACGGTAGCCGAAGTCGGTGGTCCGGAAGATCTTGGAGACATCGGACTCGCCGCTCTCGCCGTTCACGAAACCGGCATAGAGCCGGATGATCTCGGCGCGGGCGGCATCAGGGATCTCGCGGCGCTTGGAGCCGAGCGATTTACGCATCGAGCGCCAGAAGCGCTCCCCGGAGGCGTCGATGAGCTGCACCTTGCCGGCGCGGGTCTCGGGCTTGCGGTTGTTGAGCAGCCAGACATAGGTCTGGATGCCGGTGTTGTAGAACAGATCGGTCGGCAGCGCGACGATCGCCTCGATCCAGTCGTGCTCGAGCATCCAGCGGCGGATCTCGCTCTCGCCGGAGCCGGCCCCGCCAGTGAAGAGCGGCGAGCCGTTCATGACGATGCCGATGCGCGAGCCGGTCTCGTCATCGCGCATTTTGGAAATCATATGCTGCAGGAACAGCAGCTGTCCGTCCGAGACCCGGGGCGTGCCGGCCCCGAAGCGGCCATGGAAGCCGAGATCGGCGGCCTCATCCTTGATCGGCTCCTGGTACTTCTTCCAGTCCACGCCATAGGGCGGATTGGAGAGCATGTAGTGGAAGCGTTTGCCCTTGTGGGCGTCCTGGGTGAGGGTGTTGCCGTAGGCGATCTGCTCCGGATCGTGGCCGGTGACCAGCATGTCGGACTTGCAGATGGCGAAGGATTCGGGATTCAGCTCCTGGCCGAACAGCTCGACGCGGATGTTCGGATTGAACTCCTTCAGCGCCTCCTCGGTCAGGGCGAGCATGCCGCCGGTGCCGCAGGCGGGGTCGTAGACCTGGCGGATGATGCCGCGCCCGGCGAGCGTGGCGTCGTCGTTGGCGATCAGCAGGTCGACGATCAGGCGGATGACCTCACGCGGGGTGAAGTGCTCACCGGCGGTCTCGTTGGAGATCTCCGAGAAGCGGCGGATCAGTTCCTCGAACAGGTAGCCCATCTCCAGGTTGGAGACGCTGTTCGGGTGCAGGTCGATCGCGGTGAAGCGCTCGAACACCGGCCACAGCAGGGCGCTGTCGTTCAGGCGCTTGAGCTGGTCGGTGAACAGGAACTTGTCGAGGAAGATGTCGCGCACATTGCCCGAGAACCGGGTGATGTAGTCGACCAGGTTGGCGTGCAGCTGGGCGGGGTCCTGGCCCTTGAGGCTCGAAAAGGTAAAGCGCGAGAGGTTGTAGACCTTGAGGCCGTCCTCGCCCGCGCCGAACAGGATCATGTCGCGGGTGTCCTCATCGAGATCGTCCGGCAGGCCCTCGGCCATGTCCAGAACGGCCTGCTTGCCGGACTCGAGCAGGCAGTCGAGGCGGCGCAGCACCACGAAGGGCAGGATGACCTTGCCGTATTCGGATTGTTTGAAGTCGCCGCGCAGGATCTCGGCGATCGACCAGATGAAGCTGCTCTTGGTCTGGATGGTGGAAGATGTACTCTGGCCGTCGGCCATGGGGGCTCCCTGTGTTCGGCGTTGGTCTCAAAGGCGGGTCTGCATCGCCTCCGCCTGCATCACTCTGTCCTGTTCACCGGTCCATGCCCATGTCCCCACTGTCTTCAAACAACCGATTGCTGCGATTCTAGGGGAAACACTTCGGCCTCCGCTCAGCCTGGTTGGCTGGGTGTCTCATCGTCCTTTGCCGTCTGCGCCTGCAGTGTCCTGCCGGTATCGGGGTGCGCGGGTTGCTCTCATCATGGCCATCACGGCGTCACAGGCCGCCAATGGGCGGCCTGGACGAGCGCGACCTCGGCATCAAGTCTGGACTAACAGGAGCCCGGACGCAGGCGCGATGGCAACCGACTAAACCCCGCCCTCCCACTCAAGCCCAGCGTTGCGGCTCGAAGTCGGCGCCATTCTTCAGCTCCATGACCTCCTCGCCAACAGCGGCGACCAGGAAGCCGTTTCGTTCGGCGTGACGCAGCACGCTGTCGTCGACGCTGAGGGTCGCGAGCAGGCCCACCACGGGTAGCGCGGCGTACTCGGGGAAAAATTCACGGAAGCGCCCGATCTGCTGCACAAAACTCTCCACGTCGGCACTGCGCAGCGTCGCCTTGGTGCTGTTCAGCAGGATCAGGTCGTCGGTGACAGCCAAGGCGTCAATCTCCTCGCGGCGGCCGTCCGGCAGACGGCGTTTGAAACGCACGACGAGGTCTCGCGGCTCTTGGCCGAAGCGTTCCTTGACGATGCGGGCGAGACTCGGGTAGACCAGATCCTCGACCATGGTGCCAAGCTTATTGGCTAGATCGCCCCACTTGCGATTCATCTCGATGCGCTCGCGACGGCTCGCCTCTTGGTCGGCGCGAACCTCGTCCTTGAACACGCGCATTTCATCCTTGAATTCTCCCATCTCGTCCTTGAATGCGTGCATCTCGTCCTTGAACTCGGCCATCTCATCCTTGAATTCACGCATCTCGTCCTTGAACTCGGCCATCTCGTCCTTGAATCCACGCATCTCGTCCTTGAACTCGGCCATCTCGTCCTTGAATTCACGCATCTCGTTCTGCAACCGCTGCAGGCCCTTTTGCGTCTCAATCTGGACGTTGTAGAGCTTGTTGAACTCGATGCCGACGCTGGTCGTGAAGTCGGCCAGAGCGGCCTCCAGGCGGTCAACGCGTTCTGCTACGACGGCCATCAGGTTCTCCTCGGCTCTGTGATCTGCGGGTGAGTCTATCCCCTCAGCGGCATAGGGGTCGATCCACAAGGACGGTTCTCGCGTCTTCGGGCCTTGAAGCGTCTCCGGGCCCTGAAGGCGAGCAGCACGGATCAACACAGACCGCAAGGGTGCGATCCCTTTCCGCAAGGGTCTTCAGGCTCTGTACGCTGCGGCAGCCGGGTGTCTGAGCCAACATGATCGGGCGCCATTCGTAGAGGACGATCTCCAGCGGTCGCCAGTTCACGACCCAGCCGAGGATGATCAGGCTCTCAGCGACCAGCGAGAGCGATGGGCTCTCGCCGAATCTGAGCACCAGGAACTCCAGCCGCATCAGCCAACCGCGCCGACAGAATAGGGCTTAACCGCCGTTCAACAGGAACACTAGAGCGTCCATAACATGGTTGGCCACCGCGGACGGCGGGTCGAGGTAGAGCGCGTTCCAGGCCTTGGCGCGATGCTGGTCGTAGTCCGGCGCCTGCCCCGGGTGGCGCTGCTGCCAGGCGAGGCGCACGGCATGGCCGATGATGACGTCGAGATAGAGGGTGTCGTCGATGCGCAGCTCGGGATTCTTGTCCATCACGAGCATCAACACCTCCAACGCCTCCTTATAGAGTTGCAGGCTGTCCGGTGATGGGGTCTTGTTGAGGATGTGGATCACGCGGTCCCTGAACAGTTTCTCGCCGCGGGTCATGTCGGCGCACAGCGAGTGATCCAAGCGCAGTTTCGGGTTCCACTGGTCGCCGATGACCAGACCGCGGCTTTGGTTGACGATGTCCCAGACCCCTTCGAAGAAGCCGTCGCTGAAGCGCGCGAGGTTGCCTTGTGCGCTGCGCCATTCGTGCCAGTCCCCAGCGTCGGCGAGATCGGGGTCCATATCGGCGTCGAAGTTGACGCGGACCATGCCGCTGGAATCCGCACACACCTGCATGAGCTCTCGCTGCAGCAGCGAGTCGGTCGCATCCTGGTAGTGCTCGAGCACGTCTCGAATCGCTCTGGCGAACCGATGCGGCGGCAGATCGATCAGCTCATCCAAGGCATCGTTGATCGACAGGCGGGCCTCCGGCTGCTGGCGCACCGCGATCAATTGCAGCAGCCGGCCGGTGCGGATCAGCGTCAAGTTGTTGAACAGCTCTGGATGCGAGCGCACGAGCAGGCCCAGATTGAAGACCAGCTCCTGCGTCAGGATCTGGGCGCGCGGGTCATCTGGGTTGAACTGGCGGATGGCCGCGAGCAGCTCGGCCGCGCCCATGGGGCGGCGAAAGGTCGAGTGGCGGCTGTAGGAGCGGGACACGCTGAGCGCGATCTGATGGATGATGATCTCGGTGGCGGCACCCTCCAGGTTGATGTCGTACTTGCCCAGCACGGCGGCGCTGAGCCGGATCAAGCGCCAGCACCGCGCCTCGCAGGCCCGCAGGTAGACCTCTTCGAGCAGGTCGCGGATGCGGGCCGGTTGGTCGCCTGCGGCCCTGAGCCCGGTCTCGAAGTCGAGGCCATGGCGGGATGACAGCAGGCACAGGACCTCGAATTGGGCCTGCAGGTCCGTGCGCGTGCTCAGTCGCTGCATCAGCGCCTGGTCATCTAAGGATTCGAGGGGCTCTGATCGATGAGTCGTGGAATCCTCGTCGGCCTCATCCGATCCGCTTGGGAGCAGCCCATAGCAGGGGCGGTCGTCCTGCTCACCGGCGTCGTCCGGGAATTGGTAGCCATGCAGGATGTCGATGCGCTCGCGTCCCGCCGTGGGCAAAAACGTCGCCACGCGGCCGAGCTGGACCGGCGTGCCGCCGACCTGGCCTTCCCGGCAGCCGTTCATGAAGTCGAACAAGGCGATGTGACCATCGCCGCTCAGCATGCGTTCACTGACGACCAAGACCACCAACGGCCGCCCGGGCCGGTTCCACTGCTTGCTGACGTAGGTCAGGTTCATCTTCAGCCGCTCGACCAGCATGGCGTTGTCGAGCGCCAGATAGAAGTCGTGCCGATTCATGAAATGCGGCTGGAACAGCATCTGCCGTCCCTCGATGGTGTAGAGGGTGCTGGTCGCCAGGCCGCGCAGGTGACGCAGGGGCCGACCGCTGAGGCCGAGGCGCGGGTTGCAGCCGAGTTGGCAGTAGGCCTCGGCAAGGGCGGCCGCCTCGTGGATGACGACCGGCGAGATCTCGCGGCGGGTCTCCGACTTGATGCCTTGGTCCTCAAGCTGGAGCTTCACGCTCGCCGACTCGGCGAGCAGCGCAAACTGCACCTGGTGCCGGCGCTGCCGTCCGACCTGCAGGTGCCGGCCGAGGGGATCAATGTCGGCAATATCGAGCAGGCCATCCTGGATCAACGCGCCCAGCATGTAGAGACTCTGCGCCCAGACCAATGGCACGTTCTCGTTGGGCTCACGCTCCTGGCTGCCAGGCGCCTGTCGCTCGGCATCGATCCGGTCCGCGGGCACCCGATAGAGCTCCGGCAGCAGCCGATCGCCGTCGCGTTCCACCAACAGGCATTCCAACTTGTCGCGATAGGCCCTGGCCTTGGCCTCATTGCCATGGAACAGGTGGTGGAGCAGCAGATAGGTGAAGAACAGCGGCCACTCGCATTCGATGTGCTCAAACTGCAGCATCTCCTCGGGCTCGTAATGCAGCCGTTCTGGGTCCTCGATCACCGTTTGGTGGCCGTCGCGCAGGAATCGCTTACAACCGTAGCGTCCTTGCAGCTTGCCGACGACCTCGTCGACCGTTGCGTCGACCAGCGCCGCATCTTCCACCGCAAAGGCCGGAAAACCGACGACGCTGAGGGTTGCCGCGTCGACCTCCTTCGACAGCGACTCACTCGGCAGACTGGATTCCAGGGTGATGCGGGCGCGTGCCACATCATCGGGCGCAAGATGCACGACGGACGCCTGACCACCGCCCGGACCAAACAGGTTGAAGCCGTTCAGCGCCTCCAATGCCGCTTTGGCCATGCCGACTGAGCTACTGTTGATCTCGGCGATGCCGTGGTTGGCCTTGTTGCCCCGCTCCCAGATGCCGTAATCCGGGGTGCGGTAGGCGCGGCCGATGTAGTGGACCAGGTTCTGAACGAAATTGACCTCGTCGATGGTGAAGACGATGCGCAGGCCCGAGGCGGTCATCTGCGCCAGCATCAGCAGGAACAGGGAGGTCGCGTCGATCTGCAGGTGTCCCCATTCCTCGTCTCCGACGACGGGGTCACCCGTCCCGGTGTCGTACTTGGCGTGGAGGGCGTCCAACGGATCGAGCGTCTGCTTGAAGCGCTCGACCTTGTCGGACTGGCGCATCATCGCGATCAACAGCCCGCGCATCAGCTTGACCACGCTCTGTTCCAACAGCACGGTTCGGCCGTCGTTCTCATCGAGCCGGCGATAGGCTAAGCCCAGCCCCCAGGCGGCCAGGATGCTGTAGACATTGTCGCGGACCCAGGCGTCGGTGTAGTCCCCGTGTGCGGTGATGGCCGTGCTGGCGGGCAGCAGGCCGGTGATCGGGTGCTGGCGCGACAGGATGATCCGGGTCACCTGCTGGTAGTAGCGCTCCAGCTGGTCGAGGGATGCCCTAAGCGGTGTTTGCTGCATGCTTGCTGACCTCTGGAAGCTGTTGACCAACTCGATCCGTTGACCGACAGGGTCCGTCGGTCAACGCGGCTCGCGCGCGCTTGAGCCTCTGAGGGATGGGGACTGCCCGAGGACTTCGGGTTCGCGAGGCGCGCGAAATCCGCCAGCGTAGACGCGGTACTGGTCGAACGGGTTGACCGGCACCCCGTTACCGAGTGGAAACCGCGTTGCCGGCGCGCTTGGGACGCCGGTTCGACGCCCAGGCCGAACTTGGACGTAGCGGATTCCGAGCGGGCTCTTCCGGCAGATGAGCGCGGTCAGGGCATTCTCGTCAGGGCGTCTGCTCGCGTCACGCCTGATCGCGCGACGACTGGCCGCCAGCGCGCGTTAGCGCGTCGATCTCGCTCAGCAGGCGCTGATAGTCAGGAGAATCCGGCGGTGAATAGTGAAAGTTCTTGAACAGTCCGGTAAGCCGGTTGAAGTGATGGCGCACCGCTTCCTTGTCCGGATAGCTGTCGCTGCGCTCGACGACCTCCCAGACCCGCTCGAGCACCAGCTGCTGACGCGCCATCGGCACCGAGGCGTCGACCGGATCGAAGGCGTCTTGCTGCAGGAAGACCATGTCCAGGAACAGCGCCTTCTGGTAGATCACGTAATCCTCGGTCGTGATGCCCTCTTCGCCGGTGACCTGCATCATCTGCTGCACGGCGTCACCGCGCCCCAGGAGCTCCTTGAGCGCCTCGACGCGTTCGGTCCAGCTCGGGTCCAGATGCTGAGCGTACCAGGCCGATAATTGCTCGAGATAGCGCGACCAGGAGATCAGCGGGTCGATCGCCGGATAGAAGCGCCGATAGGCGCGATCGTATGACAGGCCCAGGAAGCTCTTGACGGTGCTCAGGGTGCCCTGGGTCACGGGCTCCTCGAAGTTGCCGCCGGCTGGCGACACGGTGCCGATCATGGTCAGGCTGCCGGTGCTGCCGTCGCCGGTGCGGATCAGGCCGGCGCGCTCGTAGACGCTGCGGATCGCCGATTCGAGGTAGGCCGGGAAGGCCTCTTCGCCCGGGATCTCCTCGAGCCGTCCGGAGGTCTCGCGCATCGCCTGCGCCCAGCGCGAGGTAGAATCGGCCAGCAGGAGCACGTGATAGCCCATCTGGCGGTAGTACTCGCCGATGGTGATGCCGGTATAGATCGATGCCTCGCGCGCCGCAACCGGCATCGACGAGGTGTTGCAGATGATCAGGGTGCGGTCCATCAAGGAGCCGCCGGTGTGCGGATCGCTGATGCGCGGGAACTCCTGGATGGTCTCGACCACCTCGCCGGCGCGCTCACCGCAGGCGACCACCACCACGATGTCGACATCCGAATGCTTGGCCAGCGCATGCTGCAGCACCGTCTTGCCGGCGCCGAAGGGCCCGGGGATGCAGGCGGTTCCGCCGCGCGCGACCGGGAAGAAGGTATCGACGATGCGCATGGTGGTGGTCATCGGCTCGTGTGGATAGAGCCGTTCGGTGGTGCGCTCGCGCAGCATCTGCTCGGTCAACGGCCGGCGCACCGGCCAGCGCTGGCGCAGGTCCAGCGAGCGCTCGCGGCCTTGTGCGTCGCGGATACGCGCGACCGGCGTGTCGAGGGTCAGGCTGCCCTCCTGAATCCAGGTCACCTCGACCTCACCGGCCTGATCGAAGGGCACCATGATCTTGTGCGTGAAGCGGCCCTCGGCGACGGTGCCGAGCAGCCCGCCGGCCTTCAGGCGTGCCCCGTGCTGCACCGCCGGGACGAACGACCAGCGCCGCTCGCGATCGAGCGGCGGGATGTCGACACCGCGCGGCAGGAAGACCCCGTGCTCGAGCGCCACCTTGTCGAGCGGGCTCTGCAGTCCATCGAAGACCTGGCCGAGCAGGCCGGGGCCGAGGATCACCGAGAGCATCTCGCCGGTCTGCTCCACCGGGTCGCCGATGGCGATCGCCCGCGTATCCTCGAACACCTGAAGATCAGCCAGATCGCCGCGGACGCGCAAGACCTCGGCCTTGAGACGTTCCTGGCGCCCATCCGGCGCCGGCCGCCGCGGCATGATCAGCACGACCTCATTCTTCTTCAGCAGGCGGCGTTGTCCGCCCTCCCAGCCGGCCTCGATGGTCGCCAGACTCTCCTGAACCGCAACCACACGGGCAGGCGCGTCTTGGCGATCGGCAGCGGATGGTGTCATCGGTGCATCCTCGGGCATCTTGGACAGGTCCTGTGATCGGAGGCCGACCTCACCCGCAGCGCACGTCCGAATCGGACGCGCCTGTACGCGAGCGGCACCGGCAATAAAGGAGAACGCGCTTCGTCGAACCGAACATGACCGCGAGTCTGCTCGCCATCGAAACGGGTGATGCCGTGGCACAGGGAGGCATCAGCGGTCCGCCAAGGCATGCTCGAGCAGCGCGTCGAAGCGCTGCAGCGCGCGCTCGCTGTCGTAGCTGGTCCAGCGGGCGATCAGATCCCAACGTAGGACGTAGATCAGGATCGCCTCGAAATCGAGATAATGACCGTCGCTGAGCCGTTCCAGGCGATCCCAGACCACGCCGAGCAGCAGGCGCTCCAGGTCGACCGCGGCCCCATTGCGCAGGTGGCGCTCGGCCTCAGGCAGCCAGGGGAAGGCGCGCTCGAGCCCGAAGGCCGGCTCATGCCAATGGCGCTGGAGGTGGCCGACCCAACGGCCGAAGCCCCAATCGCGCCCGCGCGGCACGTCCTCGCCGCGGTGGCGACGACGCAGCGCGGCTACCAGGGTCCTCAGCTCTAAGCGCCAGATGACCAGATCGCGCACGAAGTCATTGTCGATGCGCTCGATCACGCGCCGCGCCTCCCGCACCGTCTGGGCATCGCTGCGCTCCGGCGCCTGCTGGGCCCATTCGATCAAGCGGCGGGCATCCTGCAGACAACGCGTCTCACCCTCGCCCAGCAGCGACAGGCGCTGGTTGAGGCGGAAGCGCGACAGCGGGGTCTGCGTCGCCCCGAACAGCGGACCGTGATACGGCAGCGCCGTCAGCAGCATCGCATAGCGATCGGGATGGGCCACGGTCGCTGCGCCCCCTCTATTTCACCATCCCTTCGAGGATGGCGCGGAAACGGGGTTGTAGATGCGCGAGCAGTGTCGCCGCGACCGTCTCGTCGGTCAGGTCGATCTTGACCTCCTGGCCCTCGAGCGAGAGGTGGATGCCCCGCTCGGTTTCATCGGTCGAAACGCCGAAGGTCACGCCCTCGGCGAGGACGTTCCCGGCCAACGAGAGCACGAAATGCGACAGCGAGCCCTCGCGCAGCTCAAGCGGGTTGCGGCGCAGCTCTTCCGGGCTCACGAGGGCCTTAGGGAGCGTCACCTCGACCGCCTGACCGGCATCGACGCCGGACTCGGCCCGCGCTTGGGCCGCGACCTCAAGGATCAGCCGCTCAAGAAACGCCTCCTGCTCCATCTTGGCCGCGATCAGCCGCTTGACCTCATCGCTAAAACGATCGGCCAGGTCTGCCTTGAGCCGCAGGACGGTATCGCGCATCGCCAGCCGCAGGGCCTCCTCGCCGCCCTTTCGCAAGGCGTCGGCCTCCTCGCGAGCGGTCTCGCGGATCGTCTTCGCCCGGGCCTCAGCCTCGCGCAGGATACGGGCAGCCTCGCGATGCGCCTCGGCCTCGATGCGCTCGGCGGCGTTGCGGCCGACCTGGACCCCTTCATCACGCAGCCGCTCGATCAGGGCCTCGACCCCCGAGGAGGCGAGCCCGCTTGCCGTGCTGCGATCGCGTTTGGCCGGATCAGTCATCCTGGAATCCCTCCCGCCAGCACCAGCGCGAAGACGAACGCGAAGACCGCGAAGCCTTCGACGATGGCGGCTGGCGCCAAGGACAGGCCGAAGATCTCCGGCTTGGTCTTGCTAGCATGGATGGCCGAGGCACAGGCCTGCCCCTGGCGCATCGCCGAGACAAGCAGCGCGAGCCCGGCCAGCAGACCGATGCCGAACAGCGCCGGCGCCGTCTCCGGGGTCACCTCGCGCTGCAGGCTGAACATGATGACGATGCCGTAGATCACCTGCGACGATGGCATGACCGATACGCCGATGTAGCGGCCGTAACCCGACTCGGTATCGACCATCGCGCCGATCGCCGATTGCCCGGCCACGGCGCAGCCGATGACGCTGCCCATAGCCCCAAGGGCCATCGGGGCGAAGAGGCCGGCCCAGCCCATTGCAACGACAAACTCGTTCATTCACGCAACTCCGTCCGTTTGAAGGGTTTGAAGGGATAGCCCTCGCCGGCTAGCGCCCAGTTGTAGAACTCGATGAAGTTCAGGCGCAGCCCATGCACCACGCCGCTCATCAGCGCGAGCAGCAGATTCAGGGTGTGGCCCGCCAACAGGATCAGGATCGCCAACAGGAGTCCAATGCCGGGCAGCCCGTCGGCGGTATCGCGGGCGAGCCCGTTGAAGGTCATTGCCATCGAGGCCGAGGCTAGCCCGAGCGCGAAGAGCCGGAGGTAGGAGAGCACATCGCCGAACGCCTGCGTGACCCGTACCAGGCTGCTCAAGCCGTCGAAGGCGCGCAGGGCCAGGGCCTTAAGCCCGTCGATGCGGCGGTCGCTGCCGAGCAGCAGCACCACCGCCAGGCCCGATATCAACAGCCCTTGGGCCGTGATCGAGAGCCATTCCGGCGCGCTGGCACCGTGCAGAATCCAGAGTGCGAAACCGCCGATCATGGCCGCGATCCAGCCGAGCGCGACCCGTCCGGCGGCGCGGCCGCGCGCCGCGATCGCCATCTCCAGATTCGCCATCACCAGATGGGCGACGCCGATCGCGACCGAGATCCGCATCATGGTCTCGAAGTCGTTGATATCGAGCAGATGGACTCGCCCGAACAGGGTCTCCGGGGCCGGCGCGAAGCCGAAGTAACTGCCGACCAACATCCCCCAGAGCACCGAGGTGCCGACCAGGGTCGCGGCAAGCAGCCGCATGCGCCGGCCGACCTCAGTGCGCCCGAGCCGGCCCCAGTACAGCACCAGCAGCAATCCGAGCAGCAGCGCATAGCCGGCGTCGGACAGGATCATCGCGAAGAAGGCCGCAAACGAGAAGAACAGCACCCGCGAGGGGTCCCAGGCGTCATAGGCCGGCATCTGGTAGAAGGCCACCAGATCCTGACCGGCCGCGATGGCGGGCGGATTCTCGAGCAAGGTCGGCGGCGCATCCTCGGGCGCCGGCGGTTCGACCAGCAGCGCCAGCCCGCGCGCCTCGGTCAGTCCCTGCACCGCTTCCAGTGCCGCATCGGGCGCCCAGCCTTGGACCAGGAAGAGGTTGTCCTCGTCGCGCGTCTGCGCATGGGCCAGACGCAGCTGGGCCTGATCCTCGGCCTCCGCGAGGTGACTAGAGATCAGGTAGACCCAGCGCGTCAATGCCTGGTGCTCGGCCTGGATCGCCTCGAGCTCGACCTCGGCGGCCTCGAGCCGCCGCTTCACCTCGGAAAGACTCAGCGCCCCGGTCAGGGTGCGCGGCACCGGTAGCGCATCGCGCGGCGGCTCATCGGGATGGATCACGACCACCCAGGCCTGGCGGTTATCCCGATGCACCACCTGCCAGGGCAGCTCGAGGGTCTCGAGCTGGCGCAGCTGACGCTGCGGCAGGATGTAGAACCAGAGCTTGCGCCCGGCCAGATCCGCCTCGGGCGGCAGCTCGAAATCGCCCCAGGGCTCCAGCTCGGCGGCCCGCTCGGCCAGCGCGTCGCGACGGTCGCTGACCTCGCGCCGGCGCTGCTGGTTCTCGAGCACGGCCCGCACGACCGTCTCCAGGTCGAAGTCCTCAGGATCGCGAACCTGGCGGCGCTTATCCCGCACGTCCTGCAGATAGCGCAGCGCCTGCACCGCTTCGACGGCGCGCCCAGTGGGCTCCTTCTCGGGCTCACGCGGGGCGGGGCGCAGCGGGATCAGGTGCAGGCAACCGAGGTCCTGCAATGCCGTGAGCACGGCATGCTTGTCGCTGGTGAGGCCGGCGATGGTCAAGCGATTCAGGTTCTGGATACTCATGCCAGGGACTCCCGCAACCGCTTGTTCTTTGCAATCTTCGAGCGCACGATGGCCGCACGCTCGGCATCGGAGAGGTAGACGCGGATGCGCTTGATGTTCTCGCGCGTGCGCGGGATCAGCACCTTGTCGAACAGATTGACGCGTTGCGTGACCTTGCGCACGGCCGCGTCGAGCTCCGCGATGCGCTGCTCGTAGAGGTCCGCCAACACGCGCTGGTGCAGCGTCTCCGCAAGCAGCTCGAGCAGCGCATCGACCCAGTGCGGCTTCGTCAGCAGGCCATAGTCCGCGCGTTCCAGGTCCAGCCCCTCCAGCCGCGGCAGCCGCACCCCGAGCAGATTCTCCTCCCCGATTCGGAGCCCGCGCACGCGCACCAGGTCCTCGACCGCGACCTCGCGGTAGGCGAGCATCGGCAGGGTCTCGCGCACGCGCTCGCGCAGCGCATCGATGCGGCGAAGGGCCTCGTCGCGAGCGGCCATCTCCTTAGCGCGCTCGGCCATCAGCTGTCGGCGCTTCAGATCGAGCGACGGCAGGAACCGCTCGTAGGTGCGCAATGCCTGGTTTTGCTTGGCGAGCGAGGCCTTGCTGAGGCTGACACGGGACATCGCTGCGGGTCTCCGAGAGGGTCTTTGAGATGCGCCCTAGGATGATCTCCAATCAGGCCACCGTCGACATGCCGTCGTCGGGCTCGAGCTGCGGTAGATACTTGTCGACCAGGCTCTCCTTCATCAGCAGCTCATCGCGCTCGAAGCATTCAGCGAGCGTCTGCCAGCACAGGTCGAGGCCCTGCTCGAGCGGCAGGCTGACGTCGATGTCCATGAAACGCTCGCGGAACAGCTGGCCGTACTTCAGCAGCCGCAGGTCGAATTCGGACAGATCGAAGGCCATCGCCTGCTTCTGCTCGGCATCGCGCGCGCCTGAGTAGAAGCGGATCATGGTGTTCATGATCTGGCCGTGGTCCTCGCGCGTCACCTTGCCGATCACGTGCTGCTTCAGCCGCGACAGCGAGCCGAACGGATCGAGCATACCGTCGTGCAGATAGAACTGGCCTTCGGTGATGTAGCCGGTGTTGTCTGGCACCGGATGCGTGACGTCGCCGCCGGGCATCGTGGTCACGCTGAGGATGGTCAGCGAACCGGCGTCCTTGAAATCGGCCGCCTTCTCGTAGCGGCGCGCGAGCTGAGAGTAGAGATCGCCCATGTAGCCGCGGTTGGACGGCACCGCCTCCATCGCGATACCGACCTCCTTCATCGCGTCGGCATAGGCGGTCATGTCGGTCAGCAGCACCAGCACGCGCTTGCCCTCATCGACCGCGAACCGCTCGGCGACGGCGAGCGCCATATCGGGCACCAGCAGCCGCTCGACCACCGGGTCCGAGGCCAGATTCACGAACATGACCGTGCGCGCGAAGACACCGGCGTCCTCGAAGCGACGCACGAAATAGTGATAATCGTCGAAGATCAGCCCCAGGCCGCCGAACACCACGATGTCCGCATCGGCCTGGATGCCGATGCGCGCGAGCAGGGCGTTGTAGGGCTCGCCGGCGACCGAGAAGATCGGGATCTTTTGGCTCTCCACCAGCGAGTTGAAGATGTCGATCATCGGCACATTGGTCCGCACCATCTTCGAGGCGAGCAGGCGCCGGGAAGGATTCGCCGAAGGACCGTCGATCTCGATCTTCGGGTCCTGCGACAGGTTCGGCCCCGTGTCGAAGGGCGTGCCGTCGCCTCGGAACACCCGCCCACGCACGTTGGCCGAGTAGGTGGCACGCATCGGATGACCGAAGAAGCGCACCGAGGCACGGGTCGTCAGCCCTTTGGTGCCGCCGAACACCTGCAATGAGACGAGCTCGCGCTCGAGCTTGATCACGCGCGCCAGCGATTGGAAGCCGCCCGGGTCCTCGACCAGGCCCAGGTCGCCGAAGGCGACGGGCTGCGCATCACTGGCGGCCGCGGGTGGGACCGAGACCTTGAGGAGATCGCCGACGATCGCGATCACCTTCGAATAGCGGACAAGGCTCTGGGACATGGGCTTCGGTTTTCCTGGACTCTAGACTGACCTGCTCAGGGCTTACCTGTTCAGAGCTGACTTGCTCAGAACTGACTTGCTCAGAACTCGGGGCGCCGAGCTCAGGCGCCCGAGATCACCAATGGCCGTCCGTGCTCAGCTCATCGAGACGGGTTGAAGCGTTCGTTCCATGCGCGCCTCGGCGTGCCATCCAGGCCTGGGACGGCGGCCGACAACGGCCCCTCTACGCTCAGGTGCTGAATCAGCGGTCGAGCAGATCGTTCAGCGCGATCCCGACCGATACCGCATTCTGCTTAAAGTTATAGTCGATCATCGTATCGCCGTAGCCGCTGAAGGCGACCAGATAGCCGCGCAACGGCCCGAGGATCTCGGGCGTCATCCAGGTGGCACGCACCGCACCCTTGAACTCCGCGGGATTACCGCGCGCCATCAGTGTGAAGCTGTTGCCGCGCCACTTGTAGACGGCAGTGATATCCCCGTAGCCATAGTAGTCGGTGATGTCGGGGTTATCCTCATCGGAGCCCTCGTCGTCGATCCTGATCCAGGGCCGCAGCAGCAGCGCGAAGTCGCCCTTCTCGAGCCCGATCCGAGCGATGAGCCGATCCCAGCTGCGCGAGATCGGATCGGCGCGGCCGTTGGACTCGTGAGTGTAACCGAGACCGAGCAGGCCCAGGTCGAAACCCGCCAAGGACAGCTGCGGCTGCCAGGCAACCATCAGCTCGGGCTTGTAGTTCGTGTCGCGGAACGGGCTCGAATTCTCATCGTTGTAGACTTGCCAGAAGCTCTGCTGGGTATAGGCAAACCAAAGGCCGAGACGGCGGTCGTCGCTCGCCCAGACCCGGGTCTTGAAGCTGATCTGGAAGGCGGCCTCGATCTCGTCGACCTCACTCCCCGGGGTCTCGAGGGCGCTGAGCACCGGCGAGAATGGCCGATCGTTGGTCCGGCTCTGATAGCGCACCGGGGCCAGGTAGTTCGGATTGAAGAGCTTGATCAGGTAGCGGTCGCTATCCGGATTGAAGCTCCAGGCGCGCTCGAGCATCGACAAGCTGTCCGCTGCCGGCGCACTGGCGGGGGCTGATCTAGCGAAGTCGGCGCCAGTGCTCGCGGCTGCCGGCGCAGACATGGACTGCCGCGGCGCACCCTCAGGCTCTGGGTCCGTCGATAAGGCCGCTGGCAAGGCCGGGGAGCGTCCGCTGATCCGGTCGTAACAGGCGAGTCGTCGCTGGGCGTCGTTGACCGCTGCACAGGATTGCAGGCCGGGCGCCGTGCTGGCCGCCGCCGGCAAGGCCGCGAGCAGCGCAGGCAGCCAGACCAGCGCCATGACCGGACGGACGGACTGCCTGCGAGGTAGCGGGATGGAATGGATCAAGACGGCTCGCCTCCTGCGCATCAGTGATTGGTGACACAATGCGAAAGTTATGGATATCGACCGGTTCGGCTCTAAGCGCGCCAGGGCCGCATCGGATGAGGCCCCGGTCACCAAGACGGCCCTGCCTACGCAAAGATCGACACGGAGCATCCGCGACAGTCTACAACCCCGCTGAACCGACAGCGCTACCAGTTCCGGACCGCGGATGGTGCGGTCTATTCGGTTCTGACGCGCGGCCTCTGATCGGGGCGCCGCTGCGCGTCCGCCCAGCTGACCACGGCCGATCACCAAAACTTCAAGACCGCCGTTGAGGGCCGCACAAATGTCCGTTCGCTTACTCAAACGCTTCAGTCTCTGGGCACTGATCGCAGCCCTCGGATTCCTGACCGGAGTGGTTGTCCTTTATGTGCTCTGGGTACGCAGCGGTCCGGCAGTCGAGCTCTGGCATACCGTCGAGCTGACGGAGGAATTCCGCGCCGACCAGGCTGGTCGACTGAACGGCTTCCACGATTACCAGGCGCTGGAGGACCGGCTCTTCGACGAGCTCCGCAGCAAGGTCTATGCGCTGACGCCAACTGGTCCTGAGCAGGTCCTCAACCGTTTCAGCAGCGGCAGTGCTGCTGATCCCGAAGAACGCAGCCAGAATTGGAACCGTAGCTTCGAACTGGCCCCAGAAGACCCGGTTGGCGGCGTTCTGCTGCTGCACGGGATGTCAGACAGTCCCTACAGCCTGCGCGCGATCGGCCAGGCGCTGGCCGATCGAGGCTATCGGGTGCTCGGTCTGCGCATGCCTGGCCATGGCACCGCCCCGGCCGGTTTGCTCTCGGTGACTTGGGAGGATATGGCCGCTGCCACCCGAATCGGCATGGCCCACCTTGGCGAAGAGCTCGAGGGCCGGCCGTTGCACATGATCGGCTACTCGACCGGCGCCGCGCTGGCGCTGGACTATGCACTGACGGCGATGGCCGCGCAGGGTATCGAGGCGGTCCGATCAACACAGGTGCCGGCGAGCCTGGTGCTGGTCTCGCCGGCGATCGGTATCACCCCCGCGGCCGCAGCGACCCCCTGGCTGATCCGCCTGTCGCGGATTCCAGGGCTTGAGCAGGTCGCTTGGACCACATTGCTGCCCGAGTTCGATCCGTTCAACTACAACGCCTTCTCGGCCAACGCGAGCCTGCAGGTGCACCGAATGACGCGCTCGACCACCGCACGGGTGCGTGAGCTCTCAGCCAACGGGCCGATCCGCGACTTCCCGGCAACCCTGGTCCTGCTGAGCGTGGTCGATGCGACGGTCTCGCCCGAGGCCGCAGTCGACAACCTGCTTGGCCGGCTTGCACCGGGCCGGCACGGGCTGCTGCTCTATGACATCAACCGCCGAGCGGTGACCTCGACGCTGTTGATCAGCGAACGCGCGGCGCTTGCCGAGCGGCTCCTCGAAGACCCGACGCTGCCCTTTGAGCTGACCCTGATCACCAATGCCGGCCCGGATACCCGTGAGGTTGTCGCCCTGCGCAAACCGCCGCTCAGCACCGAGCCGACCCGAACCGACAAGATCCCCGAGCCCTGGCCCGCGGATGCGCTCTCGCTCTCCCACGTCGATCTCCCGTTTCCGATCGACGACCCGCTCTACGGGCGCTATCCGCCGCCCGATACCGATCAGGTGTTCCTGGGCCAGCTCGCGATACGAGGTGAGCGCGGGGTGTTCAAGGTCCCCGCGCAGTGGCTGCTGAGGCTGCGCCACAATCCCTTCTACGACTACCAAGCGCAACGGATGCTCGACTGGATCGGCGCAGCAAATGGAGCGCAGCCGCCGCCCCGCGGTGCGCCGACCGCCAAAGCCGACTGAGCCGGCTTGCGCCCGCTCAGTTGGGCTCAGGGAGCGCAATGCCCAACCGACTAAGCCCCTGCTCCGCCTGACCGGCCCAGTCACGATTCGCTGCAGGACTGGCCGGGCTCGGATGAAGGATGCGACCGATGCGCAGCGGCTCGCCCGACAAGGCAGCCAGCGCGCGCTGCTCAGCAAACCGCCCGATACCGACGACGAATTGCGGCTGAAGTTGCGAAACCGTCGCGCGCAATGCTCGATCGCAGGCCGCGAACAGTGGCTCGCGCTCTGCAGCGGGCAGCGCATCCGGCGTCAGGTTGCGCCCCGTCTCGGTCATGAAGACTAGCGGACAATAGTTGGCGACGAAGTACTGGGCGAAGAACCGCTCGGGCGTATCGAACCGTGCACGCGCCCAGCCCCACAGACGCTGACCACTGACCTCCCGCCGCGGGCAATCGAACCCGAGCACGGGTCGCTTGGGGTGCACCGACGCAGGCACAGCGATTGGCTCCTTGATGCCGAGCCAATCGCGGACCATTTCCACGTCACCAAAGGGCACACCGGTCTGCGCCATTCCGAATGGCCCGGGATTCATGCCCAGCAGCAGTACCGAACGCGATCCCTGCCCGAATCGCGACAGATACGCGCGATACCCCGCCCAAGCGTAATCGAGTGGGTTATAGACCGTCGCCACCGGTGGCTGGAACGCCAAGCGCTCAACCTCGGCACGCAGCGCCGAGGCGATCTCAATTGGTGTCATTGTGCGCCGCCGCCACTCAGAACCCGTCAGCCTTCGGGACCTTTGACACAGCTGTTGCAGCAGTACAACTAAACTGTAAGATGGTGTCCAAACAACAAACCTATGGTATAGTTCGCCCACTAAGGCGGTTTTTTTGCTTTTCTTGTTTCATTTTTCCGACAACGCGCTATTATTGTGTCACGGCAGTCGTTCGGACGTCGACGCCAAGTCCTCGTCAACTGCTGGGCACTCCAAGGCCGTCACCCAGTCTGCACCTCTAACCTGACGATAGGAGCCACTGATGTTCATCACGACGAAACCCTTCCGCACCGCGGCCCTCGCCTGCACGGCAGCGGCCGCTCTCTTGATGGGCGGCACCGCTGTCGCCGACGAGATGCAAGAGTCGTATTGGTATGCCGCTGGCAGCAAGAACTTCCCCGACGGCCAGCTGTGGGCGACCAGCTACGGCGAGTGCTGGCAGAGCGCCTACCCCAGCGGCCCCACCAACCTGCCGCCTTGCGAGCGCGATATCGTCCCAGCCGAGATCACGGTCCAGCTGCTGTTCGAGTTCGACAAGTATCGGGTTCCGGAGACCGTCGTGAACCGCGAGGTCCTGGCCGAGATCGATGACTACATCGCCAAGGTCCAGAGCACTCCGGTGGAAGAGTACGTCACCATCGTCGGTCATACCGATGCGAAGGGCTCGGACGCCTACAACATGGCGCTCGGGATGCGGCGCGCCGATGCCGTGCGTGACTACTTCATCGCCGAAGGCTATCCGGAGCGCCTGCTCGCCCCGGCCGAGAGCCTTGGCAAGCGTGACCTGCTGCCGCAGTACAGCCCGTTCTCGGTCGAGCAGCGCCGCGTCGTCATCACCAAGGTCGATCAGTAAGCGGCCCATTAAGCCGCTCGCATAGGCCCGACGCCAAACCTGGCTGACACACCGGCGCAGGCTTCGGCCTATCGATTAGGCGGCGAGCCCGAGGCGTTTGGCGCCGGCCATCGAGCCTGGCAAAGCCGGCTAGCTTCCAGCTAGCCGGCTTTCGCTTTTGAATCGGTGACCGCCCAGAAACGACTTCCCGATTTCAAAGCGACCCGTCGCGGCAGCGTCGGGAAGGCAATGATTGATCATTCCTAAGTCGACCCGATTACCGAATTGAAGCCGTCCACCAGAAGACCCAGCATCGTTTGCGCCGTCCTCATGCTGCTACTCTGCAGCGGCCCAGCACTCGCTGGATTCGCTGAAGGCACGGCCGGCGGCACCAAGCCTCCAACGCCGGACCGGAGCAGCCCCCACCCAGGCGGCTGGAGCTGGACAGAGCCGCCCTTCGGTGAGTGCTGGGAGGACCCGACAGCCCAGCAGTTGCCTGCCTGCGGCGACGTCCGGGTTCCAGAAGAGCTCACGATCAAGCTGCTATTCGAGTTCGACGAGTACATCGTCCCCGACACCGTCGTCAATCGCCCGGTGCTTGCGACGATCGACAGCTATATCCGGAAGGTGAAGCGATCTCCTGCCCGTGAGTATGTCACCATCGTCGGGCATACCGATGCCAAGGGATCGGATGCGTACAACATGGCACTTGGGATGCGACGAGCAAAGGCCGTGCGCGACTACTTCATTGCCGAAGGCTATCCAGCCGAGCTGCTCGCACCCCCTGAAAGTCGCGGGAAACGCGAGCTACTGCCGCAGTACAGCCCCTTTTCGGTCGAGCAGCGCCGCGTCGTCATCACCAAGGTCGATCGATAGACCTCGGTCAGCGCCTCGTCCAAGACCTCAAAGATTGGATCACAGATGCCACGCTGATCGATTCCCAAGGATCGGATTGCAACCCTGCCGCACAACATTTGGGCGGCAGATGATCAAGGCTGCCCAACCATTTTCGATACCCGCCTAACCATCCGCCGGTGCGGAATCCCAGCGTCGTCGAAGACCGGACCGACCGGCTCGAAACCGAATCGCTGGTAAAAGCCGATTACGGCTGTTTGGGCATTCAGAAACGGATCTTGGCTCCCATCTGCCGCAAGGGAATCGAGTACCTGCTTGAGCAAACCCCGGCCGATACCCTGCCCGCGATAGCCTTTCCGCACGGCCATCCGGCCGATCTGGCCCGAAGGCAAGACACGAACGGCGCCGACCGGCCGACCGGACCCGGTCTCGGCGAGCCAGTGGCGCGCAGCCGCATCGAGCCCGTCCCATTCCTCGGCCTCCGGGACACCCTGCTCCTCAACGAAGACATCGCGCCGGATTGAGCTCAGCGCCTGATGGTCCAGTGCCCAGTCAGCCTGTCGGATGCGGATCATTGCTCGCCGGAAACCTCTGTTGCAGCGGCCGGTCGGCTTTAGGCAGACTCATCCGGGACACGATAGTGACCCGCGTTGAACAGCGTTGCGAGCAGCGCCTGCGCCGGCTCTTGATCGAGCCAGGGTTGAGCTCGGCCAGCCTCGAGCTCCCGACCGTTCGCCAACAGCGAGACGAACGGCGCCAGTTCAGCCGGCAGACGATGATGTTCCCCATTCGCAAACAGCAACACCGGCCCAACGGGCTCCGATGATCGCGCGAACAACAGCAACGAGCGCCCATCACGCTGGAGCGCCCCCCGCGATTCCAATAGCGCAATGACCGCAGTGACAGGCCAAGAGGGTTCGAGCGGCGCCAGCTCCAGATTGAGCTTCGGCTCTGTCATCCATTTCCCGAGCCAAACCGCGAAGTCGTCGCACCCGGCCGCAGTGATACCCGACTCGATCTGCGTACGCATACTGGCGATCGTCGCCGCCGTCAACTCGGCCGGATCGTCCGGCGTCACGGCAACCGAGCCGCCGTCCGGAGACGGATCGCGCCAGCGGCCGGCCGGAGTAAAGCGCTCCGCCACCTCGGCCAGCCAGTCGTCCGCGAGCTCGCCCCAGCTCGGCGCGCGCAGGCCCACCGACCAGGTCTGACAGGCGCCCTCGGCGACCCCCCAATGCGGGACCCCTGGCGGCAGGTAGAGGATGTCGCCAGGCTCGAGCAGCCAGTCCTGATCCGGTTCGAATCGTTCGAGGATCTTGATCTCGAGGTCGGGCAGCAGTTCGAGCGGCGCATCGGCGCGGGTCGAGATACGCCAACGTCGGCGGCCTTCGGCCTGGATCAGGAATACATCGTAGTCATCGACATGGGGTCCAACTGAACCCTGATCCTCGGCGTAGCTAATCATGATATCGTCGAGACGCCACTTGGGCAGAAACCGGAAACGCTCAAGCAGCGCGCCGATCTCCGGGATGTGCTTGTCGACATCCTGCACGAGCAGCGTCCAATGCGTCTCCGGAAGCGCCGCAAAGTGCTCAGCATCGAACGGCCCATGCAACAGCTGCCAAGGGCCCTGTTCGCTCCGCTCAAGCAGGATGCGCGCCTCGACATCGGGCTCGCAGGCGAGACCGGCCAACTCATCGGCTGGCAGCGGATTCTCGAAGCCCGGCAGCGCTTGACGCATCAGCAGCGGCCGGCGTTGCCAGTAGCGTGCTAGGAAGCCCTCGGCATCCAGCCCGGATGGAAACCGCAATGTTGGGAACGATGAGTTATTGACCGTATTGGGCATTCGGTTAGGGCTTTTCACAAGACAGCTCAACAGCCTGATTGCACGATATTTCTCCGACTTCGTCAGCGGACGCCCTTCACTCGGAGGTCGCCCGTTTTGTCGGCCCATAACAGACACAGCTTGCGTCGCAATCACCCGGAGCGGCTGTACGCCCCTGACCCCTCGCGCGGCCCGCGCACCCGCACCCCGTTGCGCGCTCGGCTCGCCAGCAGTCCGCCGGCGGCGATCAGCAGGGTTCCCAACAACAGGCTCAACGTCAACGGCTCATCCCAGAACAACCAGCCGTAAGCGGCGCCAAAGATCACTGAGAAATAACCGAACGCGCCCATGCGCGAGGCCGGCGCCAGCGTCAGACCGCGCGTCAGCGCCAACTGACCGAGCGTGGCAGCAATCCCGATGCCGAGCAACAGACCCAAAGCGGTTGCAGTCGGCGTCTGCCATTCCCACGCCAGGGGTACGGCGGAGATCAGACCGCCGATCAGTGCGAAATAGAACACGATCCGGGTCGTCGGTTCCGAGCCCGAGAGACGGCGCACCGTCACCTTGGCCACCGCAGCGAACACCCCGCCGAGCAAGCCGATCAAGGCCACCAGCGACACTCCGCCCCAGGCCGTATCCGGTGCCAGGTCGAGGATGACGACGACGCCGGCGAAGCCGATCCCCAGCGCCACCCAGAGCAGGCCGGTCACCCGCTCCTGCAGCCAGAGCATCGCAAACAGCGGGATGAACAGCGGCGCGGTCAGCTTGAGCAGCATCGCCTCGCCCAACGGCAGCTCGGCGATCGCATAGAAAAAGCAGTACATCGCCGAGATGCCGGCCGTCGCCCGCAGCAGGTGGAGGCCCGGCACGGCCGTCTTCAGATCACCGAGACCGTTGCGAAGCAGCCAGGGTGCGAGCAACAGGATGCCGACCAGGTTCCGGCCGAAGACCACCATCGCGTTCGGCAGCTCGCCCGAAACGAGCCGGATACCGACGCCCATCGACGCGAAGCAGAACTCGCCCAGCACGATGAAACCCGCCCCGAGCAGCAGGCGCTGAGGACCCTGCAGGCGGCGATCAGGCAATGGAAGCGCACATCAGCGAGGTTTGGTACCCATCAAGCGGCTGACGCCCCTCAAATGGCGCGCGCCTGTTCAGCGGCGTTACCGATGTAGCTTGCCGGCGTCAGCGCCTTGAGCTCGGCCTTCGCGGTGGCTGGAATCTCAAGGCCCTCGACGAACAACGCCAGCGCGTCCGGACCGATGCGCTGCCCGCGCGTCAGCTCCTTGAGCTTCTCATAGGGCTGCTCGACGCCATAGCGGCGCATCAGGGTCTGGATCGGCTCGGCCAGCACCTCCCAATTGGCATCGAGATCGGCGGCCAGCCGGGCCTGATCGGCCTCGAGCTTGCCGACGCCCTTGAGCGCCGAATCGAGCGCGATCAGTGTATGCGCCATCGCCACGCCGAGATTGCGCAGCACGGTCGAATCGGTCAGATCGCGCTGCCAGCGCGAGATCGGCAATTTGGCCGACAGATGATCGAAGAGCGCATTGGCGATGCCGAGGTTGCCCTCGGCGTTCTCGAAGTCGATCGGATTGACTTTGTGCGGCATGGTCGAGGAGCCGACCTCGCCTGCGACGGCGCGCTGCTTGAAGTAGCCGAGCGCGATATAGCCCCAGGCGTCGCGGCACCAGTCGATCAGCACCGTGTTGAAGCGCCCGATGGCATCGAACAGCTCGGCCATCGCGTCGTGGGGCTCGATCTGGATGGTGTACGGGTTCCATTCCAGGCCCAGCGACTCGACGAACTGCCGCGCGAATTGGGGCCAGTCGATCTCCGGATAGGCTGCCAGATGGGCGTTGTAGTTGCCGACCGCGCCATTGATCTTGCCCTGCAGGCGGACCGCGGCGACCGCATCGCGCTGCCGGCGCAGCCGATGGACCACATTCGCCAGTTCCTTCCCAAGCGTCGTCGGTGAGGCCGGCTGGCCGTGGGTGCGCGACAGCATCGGCGTCTCGGCATGGCAGTGCGCCAGCGTGCGCAATGCCTCGATCAGCGCATCCATGCGCGGCAGCAGGACATGATCGCGCCCAGCCTTGAGCATCAGCCCATGCGCCAGGTTGTTGATATCCTCGGAGGTGCAGGCGAAATGGATGAACTCCGCGATCGCGTTCAGCTCGGCGTGATCGGCGATGCGCTCCTTCAGGAAGTACTCGACCGCCTTGACGTCGTGATTGGTGGTGCGCTCGATCGCCTTGATGCGCGCCGCATCGTCCTCGCCGAACTCGCCGGCGATCGCATCGAGCCGCTGCTCGGCGGCGTTCGACAGCTCCGGCACCTCGCTGATCTGCGGATGCGCGGCCAGGGCCTTCAGCCAGGCGACCTCGACGCTGACCCGGTGCCGGATCAGCCCAAACTCGCTGAAGACCGCCCGCAATTCCGCGGTCTTGGCGCCGTAGCGGCCGTCGATCGGGGATATGGCCGTGAGGCTGGATAGTTCCATCAGTGATCTACTCATTCTTAGGAAGGGAAGCGGCAAACGGTCGCTCACGAACCGGCGTGTAAAACGGGCGCGTTAACGGCTCACACTTCCATCAGTTCCTGTTATCGGGAACGGCATCATGCCCTCAGGCTTGCTCGATATCGAGATCACGGCAGATCTTCTTTGCCATCAGATCCTTGATCTCACTGTGGCGTGGCACCGCACTCAGCGCACCCGTCTCAGGATTCAGCCAGATCGAATGCGGACCCCCTTCGCGCAGCAGAACGCATCCCTGCTTGCGCAAATGCCGCAGCAGCCGGACGCGCTTCATACAGCAATCGGGATCTCCTCGAAGCCTTCAACGGCATCGCGCCGTGCGGCCTCGCGATGGAGCGCGATGATCTCGCGGGCCGCTTCGCGCAGACTGATCAGGAGCTCTTCTTTGGTTCGCTCCTGGGCATTGGCGCCCGGGATCTCTTCGACCCAGCCGAGCCACCAGTCGCCGTCCTGCTTCACGATCGCCGTCAGTTCTGTCTTCATCCCTCACCCCGCCGCCAAGCGTCGCAGCACGTAGTGCAGGATGCCGCCGTTGCGGTAGTAATCGGCCTCGTTCGGGGTGTCGATCCGGACCTTGGTCTGGAAACGGATGACGCTGCCATCCGCGCTCGTCGCGGTAACCTCGACAGCCTTGGCATCGCCGTTCTCGAGGTCGCCGATCGCGAAGGTCTCGGTTCCGGTCAGCCCGAGCGACTCGGCGCTCTCGCCCGGCTGGAACTGCAATGGCAGGATGCCCATGCAGACCAGGTTGGTGCGATGGATACGCTCGTAGCTCTCGGCGATCACAGCGCGCACCCCGAGCAACCGCGGCCCCTTCGCGGCCCAATCGCGGGATGAGCCGGAGCCGTACTCCTTACCGGCGATCACGATCACCGGCACGCCCTCGTCCTGATAGCGCATCGCCGCGTCGTAGATATCCTCTTGGTCACCGGATGGCTGATGCAGGGTGACACCACCTTCGGTCCCGGGCGCCATCCGATTGCGCAGCCGGATATTGGCGAAGGTGCCACGCATCATGATCTGATGATTGCCGCGGCGTGAGCCATAGGAGTTGAAATCGGCCGGCGCGACGCCGTGCTCGATCAGATAGCGCCCGGCCGGGCTGTCGGCCTTGATGCTGCCGGCCGGCGAGATGTGGTCGGTGGTGACCGAGTCGCCGAGCACGGCCAGACAGCGCGCGCCAGTGATCGGCTGCACCGGCTCTGGGTCCATCTTGATGCCCTGGAAGTACGGCGGCTCTTGGATGTAGGTCGAGGCCGGGTCCCAGTCGAACACCTTGCCGGACGGCGCCTCGAGCCCCTGCCAGTGCGCGTCACCGGCGAAGACATCAGCGTAGGTCGTGCGGAAATCGTCCTGGCCAAGGAAGCTCGAGACGGTATCAGCGACCTCGCCCTGAGTCGGCCAGATGTCGCGCATGAACACCGGATTGCCGTCCGCATCATCGGCGATCGGGTCCTTGTAGGGGTCGAAGCCCATCCGCCCGGCCAGCGCGTAGACCACCACCAGCGGCGGCGACGCCAGGTAGTTCATCCTGACCTCAGGATGCACCCGGCCTTCGAAGTTGCGGTTGCCGGAGAGGACCGACGCGACGGTCAGATCGCCATCGCTGATCGCCTTGGAGACCTCGGGGCGCAACGGCCCGGAGTTACCGATGCAGGTGGTGCAGCCGTAGCCGACGACATGGAAGCCGAGCTGCTTGAGCGGGTCCATCAGGCCGGCGGCCTCGAGGTAGCGCGTGACCACCATCGAACCGGGCCCGAGCGAGGTCTTGACCCAGGCCGGGACCTTCAGACCACACTCGACCGCCTTCTTCGCGACCAGTCCGGCGCCGAGCATCACGGTCGGGTTCGAGGTATTGGTGCAGGAGGTGATCGCCGCGATCACCACCGCGCCGTCATCGATCCGTACCGATTCACCATCGATCTCGGTCGTGACCGCTTGATGCGCCTCGACCCCGCGCTCGGCGTTCAGCGTCTTCAGCGCGGCCTCGAAGCCGGCCTTGACGTCGGTGAGCGCGACTCGATCCTGCGGGCGCTTAGGGCCCGCCAGGCTCGGCACGATGGTGCCGATATCGAGCTCCAGCGTCTCGCTGAAATCGGGCTCGAAGGTGCCCTCGGCATCGAACATCCCCTGCGCCTTCGCATAGGCTTCGACCAGCGCGACCTGCTCATCGGAACGGCCGGTCAGACGCAGGAAGTCGAGCGTCTCGTGGTCGATCGGGAACAGGCCGCAGGTGGCGCCGTACTCGGGCGCCATGTTGGCGATGGTGGTGCGATCACCCATCGGCAGGCTCTTGACCGCCGGGCCGTAGAACTCGACCAGCTTGCCGACCACGCCATGCTGGCGCAGTTGCTCGACGATGGTCAGCACCAGGTCGGTCGCGGTCGCGCCCTCGGGCAGCCGGCCGGTCAGTTTCACGCCGACCACCTGCGGGATCAGCATCGAGATCGGCTGCCCGAGCATCGACGCCTCGGCCTCGATGCCGCCGACGCCCCAACCGAGCACGCCGACGCCGTTGATCATCGTCGTGTGCGAATCGGTGCCGACCAGGGTGTCCGGATAGGCCTGGCGCACGCCCTCGACCTCGCGCCCGAAGACGACCCGGGCGAGATACTCGACGTTGACCTGATGCACGATGCCGGTGTCGGGCGGCACCACCTTGAAGTCATCGAACGCCTGCTGGCCCCACTTCAGGAAGCGGTAGCGCTCCTGGTTGCGCTGGAACTCGAGATCGGCGTTGCGCTGCAGCGCATCGTCGGAGCCGTAGGCATCGACCTGCACCGAATGGTCGATCACCAGCTCGGCCGGCTGCAGCGGATTGATCCGGTCCGGGTCGCCGCCGAGCGCGCCCATCGCGTCGCGCATCGCCGCCAGATCGACCACCGCCGGCACCCCGGTGAAGTCCTGCATCAGCACCCGCGCCGGACGGTACTGGATCTCGCGCTCCGGCTCCGCCTTCGGGTCCCAGTTCGCAAGCGCCTCGATATCGGCGCGCTTGACCGTCACCCCATCCTCATGGCGCAGCAGGTTCTCGAGCAGGATCTTGAGCGAGAACGGCAGCCGAGCGCTGTTCGGTACCGCGTCGACGCGAAAGATCTCGTAGGACTGGCCGGCGGCATCGAGGCGCGCCTTGGCGTTGAAGCTATCGTGCATGGGGGCTCCGGGATTCGGTTACGGCATCTTGACGCCCGATTCTAGCGATGCTGGGCGCGAAAGGCATCACAGCTTTCACCCCCCAACCGCCTGCCGGTCGTTTGCCGGTCGGTTGCCCCAGACCCTGCAAGCCGGCGTTGGGGAGTCCCATGCATCATCGCGGTAGCAGCTATTCATAGCCGGTAGCCAGCTCCTTTGCCCACCGAGGCCCCATCGCGGCGCCGCAGGCTATACGCGACAAATACCATGCCTGAAATTGCGAACGTCATCCGAAAATAGGTGCCCTTAGGATAGGCGCCCTTGTGTGGCGGGTTGGCGTAACTGTCGCGGATAAGTAAGCATTCCAGACACAGCTGCGTCGGTGCTGGCACCGCGCCCAAGACATTGCTTGTAGCCATCCACGCGGCTGACTAGACTTAGTCCATCAACTCAACCAAGAACCCGTGGTCGCGATGCCAGTAACGGTCAATGTCCATGAAGCCAAGACCCATCTCTCTCGCCTGCTGGAACAGGCCCATGCCGGTCAGGAGATCATCCTGGCCAAGGCGGGCAAGCCCTATGCGCGGCTGATGCCCCTGGCGCCGAGCGCCGGCCAGCGGCGGCCGGGCCGTTTGCCGGGTCGGCTCAGCGATGCCTTCTTCGAGCCGCTGCCGGAGGAAGAGTTGGCGGGCTGGGACGAAGGACCATGAGGGTCCTGCTCGACACCCACGCCTTCCTCTGGTGGGTGACCGACGACTCGCGCCTATCCGCGGCCGCCCGCGCGGCGATCGGGGATGAGGAGAACGGCGTGCTCATCAGCGCGGCCACTGCCTGGGAGATCGCCACCAAGCATCGTCTGGGCAAGCTTGGCGAGGCGGCTGGGGCGGTTGCGCGTTTCCGCGAATTGGTGGCTGCCGACGGCTTTGAGCATTTGCCGGTCAGCTACTTCCATGCGCTCAAGGCCGGAAGCTACCCGAGCACGCATCGCGATCCGTTCGACCGGATGCTGGCAGCGCAAAGCGAGCTGGAAAGACTCACATTGGTGACGCGCGATCCCGCCTTCGACGATTTCGGCACCCAGACCTTGTGGTGAAAAGCGGAAATCGCCTAAGGCCAGTACTCCGGGTCGAGCAGTTGATGCAGGCTGTAGGGATTGTCCTCCGGGAAGAGGTCGGGGTCGATGCCTGTCTTCTGGATCGCCTGATCGCGGCCGTCATCCCAACCGTTTTCCAGTGCCCGCGTCAGCTGAATCGGGTTCTTCAGCCCAGGGCTTTGTTGTAGATGGCGCGACAAGGCTCGACGCTGGGTCCTGACGGTATTGCGCCAGCTCTTTTCATTCGTGCGCGTGCGATCGAGCTGAACCTGTAGCTTGAGCAGATGGGCAATCAGCACGGCAAGCCGATGGGCCAGCTCGCGTTGCTCGGATTTCCCAATGTCACCGACCTCTTCCGCGAGATGCTCGAGATCCAGCAAGTCGAACCGCCCCTGCTTCAGATAGGCGGCCTGTTCTTGGGTCCAGGTGAAGAAATCTTCCTCGTAGCCGGTACTCATGAGATTCTGGGCAGCTCGTCGATGAAGAAGACGGGACGCGCAGGATCAAGCGAGCCCGCTCAGCTCGGCTGCCGGGCGCTGGTCCCAGAGCTCAGATAGGCGCGCGCGGAATCGAGCAGCTTACGCCGGCCGAACAGGATCTGCATCCGACGCCCGCCGCACTGGCGCCAGAGCATCGCGGCACGGATACCGGCGAGCAGCAGGGCGCGAATGCGTTCCTGGTTCTCCTGGTTCTGCAGGTAGAGCGGGTTGCCGCGGACGATGATCCGCGGCTCCAGCTTGCTGATGGTCGCCGAATAGATCCCGGCCAGGCGGCTGATGACCGCCTGATCGAGCAAGTGGGCGTCACCGCGTTGAGCAGCCGCGGCTTCGATGCCGTCTGCGATCGCGGCGAGCATGTCGCCCCGACCGGCCAACGTCCGCTCGTGCTTGAGCAGCGTGATCACGTAGCGGGTCAGCTCGACATTGCGCTCGGGCTGGCCGGTGAGCTGCGCGATCACCTGCCGCGCCCCGGTGGCGACCGCGCCCGGTGGGCCGAACACTGACGGGACATCCTCGGCGTCGATCTGGAACAGGCTGTACAGGCAGGGCTCCATCTGCTCGGTATCGACGCTACCGCGGTTAGCGATACGCAGGACGCAGTGGGCCGCTTGATGCAGACCGGCCAGCGCGATGATGCGGTCTTGGTCGCTGTGGGGCATGGACATCGGATCTCGAACGCTAAAATACTGGGTTCGGCGCGACGGGCCGCCGGCACTGACAGGCGCCCACTGGGTTTCGGGCATCTGACTTATCGGGGCCCGGGCAGATAACGCAATGGCCAGCGCGCACCGCGCAACGAACCACTCTCGCGCCAACAAGGGCACAAACACAGGCCGATGCTACGCGGCCTCTCGAATCACGCAACCACCCAGGCATTCGTCGTCAAGGTAGAACACGGCCGACTGACCGGGGGTGATCGCACGCTGCGGCTCATCGAAGCGAACCCGACACATCCGGCTATCGTAGCGAATTATCGTGCAGCGCTGCAGCGGTTGCCGGTGCCGCAATCGGCACCAGCAGCGTAACGGCACCGGCCCGGGCGGGCGCCCGCTGATCCAGTGCGGCGGGTCCGCGGTCAGCTCGCGCGACCAGAGCAGCGGATTGGCCCCGCCCTGAACGACGATCAGCGCGTTGCGCTCGACGGCCTTGGCAGCGACGAACCAGGGTGCCTCGCCATGCTCGGCGACCCCGCCGATACCGAGCCCCTGACGCTGCCCGATGGTGTACCAGGCGAGCCCACGATGCTCGCCGACGATCTCGCCTTCCGGGGTCATGATCGGCCCCGGATTGCGCGGCAGGTAGCGATCGAGGAAGTCGGCGAACCGCCGCTCGCCGATGAAGCAGATCCCGGTACTGTCCCTCTTTTCGGCGTTCGCAAGCCCGAGAGAGCGAGCGCGGTCCCGCACCTCGGCCTTGGCCAGATCGGCCAGCGGGAACAGCGCAGGGGCGAGCTGCGCCTGGCTGAGCTGGTGCAGAAAGTAGGTCTGATCCTTATTCGCATCGAAGGCAAGGCGAAGATGCGCGCCGTCGCCGTCGTGCGTGACGCGCGCATAGTGGCCGGTCGCGATCGCATCGGCACCGAGGGTCAGGGCGTGATCCAGGAACGCCTTGAACTTGACCTCCTTGTTGCAGAGCACGTCCGGATTCGGCGTCCGCAGCGCGCGATACTCGGCCAGGAAGTGCTCGAAAACGCGATCCCAGTACTCGGTCGCGAAGTTGACCCGGTGCAGCCGGATGCCGAGCCGCTCGACGACCGCCTCGGCATCGGCCAGATCCTCGGCTGCCGCGCAATAACCAGGCTCGTCGTCCTCCTCCCAGTTCTTCATGAACAGGGCCTCGACGGCATAGCCCTGATCCAGCAGAAGATGGGCCGCGACAGCGGAGTCGACGCCGCCGGAGAGGCCGACGATGACGCGCCGCACCTTAGCCTGAGCCACTGGCTTGATGATCAAGATTCTTTGTCATGAACGAAACCATACCCAAACTTGAGCGACGCTGACACTCGCAGCGCCGGCGCCCTACAGATTACGTCGAAGGCGCAATCCACTGGCTATCGCCGTAACCGACCTGGCGATGATGACTAACGTTTCGGGCGTGAAAGGCAAAGCTCACCGGCCACTGCGGAATGATAAGCCTTCATGCCTTAAAAACATTTTTGAAGAGATTCTTGATTAGATCGAGCACCGACTTCGCCAGAAGTCCGCCAATAAAAGCCGTAAATCCCAGTGCCTCAGCGGATGAAAGATACTCGGTGGGGCTGCTTGTGAAATGGCCTAGGCCCCAAATTAATACAGGAGCGACCATTGCGCCAAGGAACGGGCGAACGAAGAGCCAACGGGAAAATCGCCTATTGAATTTCTCACCCGCCGCCTTTTCTGGATACGGTTCGCCATTTTCTCTTTCAAAGCCGGTTGCGTATCGATTTAGGCAGGAGGTAAGCGCTGCGATTGCGCTGCCGCAAGAGCCTACCAACACGGGACCCAGCAGCATCGGTGACGATGATGAATTCAAGGCGTAGGCGCCAAGAAAAAACGAGACCAGCGATATCACAACGAGGTACACAATCGTAATCTGGGCGAGACGATCGAGCCGTTTTAGCTCATCATCTAGTAGGGCGGATTTCGACATCCCGAGATCTCCCTTAGAGAGGCTAACGCCCAGTATCAGCGGCGCGGGCCTTTGGCGCGTCCGCTGGATGCGCTCTTTAGCTTGCAGCTTTCTAGGTTACACGCTCTGCTTCTCGATAAACCACGTTGCGGCCTGATGCTGCTTCCTTTGCACGCAAAGCGTGTGAAATACGGTGAGGATCGTTTCCATATTTGCACGCAAAGGCGAGACCGTTAGCACGCATTTCTTTAACAATAGGGCCTTCATGCATCTTCTTCTCGGCTTTGGCCATTTTCGCCGAGCGTGCTGGAGGCCGGAGGGCGGCCCCTGCGAGGGGCAGTCGACGGCTGAGCGGTTGGCGGCAGGGTGGAGCGGGCGGTATCGTCTGATGTCGACCAAAACGCCAAACTGTCCCGCCCGTGCCCGCTCTGCCGTTGACGATTGTAGCTGTTTTAGAACCGTTCGCTGTGCTGTTCACGCGCCCGAGCTGGGCGCCTGCGCAGGTGTTGGTCATCGGCACCCTGCTGGCGCAGGGGCCGCGCACGGTCACGGCGGCGCTGCGCGCGATGGGTCTGTCGGGCGAGCGGCGCTTCGAGCGTGACCATCGCGTGCTCAACCGGGCGCGCTGGTCGGGACTGCGCGGTGCGCAGATCCGACTGGGGCTGTTGCTGACGCTCCTGCCGGTTGGCTTGCCGATCGTGATGGCGGTCGACGAGACCCTGGAGCGGCGCTTCGGGCGGTGCCGCCGGGGCGGCGCGGGCGCAAGCCGCAGAAAGGCGCGCGCCTGGCCAAACTGGCCAGCCGCGTGGAGGAAGCGCGCACACAGGGCGAGGTGGTCACGGTGCCCTGGTATCGCGGCCAGCGCAAAGCGCTGCGCGTGCTCAGCGGCATCGCGCTCTGGCACACGCCCGGCATCACCCCGCTGCCGATTCGCTGGGTCTTGGTGGTCGATCCCGAGGGACGCCTGCCAGCCCAGGCCTTCTTCACGACCGCGCTGACCCTGACCCCGGCACGGGTCATCGAACTGTTCGTCTGGCGCTGGTCGCTGGAGGTGACCTTCGAGGAGACCCGCCGCGACCTCGGCGTCGAGACCCAGCGCCAGTGGAGCGACTTGGCCATCGCCCGCACCACGCCGGTGCTGATGGCCCTGTTTTCGCTGGTCTGCCTGATGGTGCATCGCTGGCGCGAGCACTGGCCCACCCTGGCGCGCTCGAGCGCCTGGTCTCTCAAGCCCGAGGCGACCTTCTCCGACTGCCTGGCCTTGGTCAGGCGCCGGATTTGGAGCGAGACCTATTTCGACACCTCAGCCGGCGAGCAGGACCCTGTCCAAATCTCACCCCAGCGCCTGGAACGCTTGCTCGATCAGCTTGCCGCGACGGCCTGAGGGGCCGAAAAGTGCCAAAGCCGAGAAGCTTAAACTCTCCGATTTTCAGGGCCCACTTGGCACCCGCTTTACACGAACGTTCGGACAAATAAGAAACGCTTGACCACCTAAAGATTGCGATTCAGAATCAGTATCATGTAACAATTTTACATCACCTAATCAGTATTGTAGAGGGAACCCAGAATGATGGTACCTTTGATTATTAGGGAGTACCCAACTCTGAGGATGGCGTTACCACTCCTGTTGTTGACGTCGACGAGCCCTTCTTCCGCCGATATTGAGCGCCCCGCATGTGGCGATCTGACCACCTGGGCGTACACCTTCGTTCCGCCCGCGAAGCGCGCCGGTCCGGACTCGATTCCGGAGGTTTTCCAAGCCGAGGCTTTTGCCGAGATGTTCGGAAAACCCGTCGCGCAGTGGAACGACCGGGATTTCGACGCGCTCGATCAGCACATGAAGGACTGTCAGCGCCAGCTGTTCAAACAGAACCGTCAGGCGGCCAAGCAGATCAACACCGTACGGCGTCATGTGCCCGCGGTGGAGCGCGAGGTGGAAGAAGCGCGTGCGCTGAAAGCGGAGCCGAGCGCCGAGCCGCCGCAAACTGCTCAAGAGCGGCCCCAACCGTCGCGACCCCCGGCGGCGCGTCAGCGATCCGAGGTCACCGAGTCGCCGGCGCAGCCGCGTCGTCCGGCGCGATCAGAGTCGGAGCCGGCAGAGGCTCAGGTCGCCGAATCCAGCGAGGCGGCGGAAGCCGAGGGGGACCGAGAACGCCAGGCCGCCTTGGCGGAGCGCGTGGCCCGGGAGTACGCTTCCTTGCAGGGCTACGAGTTCGCCCAGTTGGATGACCTCGGAAAATATTTGCGGAAAGTGCAGTCCCTGGGGCGGGTGCTGGCCGATGAGCGCAACAGCCAGGCCGCGGCGGCCAGCGGGGTCGCGAAAGCCGACGTCAAGGCGCTGTATGAAAACAACTTTCTGCCGGCCGTCGAGCGTATGCACCCGCAATTCGAGGAATACCTGGCCGGCCTGCCGCCAACCAAGGCGGGGTTGACCCAGGCCAAGCGGGCGGTGGCGCGCGCCACGGGCGTTCGTTACGCCAACGATGTCATGGCCGACTATATCGCGTCAGCGGAGCAACGTGCCGGTGCGATCCAGGCGGCCTTGGACCGGGACGAGGCGGCCCAGCGCCATGCCCGTGAACACATGGACGTCAGCGGCCGGCTGGACGCCCTGTTTCAGGGGTCCGGCGTTGGTCGGGCCCGCTTGGGAAAGGTGGCGCCGGGCATGTCGACCGACGAGACGATTCAGCTCGCCGGCGACCTGTGGGGCTACCGGAAAACGCCGAACATGGACATGGACCTCGTTCTCGCACCGCCTCGCGAGGCGCTCCAGCGGTTCAAGGCGCAGCGTCGCGACGGGGGCCGCCTGACCCTGCGCGAGATGGGCGACCGCGTCGGGCAGCTGGAGTTCTTCGAGCACTACCAGGCCAAAATGGAACTGGATTCGGTGCGTCGGCAACTCGTCGACAAATACGGCGCGCCCGATTCCGAAAAGAGGACGGACCATGGGGTGGTCTGGAGCTGGACGACCCGGGACCGGAGCCTGGAAGTCGAAGTGAAGAACCAGGCCGATGTGATCATGCATGCGGCGGGGTTTCGCAGCCGCCTCGGCATGGCGCTATGGAATGAGGACTACGAAGACCACCTGGAAGAGGCGAGCGAGCGCTGCCACGAAATCCGCCGCAAACCGCGCTCGGAGCGCAGCATGGACGACGCCAGCTTCTTCATGAAACACCACTGTCCGATGGTGAGCGACAGCCGTCTGGAGCCCGGTCTCCCGGGCTGATTTGATGCGTCCAGGCAACGACCGGATTGCCCCTTGCTGCTTGAGAACGTCCGTTTTGACATTGAGCGGTGGACCCGCGGAGTGAGTCGGGGCAAGTTCGGCGACAGCATCTGGACCAGAGCGTTGTCAATAAGGCGATCAAGCGGGCGGTCAAGCTGACCAGTATCGATAAGCGCGTCAGCGCGCATACCTTCCGGCACAGTTTCGCGACCCACTTACTGCAACGGGGAACGGATATTCGGACGATTCAGGCGCTGCTCGGGCACAAGGACGTCGAGACGACAATGATCTACACCCATGTGCTGAATCAGGGCGCGCAAGGGGTACCCAGTCCGTTGGATGATCTGCTGTGAGCGTTGAGAGGCAGGATGTCGTCATTGATGAGGCTCTCGCCCATTGAGAGCCGCGAGCTCTTCCTGCCCGCAAATAACGTGAGCCTCAGCTCGGTCGGTTTCCGACCGGACTGGTTGGGCTACACTAGCGGCCGCTCAAGCAACGAGGGCCAGAGCCGATGGCCCGAGAGTCGAGTATGAGAGTCGCGCAAGGCGCTCGGGCCGGGCCGGAGCCGGCCATCGCTTCGCCAACCGATGATGACCGCGTTCACAGGCTGCTCGCGCGTCTGCAACGCAAGTATAAGGGCCGCATCACCGGCGAGCTTGCGACGCCGGCCGCCGCGCCCCGCTACGCCGAGCTGCCTGACGCAATGCATCTCAAGCTGCGTGACGCCCTGGCGGCGCGCGGGCTGACCCGGCTCTACAGCCATCAGCGCCAGGCCTGGGACCTGGCAGCGGCTGGCCAGCATCTGGTGGTCGCGACCCCAACCGCGTCCGGTAAGACCCTGTGCTACAACCTGCCGGTGCTCGATGCGGTGCTGAGCCGGCGCGCGAAGGCGCTGTACCTGTTCCCCACGAAGGCGCTGGCGCAGGATCAGGTCGCCGAGCTGATGGAGCTCAATCGGGCGGGCGGCGTAACAACCAGCACCGAGCACGCTCCCGCCGACGTCTTTGGCGGCGGAGCTGCGCTCAATCTCGATACGACCCGCATCGACGGGCAGTCCACCGGGGACCAGGCAGCGAGCGGCGCTGCTTCAAGCTCGCCCCCAGCAGAGGCTCCAGCAGGTGCGGCCGCTGGACCGGCCGGCTCTGCGGAAACACTCGGCATCAAGGCCTTCACCTTCGACGGCGACACCCCGGGCGATGCGCGCAAGGCGGTGCGCACGCGCGGCGATATCGTGGTCTCGAATCCGGACATGCTGCACCAGGCGATCCTGCCGCATCACACCAAATGGGCGCAGTTCTTCGAGTCACTGGCATTCATCGTCGTCGATGAGCTGCACAGCTACCGCGGCGTGTTCGGCTCGCATGTCGCGAACGTCTTTCGCCGGCTGCAGCGGATCTGTCAGTTCTACGGGGTCCAGCCGCAGTTCATCTTCGCGTCGGCCACCATCGCCAACCCGGCCGAGCTGGCCGAGCAGCTGATTGGCGCGCCGGTCAGCGCGATCACCGACAGCGGCGCGCCGCGCGGCGCCCGTCATCTGCTGCTTTGGAACCCGCCGGTGATCAATCCGGACCTCGGCATCCGCGCCTCGGCGCGCTCGCAGAGCACGCGGATCGCGCGCATGGCGACCAAGGCCGGTCTGAAGAACATCGTGTTCGCGCGCACCCGGCTGATGGTCGAGGTCATCACCAAGTATCTGAAGGATGTCTTCGATCGTGACCCGCGCAAGCCGCCGCGCGTGATCGCCTACCGCGGCGGCTATCTGCCCAGCGAGCGGCGCCAGACCGAGCAGGCGCTGCGCGCCGGCCGGGTCGATACCGTCGTCAGCACCTCGGCGCTCGAGCTCGGGGTCGACATCGGCGCCCTCGATGTCGCGATCCTGAACGGCTATCCGGGCACCATCGCCGCGACCTGGCAGCGACTCGGGCGCGCCGGGCGCCGCAATCGCGGCAGCCTCGGCGTGCTGGTCGCGACCAGCGATCCGCTCGATCAGTACATGGTCCGGCACCCGGAGTTCTTCCTCGGCGCCTCGCCGGAGCATGCACGCATCCATCCGGACCAGCTGTTGATCCTGATGGATCATGTGCGCTGCGCCGCGTTCGAGCTGCCGTTCAAGGATGGCGACCGCTTCGGCGGCTCGAGCTGCACCGAGGACCTGCAGGAGATGCTCGGCTATCTGCGCGACGAAGGCGTGCTGCAGCGTCAGGGCGGCCCCGACGGCGGGCGCTGGTACTGGGTTGCCGACAGCTATCCGGCCAATGCGGTCTCATTGCGCTCGGTCGCCGAGGGCAACTTCGTCGTCATCGACACCGGCGACGGCAAGCAGACGATCATCGCCGAGGTCGATTACAGCGGCGCGCCGGGCACGCTCTACGAAGGCGCGATCTACATGGTCCAGTCGCAGCCCTATCAGGTCGAGCGGCTCGACTGGACCGGCCGCAAGGCCTTCGTGCGCAAGACCCGCGCCGACTACTACACCGATGCGATCGACTACACGCGGCTGAAGATCCTGGACCGCTTCGACAGCCGCCGGCTCGGTGGACATCCGGCCGAGCCAGCGGCAACGCCCGCGGCCGGAGAGACAGCCGCAAGCCATCCTGCGACAGCCGTGCCGGAAGCTGTGCCGGAAGCCGCACCGGAGGCCCCGGTGGCTGCCACCTCGCATGGCGAGGTCCAGATCGTGCGCCGCTATCCGGGCTACAAGAAGATCCGCTACTACAGCCACGACAACATCGGCTACGGCCATATCGATCTGCCCGATCAGGAGATGCACACCAGCGCGGTCTGGTGGCAGGTCGAGCCCAATGCGCTCGAGCGCTCACTGCCGACCCGCGAGCAGGCGATCGAGGGCTTCCTCGGCGTCGCCTATGCGCTGCATCACGTCGCCGCGCTGCGCGCGATGGCGGAGGTGAGGGATCTCGGGCGCGCGGTCGGCGACAGCCAGGGCCGTTGGTTCGCGGTGCTCGGCGGCGATGGCCGCGGCCAGCTGCGCGGTCCGAGCAACGAGCCGCTGGAGGAGCCGCCCGGCGATCGCTTCGAGCCGACGCTGTTCCTCTACGACAACTATCCGGGTGGCGTCGGCCTCTCGGCGCCGCTGTTCGACGACGCGCAGGCACTGGTCACCGATGCGCTTGGATTGGTCAGTGGCTGCGCCTGCGCGCACGGCTGTCCGGCCTGCATCGGCCCGATACTGGCCAGCGACGAGCAGGCGCTGCGCTCGCCGAAGCGCTCGGCGCTCATCGTGCTGCGGCTGCTCGGCGGAACAACCGCAGCGGAGAGCAGCCGCGCATCCGCCAGCGGCGCAGTGATTCGGGCCTGAGCAAGCAAGACAGAGCGCGGAGTATCTAGGCGATCACGATGCCGAGCCTGCAGGAACGATTGCGCCGACTCCGCGGAGCGAGCGGGAGCGATGCCGACCCCGCTGCCACATCCCAGCGGCCTGAACCCAATCGCCAGGATCGCCACGCGACCGGGAGCGATGCCGACCCCGTTGCCACATCCCCCTCTGTTGCCAGCCCGACTGATACCAGCCGG
>JAAAOQ010000131.1 GCA_009908845.1 Gammaproteobacteria bacterium
GACCGCGAGGGCCAGCATCTGGATCAGCTCGTCGGAGCCGTTGCCGAGCAGCAGGTCCATGCCGGCGGGGATGTCCATTGCCGCGCGCAGGGCCGTCTGCAGTTCTCCGGCGCGGGGGTCCGGATAGCGGTTCAGCTCGGCATCGCGCAGAGCGCGCAGCCAGTCCTCGCGCAGCGCGTCCGGCCAGCCGTAGGGGTTCTCCATCGCGTCGAGCTTGATCAGACCGGTGGCGTCGGGGACATGATAGGCGCTCAGCGCCTGGATCTCAGGTCGCAGCAGGGTCTCGAGGGGGTCAGGCATCGGCAGGTCGCGCAGTCATGGCTAGGTTTGGTCGAGATCGCGAAGGGAGCGAACGGCCGGGTTCAGGGTTCAGGCTCGGGCTCAGGGCTCAGACTCGGGGCCGCGGTACTCGGCGGAACGGGCGTGGGCGGTGAGCCCTTCGCCGCGCGCGAGCCGCGAGGCGGTGCCGGCGAGCGCCGCCGCTCCCTCGGCCGAGGCCTTGATCAGGCTCGAGCGCTTCTGGAAATCATAGACGCCGAGCGGGGAGGAGAAGCGCGCCGTGCGCGAGGTCGGCAGCACATGATTCGGCCCGGCGCAGTAATCGCCGAGCGCCTCGGCGGTGAAGCGGCCCATGAAGATGGCGCCGGCATGGCGGATCTTGGCCGCGAGGGCCTCGGGCTCGGCGACCGAAAGCTCGAGATGCTCGGGCGCGATCCGGTTGGCGACCGCCGCGGCCTCGTCCTCGTCGCGGGCCAGGATCAGGGCGCCGCGGTCATTGAGTGCGGTGGTGATGATCCCGCTTCGCTCCATCTGCGGTAGCAGCCGCTCGATGCTTGCGGCAACCCGGTCGAGATAGTCGCCATCCCAGGCGATCAGGATCGATTGGGCATCCTCGTCGTGCTCGGCCTGCGAGAATAGGTCCATCGCGATCCAGTCCGGGTCGGTCTCGCCGTCGCAGAGGATCAGGATCTCGGACGGGCCGGCGACCATGTCGATCCCGACCTGGCCGAACACCGCACGCTTGGCGGTGGCGACATAGATGTTGCCGGGGCCGACGATCTTGTCGCAGGCCGGCACGCTCGCGGTGCCGTAGGCGAGCGCGGCGACGGCCTGCGCGCCGCCGATCGCGAACGCGCGGTCGACCCCGGCGATCGCGGCCGCGGCCAGCACCAGCTCGTTGAGCTCCCCCTGCGGCGTCGGCACCACCATCACCAGCTCGCCGACGCCGGCGACCTTGGCCGGGATGGCGTTCATCAGCACCGATGACGGATAGGCCGCCTTGCCGCCGGGCACATAGAGCCCGACCCGATCCAGCGGGGTCACCTGCTGCCCGAGCAGGGTGCCGTCGGCGTCGACGAACTCCCAGCCCTCCATGCGCTGGTGCTCGGCATAGCTGCGGATGCGCGCGGCGGCGACCTCGAGTGCCTCGCGCTGCGCGGCCGGGATGTGCGCCAGCGCCTCGCTCAGCCGGGTCGGGTCCAATGCGAGGGCGCTGGCGTCCCGCGGCTGCCAGGCATCGAAGCGGGCGGTGTAGTCGATCAGCGCGGCGTCACCTTGGGCGCGGATCGCGGCGATGATCTCGTCGACGGTCTGCTTGACGCCGGTATCCGAGACCGAATCCCAGGCGAGCAGGTCGTCGAGACGGGTGTCGAAATCGGGATCAGTGGTCTTCAGGCGGGCGATCTGGGTCATGGCGATAGTGTCGGATGCGATGACAGGTGACTGGGAGACAACCGGCCCATGCTCCGAGGGTGTTATCTCACAATGAACGTTAGCCTAAGCGCCCGTCCGCGAACAACTTGAACAGTCCTCTTGAATAGTCCTCAGACGGGATAGGGGATAGCCGCTCTGGATTGGCAAGGATGACGCGAACCGCTCAAGTCATTGACAGGCGAGACCTAAGCTGAGCGCGGGCATCGGCGCATTGCCGGATGCCGCACTCGGGTGACAGACGCGGCCGAGTGGTCTGAAGGCAAGCGCCGCGGTCAGCCCTCCGCGGCGGTGCGCTCGCCTGCGTTGCGCTCGACGGCGGCGCGCAGCGCCTCGACCAGCCCAGTCACCCGCGCGTGCTTCATCTTCCAGGCCGCCTTGTTGACGATCAAACGCGAGCTGATATCGCCGATGTGCTCGAGCGGCACCAGGCCGTTCGCCTTCAGGGTGCCGCCGCTCTCGACCAGGTCGACGATCAGATCGGACAGGCCAACCAGCGGTGCCAGCTCCATCGAGCCGTAGAGCTTGATGATCTCGACCTGCTGGCCCTTGGCGGCGAAGTGCCGCTCGGCGCTGCGGACATACTTGGTCGCGATCCGCAGCCGCCCGCGCGCCGCCGTCGGCTCGAGCGAGGCGTCGGGCCGGCCGGCGACCATCAGCCGGCAGCGGGCGATGCGCAGATCGAGCGGCTCGTAGAGGCCGTCGCCGCCATGCTCGAGCAGCACGTCCTTGCCGGCGATGCCGAGATCGGCCGCGCCATACTCGACATAGGTCGGCACATCGCTGGCGCGGATGATCACCAGCTTCACGCGCGGATCGTTGGTGGCGAGGATCAGCTTGCGGCTGGATTCTGGGTCCTCGGTCGGATGCAGATCGGCGGCGGCGAGCAGCGGCAGCGCCTGCTCAAAGATGCGGCCTTTGGAGAGCGCGATGGTCAGCGTTGGGGTGTCGTCGGACATCAGCGGGTCAGGGTCGGCGAGGGTGGTGGTTTAGGCGTGGACCCGTCGGATCACGGCGCCCAAGGTGGCGAGCTTCTCTTCGATGTTGTCGTAGCCGCGATCGATATGGTAGATGCGATCGATCAGGGTATCGCCCTCGGCGACCAGGCCGGCCAGCACCAGGCTGGCCGAGGCGCGCAGATCGGTCGCCATCACCGGCGCCGCGGTCAGGCGCTCGACGCCGCGGCAGATGGCGACATTGGCCTCGATGCGGATATCGGCGCCCATGCGCTGCATCTCGAGCGCGTGCATGAAGCGGTTCTCGAACACCGTCTCCTTCACCGTTGCGGTGCCCTCGGCGATGCTGTTCAGGGCGCAGAACTGGGCCTGCATGTCGGTCGGGAAGGCCGGGTGCGGCGCGGTTTGCACAGCGACCGCGCGCGGCCGCCGGCCGGCCATCTCGAGCTCGATCCAATCCTCGCCGCTGCGGATCTCGGCGCCGGCCTCGCGCAGCTTCAGCAGCACCGCATCGAGCAGGTCGGCGCGCGTGCCCTGCACCCGCACGCGCCCGCCGGTCATCGCCGCCGCGACCAGATAGGTCCCGGTCTCGATCCGGTCCGGCAATACCGCATAGTCGGTGCCATGAAGACGCTCGACCCCTTGGACGCGGATGGTGTCGGTGCCGGCGCCGCGGATGCGCGCGCCCATCCGGTTGAGGAAGTGGGCCAGATCGACCACCTCGGGCTCGCGCGCGGCGTTCTCGAGGATGGTCTCGCCCTCGGCGAGCGTGGCGGCCATCATCAGGTTCTCGGTCCCGGTCACGGTGACCAGATCCATCAGATAGCGCGCTCCGCGCAGGCGCTTGGCGCGGGCCTGCACATAGCCGTTCTCGACCTGGATCTCGGCGCCCATCGCCCGTAGGCCCTCGAGATGGATGTTCACCGGCCGGGCGCCGATCGCGCAGCCGCCCGGCAACGACACCGCGGCCTCGCCGAAGCGCGCGAGGAGCGGCCCGAGCACCAGGATCGAGGCGCGCATCGTCTTGACCAGCTCATAGGGGGCCTCGACGCTGTGGACCTGGCGCGCATCGGTCTGGATGCCCATGCGCTCGTCGACGGTGAGCTGCACGCCCAAGCGCCCGAGCAGCTCCATCGTGGTGGTGATGTCGCGCAGATGGGGCACGTTCGAGAGCGTGCATTCACTCTCGGCGAGCAGGGTCGCGGCCATGATCGGCAGCGCGGCGTTCTTCGCGCCGGCCGCGCAGACGACACCGCGCAGCCGATGGCCGCCGGAGATCAGGAGTTTGTCCATTCTATTGACGATGCGCCGCCGTCGTCGGCTTGGCGGGTTTCGATTCCGAGCAGCTGATCCACATTGGAGAACGCAGCGATACGCTCCAGCGCCTGCGGCCATTTCTTGAAAACGAGCTCGATCTGCTGCTGTGCGGCCTGGTCGACCCAGTCGAGCAGCAGTGCGATCACGGCACTGTTGGATCGCTCGATGCCGCCGAGGTCGATCTCGATCCGGCGCCCTGGCTGCGTTGCTGAGCGATTTTGCCCAGACTTGAACAGCCGTTTGGTCTGTTTGGCCAGTCTCGCGACCGCACTCAGGTCGAGCACGCCTTGGAGCTGATAGCGGTCTGGACCGAGCTCGGCGAGCGTCGCCTGAGTGCCGGCGTCAGGCTCCACAGTCGCCGCCGAGACCTGGCCGTCGAGCTTGCTAGGCACCGCGCGCAGTCTTGGCTCGCAGTTGCTCGATCAGACCGTCGATGCCCGAGCTCGCGATCGTGGTGCGGAATTGACTGCGGTAGTTGGAGATCATGCTGACCCCGTCGATCACCACATCGTAGACCTTCCAACTGGCGTCCCGCTCGATCATCGAGTAATCGATCGGGATCGGTGCGGCGCCGGGTGCGCGCACCTCGGTCGGTACGACGACGGTCCCGGAGCGGGTTCCCGGTCGCGACGCCTCGTAGACGATGTCCTGTCCAGAATATTCCATGATCGACTTCGCATAGGTACGGACCAGCAGATCACGGAAGCTGTCGACGAGCGCCTCCTGCTGAGCCGGGGTCGCCTTGCGCCAGTCGCGTCCGACCGCGAGCCGGGTCATCTGCTCGAAGTCGAAATGGGGCGCAAGGATCTTGTTGACGAGCTTGTTGATCAGCTGCGGCTTGCGCTCGACCTCGGCGCGTCGGTTCTCGAGTGCACCGAGCATCTCCTCGGCGGTGCGCTGCACCAGCTGGGTTGCTGTCTGATCGGCACCCTGAGCGCCGAAAGCGCAGGTCAGCAGCAATAGGCCAATCGTCAGGAGCGTTCTCATTTGCCACCCTCCTCTGCTTTGCTTAACAAGAATTGCCCGATCATCTGCTCGAGGACCAGGGCCGACTGGGTGAACTCGATGCGGTCGCCGTTGCTCAGCATGTCCGGGCTCGCGCCCGGGTCCAAGCCGATGTACTGCTCGCCGAGCAGTCCTGCGGTGAAGATGTTGGCGAAGGTGTCGGTCGGGATCTGGTCATATTGCTCGGCGATCCGCAGCGTGACCACAGCCTGGTAGGTCTCCTGATCGAAGCCGATCGCGGCGACCCGCCCAACACGGACACCGGCCATGGTCACCGGTGCGCGCACGCGCAGACTACCGATGTTGTCGAACTTGGCCGTCAGGCTGTAGCCGTCCTCGGCTGTGGCCAAGCTGAGGTTGCTGACGCGCATGGCCAGGAAGAAGAGTGCGACAAATCCCAGCACCATGAAGGCGCCGACCAGGATCTCTGTCAGGCGAATTCGCGCCATGCGTCAGCCTCCAAACATCAGTGCGGTCAGAACGAAGTCGAGCCCCAACACGGCGAGCGCGGCGTGCACGACGGTTCGGGTCGTTGCGCGGCTGACGCCGGTTGAGGTGGGTGACGTATCATACCCCTCGAAGAGGGCGATCCAGGTCACGACCACTCCGAAGATCAGGCTCTTGATCACGCCATTGAGCACATCCTCGTTGAAGTCGATCTTACTCTGCATCTGCCCCCAGAAGGCGCCGTCATCGACGCCGAGCAGTCCGACACCGACGAACCAGCCGCCCATTACCCCGACCGCGCTGAACAGGGCGGCCAGGAGCGGCATCGAGATCAGTCCAGCAAAGAAACGCGGCGTCAACACGCGCTTGACCGGATCGACCGCCATCATCTCGAGGCCGGACAGCTGCTCGGTGGCCTTCATCAGCCCGATCTCGGCCGTCAAGGCCGAGCCTGCCCGTCCGGCGAACAACAGGGCTGTGACGACCGGTCCGAGCTCGCGGACCAGTGAGGCCGCGACCATCACGCCAAGGCTCTCGGCGGCGCCGAATTGGGACAGGACGTAATGTCCCTGCAGGCCAAGCACCATCCCAACGAAGAGCCCGGAGACCAGGATGATCAGCAGCGACAGCACACCGAGGTTATAGACCTGCGCCACCAGCAAGCGCGGTCGGATCAGCATGGACGGCAAACCGCCAAGGATGCCGATCAGCAATAGGTGGGCGCGGCCTAGGCTCGCCACGGCCGCAAGCCCCGCGCGCCCCAGACTCGCTATTGAATCGAGCAATGGAATGCGTCTCAGTGGACGGCGCTGTGGAGCAGATCCTGCTCCAGCGGGGCTGCCGGGTAGTGGTAGTGGACCGGGCCGTCGGGCTCACCGTCCATGAATTGCCGGACCCAGGCCGAGTCGCTCGCGGCTACCTCGCGGGGGCTGCCGCTGGCCATGATCTGACCGTTGGCAATAATGTAGAGGTGATCCGCGATCTCGGCGGTCTCGCTGACGTCGTGACTGACGACGATGCTGGTCAGGCCGCTGGCGTCGTTCAGCTGGCGAATCAGCGAGGTCAGTGTGCCCATCGAGATCGGGTCCTGACCGGTGAACGGCTCATCGTACATGATCATCGTCGGGTCGAGCGCGACCGCTCGGGCGAGTGCGACCCGCCGCGCCATCCCGCCTGATAGCTCGCTCGGCATCAGCCGTGCGGCACCGCGCAGCCCGACGGCCTCGAGCTTGATCAAGACCAGCTTGCGCAGCACCGATTCGGGCAATTTGGCGTGCTCGCGTAGTGGAAAGGCTACGTTCTCGAACACGTCCAGATCGGTGAGCAGCGCGCCGCTCTGGAACAGCATTCCCATCCGGGTGCGCAGCGCATAGAGCTCGGAGCGGCTGAGCGAGCCGATGGACTGTCCGTCGACCTCGATCTCACCTGCATCCGCTTGCAACTGGCCGCTGATCAGCTTCAATAGAGTGGTCTTGCCGGTGCCGCTCGGACCCATGATCGCGGTGACCAGGCCGCGTGGGATGTCCAGGTCGACCCCGTCGAAGATCCGCTGCTCGCCCCGTCGAAAGTGCAGGCCGCGCACGCGCACGAGTGCCTCAGTAGCCGCGCGCTGCGACCCATCGCCGCTCGACCGCGACGTCGTTGAACCTGATTCCATCTGGTCTGATCGTTGCTTGGGATGCGAGCTAAAGCTCGGCATTCTCGCGGGCTCCTATCGCAGCGTCAACCCAGCCCGCTGCCGAGTCGTTGCGATTGCGCGTCGAGCGCCGCCTGTCTCAGGCTTCGCGTTAGGCCCAGCGTCAGGCTCAGCGTCAGGCCCGGCCTGAATCCCGCATCAAGCCAAGTAGCTCCACCAGATGATTCCAAGCCTCGAGGATTGCGCTGCTGGGATGGGCGAGCAGGATCACGGCCGGTGCCCTTCTGCGCTCAGCGATCAGCCCGTCGAGCCAGCGCCGCGCGGCGCGGAGGTCTTGATGCAGTGCCGCCGGCACCTGCACGGCGTACTCGTCTGTCCAGCCTTCGTGCTCGGGCCTAGACTGGCAGGCCCAGCCGGTGCCGTTCGCTGTGCCTAAGCGGTCCGCCCCGGCCTGCGCCCCGGCCGGCCAGCAGGCAGCGCAGACTGGCCGATCAGGTTCCGCCTCTGCAGGAAGGACATCGGAGGCTGTGCTTGGCACCGATCCCGGTGCCGATCCTGGCGAAGGGCTTCGGGCGGGGGCCGGCAGCATGTCCGGGCTCAGCCAATCAGTGAGCTGCGCGCCCAAGGCGCGCTCTAGCTTCATCTCCTGATCGGAAGCTTGCGGTGCTCGGCCTGCTTCGGCGACGAAGCGGAACCGCGGGGTCACGTCCTCGCGCCACTGCGCCAGTGTTGCGGCCTCTGTGTTGACCCAGGTCGCATAGGGCAAGAGAACCGCGCCAAAGGCGTTGGCAAAGTAGGCGAGCCGCCAGTCCTCGGGCAGATCACTTGGATAGAACTGACACGCGTCGGCCAGATCCCACCAGCCGCGCGGGGTAACGATCGTCAGGTCGCTCATACAGGTATGATAGGGGACTCTCTGACAGACTGTTTGTGAGGTCAGCGTGGTGCCGGCGTTTCGTCGGCGAGCCGATCGCTGATCGCTGCGTTGAGGCGTTGAGAACCGAATGATCGACTACAGGAAACGCGCCGAGGCCATTGGCTTGGTGATCTTCGATGTCGACGGTGTGCTGACCGACGGCAGCCTGTATCTGGGTGATGATGGCCAGGAATATAAGGCATTCAACTCACGCGACGGACACGGGATGACGATGTTGCGTGAGGCCGGTATCGAGCTGGCCGTGATCACCGGCCGCCGATCCGAGGTGGTGCGCATTCGGATGGAGAGTCTCGGAATCGAGCATATCTTTCAGGGACGGCGCGACAAGCTGCCGGCCTACGAATCGCTACGCACCGCCTCTGGTCTGGCCGATTCGCAGATTGCCTATGTCGGTGACGATGTCGTGGACCTGCCGGTGATGCGGCAGGTCGGCTTGGCCATCGCGGTCGCGGACGCGCATCCGCTGGTCAAGGCCCATTGCCACTGGCAAACCCAAACGCCCGGCGGTCATGGTGCGGCGCGTGAGGTCTGTGAAGGTCTGTTGGAGGCCCAAGGCAAGCTCGGCGGCCTGTTTGCGCGCTACCTCGGCGCATAAGGCAATGGGCAGGACCCGATCCCGATGAGCCGCCGAGAACTTGGCCTGCTTCTGCTGTTGACCTCGGTCGTCATCGCGGGCTGGTGGCTACAGCGTTCGCGCGAGGGCGGTGAGGCAGGCGCGCACCGTGGCGAGCGGCGTCCGGACTACGTGGTCGAGGGTATCCGTGGCCTCGTCCTCGACATCGATGGTCTTCCCGATCGACGGCTCAACGCGCAACGCCTGCGCCACTACCCCGATGACGGGAGCAGCGAGCTCGATGAGCCGGTGATGATTGTCTATCCTGACGAGGGTCCACCGTGGCGGGTGCGCTCACGCTCGGCCTGGATCAATGCCAATGCCGATGAGGTGCTGCTGCAACGGGATGTTCGGGTCAGACGCGCCAAGACGCCGCGGATGGACGCGATCGAGCTGAGGACCAGCGAGCTTCGGGTCTTGCCGCAGCAGGATTACGCGGAGACCGATCGTTTCGTCGAGATCGAGCGCGGACAGGACTGGCTCACCAGCCAGCAGGGTCTGCGCGCATGGCTCGCTGATGCGATCCGAGCGGAATTCTTTGGCCGCGTCCATGCGCGCCTCGAGCTCTAACGACGATTCCCGATGATGGAGGGTGCAATGAAGCTGAGCGCAAGCGGTCGCATCACGGTGAGCGTTTTGGCTGCGATCGGCTTGGTGGTCACGGTACCGGCAGCGGCCCTCGAGGAGGATCAGCACCAACCGATGTATATCGAGGCCGATGCGGCTGAGCTCGATGAGAAGCAGTCGACCAGTCTCTATCTCGGCAATGTCGATGTCACCCAGGGCAGCATGCATATCCTGGCGGACGAGGTGCTCGTCCATCATAAGCAGGATCGACGGATACAGAAGATCATCGCGGTCGGCAATCCAGTGCGCTACCGACAGCGCGTCGAGGATGACCCCGACGAAGTCAAAGGGCGCGCGTTGCGCATGGAGTACGAGGCTGACCGCGACGAGCTGACACTGATCGACGAGGCGGTATTGATTCAGGGTGAAGATCGCTTTGCAAGCGACCGCATCGTCTATAACCGGATCACCGATCGCGTCACCGCCGGCACCAGCGCCCAAGGCCGTGAGCGGGTCAAGATCCGGATCGAGCCGGAAACCGAGCCCGAGGCCGAGTCGGCTCCCTGATGTTGGCCCTTGAGGCGCATGGGCTCGCCAAGCGTTATCGCCGGCGGCGAGTCGTCGATGGGGTCGATTTGACGGTCGATGCGGGCGAGGTCGTTGGGCTTCTAGGGCCGAACGGCGCCGGCAAGACGACCAGTTTCTATATGATCGTCGGCCTGGTCAGGGCCGATGCTGGCCGGATCATGCTCAGCGGTGAAGACATCACCCATCGACCGATGCACGCGCGAGCGCGCTCGGGTCTGAGCTATCTCGCCCAAGAGCCCTCGGTGTTCCGCAAGCTCAAGGCACGGGATAATCTGTTGGCCGTGCTGGAGATGCGCGCCGACACCAGCCGCGAGGAAAACCGTCAGCGCTGCGATGAGCTGCTCGATGAGCTCGGCATCAGTCACGTTGCTGATTCGCTCGCCCTCAGTCTGTCCGGTGGCGAGCGTCGCCGCCTAGAGATCGCGAGGGCCCTTGCCGTCGAGCCCAAGATCATGCTCCTGGACGAGCCGTTCGCAGGGGTCGACCCGATTGCGGTCGGCGATATCAAGTCGATTATCGCCCACTTGCGCGACCGGCAGATCGGCGTACTGATTACGGATCACAACGTCCGGGAAACCCTGGACATCTGCGACCGCGCGTACATCATCAATGCCGGACGGGTGATCGCGGCGGGCGAGCCGGCCGCGTTGCTGCAAGACCCGCAGGTACGGGCGGTCTATCTTGGCGAGCATTTTCGGCTCTGATCGGCGGCCCAGCCGACGGCCAAACCGATCGCCCAACAGGCAACAGACCCATGCGCTGCAACGACTGTGCGCTGTTGCGCTGCGATCGTGCCGGCTTTTCGTCTAGACTTTGTCGCTCGTCCTGACCACTTTGCACCTGCAATACCGCTTGGAATGAAGCAAAGCATCCAGCTGCGCCTTGGCCAGCAGCTCACGATGACGCCGCAGCTCCAGCAGGCGATCAAGCTGCTGCAGCTCTCGACGCTCGACCTTCAGCGCGAGATCCAAGAGGCGCTCGAGTCCAATCTGATGCTGGAGACGGCGGACGAGGACGAGCGCGATGGCTCGCGTGAGACGAGCGAGCTGTCCCAAGAGGGGTCTCGCGAGGCGTTAGAGTCCCAGCACAGCACCGCGGAGTCCACGGCAGATGCCGAGATCCCGAGCGACAGTGATGCGCTGCCCGACGATCTTCCCCTCGACAGCGACTGGAGCGATACCTATGAGGGCGCACCAGGCGACCAGTACGCAGGGCCCTCGGCGTCGGCGGGGGCCAGCTCGGATAGCGAATTCGATCCCTTTGCCCAGCAGTCGCGGCCGCAGACGCTGCATGACCATCTCGAATGGCAGCTGAATCTGGGCCATCTCGGGCCGCGGGATCAGGTGATCGCCGAGGCCCTCATCGATGCGATCGATGCGGATGGCTACCTGCGGCTCGAGCCGGAGGAGCTCCTGCAGACCCTCGACCTCGAGGAGCTCGAGCTCGACGAGATCGAGATGGTGCTGCACAGCATCCAGGCGCTCGATCCGCCGGGCGTGGGAGCCCGTGATCCGCGGGAATGCCTGCTGCTCCAGCTCCGTCAGCTGCCCGCGGAGACGCCGCATCGCAACGGCGCCTTAGTGATCTGCGACACCCTCTTCGATGCGCTGGCCCGAAACGATCTCGACGAGCTGCGGCGGCATACCAAGCTTTCGGACACCGAGCTTGGCCGGGCGTTGGAGCTGATCCGCTCACTACAGCCGCGCCCTGGCTCGCTGGTCA
>JAAAOQ010000054.1 GCA_009908845.1 Gammaproteobacteria bacterium
CAGCTAAAATGGGGCGGTATCTCACCAGATGTGGGGTCGTGTGTCCAGCCCCCAGTCGGGTCTGGCCCTTTTGAGATGTGGGTAATGGTATGACCTACAGCGTCCTCCGTATCTCGGACGATACCTTGGTTCAGACGGCGACGAACGGTGCAGATGTCATCCGCAACTTTGGCCAGGTGCTCGACTTTCTCGGGGCACTGAATTGGGTGCTAGGGACGGATCAAACCTATGGTTTGGCCTATGGCGAGCAGAATTGGCTCAATCCACAGCAGGGCTGGATGAGCGGTGCAATCCAGATCGGGATTTGGGAGAGCCTTTATGAACTGGACCCGACCGAGGAAATGAATATCGCAGGTGGCAATTTTCGTGTCTCTCCATCCAGTCATAGTTGGAATGCACTGGATTCAAGAGGCGTTGAGCTCCTAGAACGCACCTTCACCGCCATGTCGAACACCGATCCGGTGAGCGACCGCGGTGTCCGCTGGTTTCAGCTCGACGGCGGCCAGGATCTCTTAGGTGATCCGGTTCAAATCCCTGCCCCTGCAACTGGCCTATTGGTCGTGAGCGGCCTCCTCCTGCTCGCGAATGCCCGTCGACGTCGTGGCTAGAGAACTGAAAACGTCACCAGTGCCGCCACCACCCGACCCCAGCCGCTGGTTGCCCACTCAGCGGGCGGCAAAATCGCGGCAGTACCGGTCTAGGCTAAAGGATGCCTTCGCGCTCGAGCTGCCGCGTCAGCACCTCGATCTGTACGTCCAGGTCTTCGACGTCTCGCTGTACTAGCGACTGGTGCTGCTCGCGGAAGCTGGCTTCGACGATCTCCAAGGCCTCGCGGAAGCGCCGGTCGAGCTGTGGTGCAGCGACCTGGCCATGAGTACTTGCATAACCCTCGACGACTCGCTGAACGCCATCGAGGTAGACGTTCAGGAACTTGCGCGCCCGCCACAGATCACGCGGGTCATCCTGAACACGTTGGAGGATCTGCCGCGCCAGTGCGGAGATGCGGGCCAGCCGCGCGCCTAGCTCGGGCTGATGGATGTCCGCGCTTGCCTGCTCGATGGCGGCGATCGAGTGCTCGGCGCGCCGCAGCGATTCGACGCCATGCGCACCGATGCCTGAAGGACGGCGACGCAGCGGAAGCTCAATCCCGTAAACCAGATGGAGGCCGAGCAGCGTCACCAGCGAGAAGATTAACGCGATGGCCGGATGATGGCCGGCTCCAAGCCAGGCCGTCAGACCGCTGCCTAACGCGAGCAGTCCGGCGCCAAGGGTCTTAGGTAACCACAACCGGCCGAAAGTACGGATGCCGAGCGCCGCCTCCCAGCCCCCTTGCGCGCCCCGAACGAGCATTGCCCCGCCGAGCAACAGGCCATATCCAAGGACGTTGCCGAGCAGCAGGCCGAGCTGCCCGCGCACAAGCGCGACCAAGGCGGCGGCGGCTGCCGGCATTGGCAGCACGAAAAGGAGCCAGTCCGCCATGCCGGCGATACTGTTGGTCGCCTTCTCTTTGGATGGCCTCTGCCCACTGATGCGTTGCCACAACAGCATCAATACCGCGGCGGCGATGACGACGACGATCAGCAGTAGCAGCAGTCGCTTCATCGCTATCCTCTCAGCGCAGCTCGACGGGTATCACAATAGTATTCGCATAGGCAGCCGTGGCCGGCGAATGACAGGAGACAAGCAATGCCTGCAAGGAGCCAACACCAATGCCCACGACCAGGAGCAGGATTCCCAACAGGCGGCGCTGGCGTTCCGACATAGTAGCCATTTCCGGTTTGATGACGCAGCGTGGGACCGAGGGCCAAGGCGGCCCTCAGCCCGATAGCGCAGATAGTGCCCTGCGAACGGGCAAAGAAAAAGGGCCCAAGTCCGAGGACGTGGGCCCTTTTTGCTGATAGTGGTAGCGGGGGTAGGATTTGAACCTACGACCTTCGGGTTATGAGCCCGACGAGCTGCCTGACTGCTCCACCCCGCAACTGAGCCGCTTACTATATACGCGCTAAGGCGGCGATGCAAGCTCTATTTTTCAAACGCCTCACGTCAGCCGCAGGCGAAGCCAACATGGTCGCTGCACGCTGCGAGGTGGAACCTTGCCGCGTCCCATGCAACGCCCGGGCACATAGCACGGCGCCGAGAGATGACCTTGGGTCGCTGCGCTGATCCAGATGCACCCTCCATCAGCACTCTTGCGACGAGTGTTAAACATCGGCGATCGACGCACGCCCGCGGTCCAGCCGGAATCACGGCAGCGATTACAATGTCTTCAGGTACTCGAGTAGAGCCTGCCGTTCTGCGTTATTCAGCAGGTCCCCGAACGCGTGCCCGGTATTGCCGTATCCATACCGGGTTGTATCGTACACCCACTTCTGCTCATCGAGGCTCCCGAACTGCTCGCGCCCCCGCTCAAGGGCCTCTACCCTCCAGCCCAGCGCCTCCTGGTCGTACTCGGGTTCTGCACTCGCAAAGCGCCAGTAGGTTGGCCGTTCGTCGCTGTCCAAGAGCGCCGCCAGCGTCGGAACCGAGCCGTTGTGCAGATAGGGAGCCGTTGACCAAATGCCATCCAGCGGCGGTGCAACATAGCCTAGACCAGGCTGGGTCTCGGCATTGCGCCCGTAGAATGATGCGTTGAACCAACGAGCAAAGCGGTCAGCGTGTCGGTAGGCCGCCTCGGCCATCGCCGGATCGGTGTCGATCTCGTCGAGGGCAATCAGCTCGTTCGGATAGCGCTCGAGCTCACCGTACCGACCGTGGCACTCGGTGCACTCGGCCTTGAACAGCTTCTCGCCCTCTGCGGCGAGCTCGGCGTCGACGGGATAGGGATAGGCCGGTGCCTCCAGCGTTGCGAGATAGGCGCGCACATCGGTGAACCAGGCATCGATCTCGCGCGCCTCGGCGACCGAGTCGGTGCAGGTGGTCGACGCCAGCATCATATAGCCGATATGGTCGCCTCGACCCTCACCGTTGTAGAACATCGCGTGCTTCTTATCGACGTTCCACAGGGGCGGCACGCTCGCCGGGAGCACCTGCTCCGGCGGTAGCGCCATCAGCGGCTCGTCCGACCAGGCCAGTGTTTCCGGGTCGCGATGCGCCATCAGCGCCAGCGTGATCGCCTGTGCCGGATTGGCGCCAATGGTGTCGGTCATCGACCAGGGTGCAATCGCGCCGAGCCGATCGGCCCACTTGCGCCACTCCTCGGCCTCGGCGCCGTCCTCGACGTAGGCACCCGCACCTTCGATTGATGTCACTGGATCAGCGGTAAAGTCGAGGAACTCGTTGCCAAGCCCAACTACGAGCTCGCCGTTGAGCGGTGCGGCGTGACAGCCGAGACAGTTGCTCGTCACGAGCTCGACCCCGCTGTCGGCCCTGAACGCGGTCAGACCATAGGGCAGCCCTGCATTACGGCCGCGCCTTCCGGGCAGTTCGTATTCGGGCTCTGGCGCACCAGTGCTCGCGGCATAGGCATCGTAAGGTAGGCCGCAGGTCACCACGGCCCGATTCACTAGCGCGTCATAACCGACCTTTGGATCACCAGGCCGCTGCGGCGATGGCGGAATCGTGCCTGGCTCGGCCTTTGTCACAGTCACTGAGATCCCTGAATCCGAAGCGCCCGTCCCTGGCTTGCTGCTATCGCACGCGCTCAGCGCCAGCGCGAGCAGGCTTACCACCACCCGCCGGCCAAAGCGCCTACCTGCAGCGGACGGCCTCCCATTTATGCACAACATCTAAAACACCCGCATCTCCGAAGTCACCTACAGCGACAGGACGCGCAGGCTCAGGTTCCGGTGCTGGCCTCAGCATAGCCGCTCAGGTCCATGTAACCGAGACCACCGAGCGCGTCCGACCCCGCCAGCCCGACACGCGCACCGCTCCGCTCCAAGTCTGCCCTGCCCCCCCAACAGCCAGCGTGCGCAGGGCCGCGGCGCGATCGTTGAGCAGCGGCATGATCCGAAGCTCGAGATCCCGGCCAGGAATCACCAAACGCCAGTCCAACGGATAATGGACGCCGCTGGTTGACGTCCAACGTCCATCTCCAGCCGCCAGACGGAGATCACGCCGCCGCAGCACCGCCCGATCACCGTCGACATTGATCAGCAGACAACGAGGGATCGGCGTACCACCGCCACTGCGGCGGCGCAGATGCAAACAGCTCAGATCGACGCCGTCATCGAGCTGCAGCCGAAATCGATTCGCGACGAGTTGACCACGGCGCCCGCTCAATGCCTCGGCCAAATTGCCCCATAGATGTTCCAGCCAGCCGATACCCTGCAGCTCGCGCACCTCGCCGGCGACCGCGACCGTCCCGCTGACCCTTAACCGCGGCTCGCTGTAGCCAGCTAGGGACGTCACCGCGTCTTCAGAAGCGCCACCAAAGACCACCTCATCCATCGAGACCGGCATCTTGCTCGGCGATAGCGCCAGCGTCAGCTCGACACCCTCACCCGATGCACGAACGCGGGCCAGCTGGTCGCCCTCACGAACGAGCTCCCAGTGCTCCAACCAGACACGTGCTCCCCCACCCTTCAGATCGTCCGTACCAGCCAATCCCAGCGCCGCACGGCTGGCGCGCTCAGCTGTTATCGACGACCCGCTCCGATCAGAAGAGATCACCAACTGGCCGGCAAGCAGTTCATCCGCCGCAAATGCTGACGCGCGCGGGATCGTCGACCATTCGTTCGCCGTCTGATCTTCAATACTCAGCGCAGCATCTTCATCACGACCGGCAGACGCGCCCCGTCTAGCGAGCGCATATCGCACGAGGGTCAGCCGTAATGACAGTTCGGGTCTCGCGTCATCAGACAGGATCACGCTGATGTCCCAAACCTCGGCAGGTGCAGCCGGATGCGGCCCATGGTCGTCCGGAAACTCTAAGACCCGCTTGGCCAGCGCGTCACCCGTGGCGCCCCTCGCCTCCTGACCAAGCGCTGCAGCGACCGCTGCGACCTCCACGCCACCGCTCGGCAACGTCGATCCGCGCGGCCAGAACCCATAGGCCAGCCCTGCCAGCACCACCATGATCAACGGTAGAGTCATCCAGCGCATCAATCATCCCCAAGCCAGACGATAGAAGGGACCAGAGCAGGACGATGGGTGCCAAGAGCAAGAACGACCGTCCAGACGAGCCCGCCAAGAAGCGGCACGGTCGCTTACCTCCGCGCTCGCGCCATCTCGTACTCGGCCACCGCCCTTGGCATCAGCCGCTGCAATTGCGCGATGCGGCGCTGATCCAGTGGATGCGTGCTCAAGAACTCCGGCGGCGCCCCGCCGCGCTTCGCGTTATGGGCCGCAAACCGTTTCCAGAACGCGATCGCCTCGCGCGGATCATAGCCGGCGCGCGCCATGTACAAGAGCCCGAGCTCATCGGCCTCCAGCTCCTGCGTCCGCGAATACGGCAGCATCACCCCGAGCTGACTGCCGACGCCATAGGCCTGCATGATCAGGTCTCCGGTCACGCCCGCATCCGAGCCCAAGGCCGCAGACAGACCGGCCCCGCCCAGCTGCACCAGCATCCCATGCGACATCCGCTCCGCACCATGGCGCGCGGCCGCATGCGCGATCTCATGGCTGATCACGGTCGCTAGTCCGGCCTCGTTTTTCGTGACTGGGAGGATGCCCGTATAGATACCAACCTTACCGCCCGGCAACGCGAACGCATTCGGCGAGTCCTCTTCGAACAAGACGAACTCCCAGCGCGCGTTAGGCAAGGCTGCGATCTCGCTGATGCGTCCCCCAACCCGCTGCAGCATGGCCGCATCCTGACCTCCCCTCACCACTTGGTGCTCACGCTTGATCTGATCGAACGCCTTGAGGCCCAGTTGCGCCTCCTCGGCCGGACTCACCAGCAGGAGCTGACGCCGACCGGTCTCAGGCGCCGTCGCGCAGGCTACCAACGCCGAGCACAAGATCGTCATCAAGAGGACCGCGACCAGTCGACGACCGACGATCCGAACGCCCCGAGCAGCCAACCACTCGCCGATCACATCGAACCTCCACTCAGGATAGATCGACCGCATGGCGCTTGAGGTCGGCTAGGTCACAGACCTCGAGTGCTCGCTCATGGGTTCCGCGCAGCGCGACCTTGGGAGCACAACCGGCGTCGAGCGCCTCCTGCCAGCGCGCCGCGCAGAGGCACCAGCGGTCGCCCGGCTTCAAGCCGGGAAACCCAAATGCCGGCATAGGCGTCGTTAGATCATTGCCGCGCGACTTCGAGTACTCGAGGAACTCGGCAGTGACGCGGGCGCAGACGGTATGTGACCCCAGGTCCTCAGGACCCGTATCACAATGACCATTACGCGTGAAACCGGTCATTGGCTCCAACGAACAGACTTCGAGCGGCTCACCAAGCACGTTGCGGGCTCCGGGCATCGCAGACTCCCTCAGAAGGATCGACAGGAGACGCTGATATGCCATGCGCACTGCGCCAACACAAGGTCAGCGACCGCAGCGGTGGCAGCCAGCACGGCCGCAACGGGAGGCTAGCCGATGGTAAGATCACGGACATCCAAATCCTGACAGGAGCACGATGCCATGGCGTTTGAACAGATCCAGGTCCCCAAAGTCGGCGAGCCGATTCGCGTCAACCCCGACAACAGTCTGGTCGTGCCCGACCAGCCCATCATCCCCTTTATCGAGGGTGACGGCATCGGTGTCGACATCACGCCGGTGATGCAGAAGGTCCTGGATGCAGCCGTGGCCAAAGCCTACGACGGCCGACGCCAGATCGCCTGGATGGAGATCTATGCCGGCGAGAAGGCGACCAACGTCTATGGGGCCGATGTCTGGCTGCCGGACGAGACGCTCAGCGCCGTGCGCGATTATCTGGTCTCGATCAAAGGACCGCTGACGACACCGGTCAGCGGTGGCATCCGCTCGCTCAATGTCGCACTGCGGCAGCGTCTCGACCTCTACCTGTGTCTGCGTCCGGTACGCTACTTCTCGGGCACGCCGAGCCCGCTGAAGAAGCCAGAGGATACCGACATGGTGATCTTCCGCGAGAATTCGGAAGACATCTACGCCGGCATCGAATGGCCAGCCGGCTCCGATGAGGCCGAGCGCCTTGTCAGCTTTCTCCAGGACCAGCTCGGCGTGACCAAGATCCGCTTCCCGAAAACCTCCGGGATCGGCATCAAGCCGGTCTCGAGCGAGGGGACCAAGCGCTTGGTGCGCAAGGCTATCCAGTACGCGATCGACAACGAGCGCGACTCGGTGACCCTCGTCCACAAAGGAAACATCATGAAATTCACTGAAGGCGCGTTCAAGGACTGGGGCTATGAGCTCGCGCGGGAAGAATTCGGTGCGGAGCCCCTCGATGGCGGGCCTTGGTGCGCATTCAAGAATCCCAATACCGGCAACGAGATCATCGTCAAGGACGTGATCGCGGATGCCTTCCTGCAGCAGATCCTGCTGCGGCCAAAGGACTACGACGTGATCGCGACCCTGAACCTGAACGGCGACTACATCTCTGACGCGCTCGCCGCCCAGGTCGGCGGCATCGGGATGGCACCGGGCGCAAACATCTCCGACAGCGTCGCGATGTTCGAGGCAACCCACGGCACTGCGCCCAAGTATGCCGGCAAGGACCAGGTCAACCCGAGCTCACTCCTCCTTTCGGGTGAGATGCTACTGCGCCACCTCGGCTGGACCGAAGCCGCTGACCTGGTTATCAAGGGGATCGAGGGAGCAATCGCCGCCAAGACGGTCACCTACGACCTCGAGCGCTTACTGGAGGGCGCCACGAAGCTGAGCTGTTCGGCGTTCGGCGACGCGGTGATTGGCCAGATGGGCTAAGGTGGCAGTCCAGAGCCCGGGGCGGGATACTTAGACGTACCAAACCGCCCCGGGCTTACCAAGCAGCCCGGGGCCTACTTGCTCGGGTCAAGACCACCTTGAGACGGCGCTTCTGATCGCGGCTCACATCGTGCGCTGCACCGTTGCGGCATGCAAGCCTTTCGGTCCTTGCGAGACCTCGAACTGCACCTTCTGCCCCTCCTTCAGGGTCTTATACCCGTCCATCTCGATCGACGAGAAATGCACGAAGACATCCTCGTCGCGACCGTCAGGTTTGACGAAGCCGTAGCCCTTGGCATTGTTAAACCACTTGACGACACCTGTAAGCATCGCAGACTCCTCCACTACTTCAATCGATCTTCGGTTGGTTGTTCAGCTTGTTGTTCTATTCAAGACCCGGCCGCGCTGCAGCGACACTGGGCTGCCGACCCGCCTTCTCCGCCCAGATGAACGGATCGTGACTCCGAAGTATAGTTGTCGATTGCGATCGGTCAATCTTGCCTACCGAACCGCCTGACGCGGGGCAAACAACGAAACTCCATGCTAACTGAAGCCCCTGAGGAGCGGACTGAGACCGAGAGAGGACGATCTCAGACCAACGTTTGGAGCGTAGACGTCGAAGGCTGGGGGCTGTATTTTTCCTCCATGATCCCTACACATGGTGAAGGTTCGCTCAGCCTGACTGATCATGCTCCTCGCGCCAGACGGATCTGCCGAATGCTACCGAAGCAACGACGCTAATCGAGACCGATGCTCTACCGTTTAGAAAACGCCCGAATCATTGACGCAAGCTACGGCGGCACACGCATCCGCTGCGCCAGCCAAGAGGAAGGCGCAGACGATTCTGGCCTATCGGTCGAAGAGGCCAAGCCGGCACTGAAGCGTCCGCCGCTGTTCAAGGTGTTGCTCGTCAACGACGACTACACGCCGATGGAGTTCGTCGTTCACGTCCTGGAGACCTTCTTCGCGATGACGCCCGAGAAAGCGACTCAGGTCATGCTGCACGTCCACACGCGTGGGGTCGGCGTCTGTGGCGTCTTCACCCGCGATATCGCCGAAACCAAGGTCTCACAAGTCAACGACTTCTCACGCCAGAACCATCACCCACTGCTTTGCACGATGGAGGAGGCGTGAGAGAAGACCGCGACATCAACCGCCAAGGCAGCGGGCTCAGGGATCGGTTGGGTCCCGCTCGCCAGGTCGCACGCTCGAGTCGGAGCGATCGACCGACGCGTAGCGAATTCGAACAACCGAGGCCGACCTGCGCGAGCGATCGCACCGGTCTGCCCGCGCTTGACACCTTTGTTATCGATACGTCCCGGGGTCACTATCCATGCTAAGCAAAGAGCTTGAATTCACGCTGAACCAGGCGTTCAAGGAGGCGCGGGCGAAGCGGCACGAGTACATGACGGTTGAGCATCTACTGCTTTGCCTGATCGACAACCCGACCGCGGCCAAGGTCCTTCGCGCCTGCGCCGCCGACAACGATAAGCTCCGCAGTGACGTCACGACCTTCATCGAGGAGACGACACCGCTGATTGCGGAGAGCGACGAGCGCGAGACCCAGCCCACGCTCGGCTTCCAGCGCGTGCTACAGCGGGCGGTCTTCCACGTGCAGTCCGCCGGGAAGAAGGAGGTCACCGGCGCCAACGTCCTGGTCGCCCTGTTCAGCGAGCAAGACAGCCAAGCGGTCTATCTACTCAATCAGCAGGACGTCTCCAGGCTCGATGTCGTCAACTACATCTCGCACGGGATCTCCAAGGTGCCGGGCGAGGACCAGGACGATGAGGCCCAGGCTGATCCTGATGAGGCGCGCAGCGAGGAGAAGGAATCGCCCAGCGCCCTCGAGAACTTCGCGACTAACCTCAACGAAATGGCGCGCCAGGGTCGGATCGACCCGCTGATCGGCCGCGCCAACGAGGTTGAGCGCACGGCGCAGATCCTCTGTCGCCGACGCAAGAACAACCCGCTGTTGGTCGGCGAGGCCGGCGTCGGCAAGACCGCGATCGCCGAGGGCTTGGCGAAGAAGATCGTCGACGGCGCCGTGCCCGAGATCCTCGGCGAGTCCGTGATCTACGCGCTCGACCTCGGCTCGCTGGTCGCCGGCACCAAATATCGGGGCGATTTCGAGAAGCGCCTGAAGGCGGTGCTGGCCGAGCTCAAGCGCAAACCGCATGCGATCCTGTTCATCGACGAGATCCACACCATCATCGGTGCCGGCGCGGCATCGGGCGGCGTGATGGACGCGTCCAACCTGATCAAGCCGGTCCTCGCCTCAGGCGAGCTGCGCTGCATCGGCTCGACCACCTATCAGGAGTTCCGCGGCATCTTCGAGAAGGATCGCGCGCTCGCACGCCGCTTCCAGAAGATCGACATCAACGAGCCGACGGTCGAGGAGACCATCGAGATCCTCAAGGGGCTGAAGGCCAGGTTCGAGGCACACCATCAGGTCAGCTACACCAACCCGGCGCTGCGCGCCGCAGCGGAGCTTTCGGCCAAGTACATCAACGATCGGCATCTGCCGGACAAGGCGATCGACGTGATCGACGAGGCCGGCGCCAATGTGCAGCTGCGGCCGGCCGCGAAGCGCAAGAAGCGCATCGATGTCAACGACGTCGAGGCCATCGTCGCCAAGATCGCCCGCATCCCGACCAAGAAGGTCTCGAGCTCGGACACCGAGTCGCTGCGCAACCTCGACCGTGATCTCAAGATGGTCGTCTACGGCCAGGACGAGGCCATCGACGCCCTAACCTCGGCGATCCGGATGAACCGCTCGGGTCTCGGCACCGAGGAGAAGCCGATCGGGTCCTTCCTGTTCACCGGCCCAACCGGCGTCGGCAAGACCGAAGTGACCCGCCAGCTCGCACGCATCATGGGACTCGAGCTGATCCGCTTCGACATGTCCGAGTACATGGAGCGCCATACCGTCTCGCGGCTGATCGGCGCCCCGCCCGGCTACGTCGGCTTCGATCAGGGCGGTCTGCTGACCGAGGAGGTCACCAAGCATCCGCATTCGGTGCTACTGCTCGACGAGATCGAGAAGGCGCATCCCGATGTCTTCAACCTGCTGCTCCAGGTGATGGACCACGGCAGTCTGACCGACAACAACGGCCGTAAGGCAGACTTCCGCAACGTCGTGCTGGTGATGACCACCAACGCTGGCGCCGAGGAGGCCAGCCGTCGTTCGATCGGCTTCACCGAGCAGGACCACTCGACCGACGCGATGGAGGCGCTGAAGAAATACTTCACGCCCGAGTTCCGCAACCGCCTCGACGCGACCGTCCAATTCGGGGCGCTCGACAGCAAGACGATCACCAGCGTGGTCGATAAGTTCCTGTTCGAGCTCGAGGCCCAGCTCGCGGACAAGAAGGTCGCCCTGGTGGTCGAGCCCGATGCACGCGCCTGGCTCGCCGAGAAGGGCTATGACCCGAAGATGGGCGCGCGGCCGATGGCCCGCGTGGTCAAGGACGCGATCAAGAAGCCGCTCGCCAGTGAGCTGCTATTCGGCGAGCTCAGCGGTGGCGGTACCGTAGTCGTGAAGGTTGGAGAGGATGACGAGCTGACCTTCAGCTTTGAAACCGAGAAGGCCCCTGCCTAACGATCACACTCGTTGTTTCACGGTAACGATCGTGGCACCCCTGAAGAGCGGTGCTCTCAATGGGCTCAGCGGAATGGCAGCCGCTGCAGCCCTGTCCGCTCCCTGGGCCGACGCCGGAGATCGGAGCTGGCCCGCTCGGCCCCGTTAAGCTGGGGTCGTCATGACCTGTTATCCGCGTCTATACGGGCCGAGCGTCAGCGGACGCGATAGGTGATCCGCCCCTTGGTCAGGTCGTAAGGGGTCAGCTCAACGGTAACCTTATCGCCCGTCAGGATACGAATGTAGTGCTTGCGCATCTTGCCTGAGATATGGGCGGTCACAGTGTGACCATTCTCGAGCTCGACACGAAACACGGTATTCGGCAAGGTCTCAACGACCACGCCTTCCATTTGAATAACGTCTTCTTTTGCCATGAATGTGGTGTCAGGTTAGTCATGTGGCGCGCGAACGCTGCGCTCTACGCACCGACCAGGCCGCTTCGGCGGGTCGCCACGATAAAACCATAGAAGTATATCACAGGCAGCTGCACAGACCGATGGGAGCACACCCTACTTCAGTCGCTCTCGGCTCACTTGCAGAAGCGAATCGGCTCGCCGCGCTCGAACCGCAGCCAGTCCCGGCCATCCCAAGCCTCGATAGGCCGAAAGCGATCCTTGTAGGCCATCTTCGGACTCTCCTCGATCCAGTAACCGAGGTAGAGGTGGCGCAGTCCGAGCCGCGCCGCCTCGCGCGCCTGGGTCAGCACCGCATAGGTGCCGGGGCCGCGCTCCGAAAGCTCCGGATCGAAAAAGGTGTAGAGTGCCGAGAGCCCATCGGAGAAGATATCCGTGACCGCGACGGACATCAGCCGCTCACCGAGATAGGCCTCGATGAACCAGGTCTGCCCGCCCCACGGGCTTAGTAGGAAACGCATGTAGGTTTCGATCGATACATCCTCTGCCATGTCGCCGTCGCCATGACGCGCGAGGATGTACCGCTCGTACAGCTGATAATGGGCCGGCTGTAGCTGCGCGGGCTTGAACGCGATCCGCACCTCGCCATCGTTACGCGACGCATTGCGCCGTTGCGAGCGGCTCAAGCGCAGGTCGGCTACCGGCACGCGCACCGGGATGCAGCGTTGGCACCCGCGGCAGGCAGGGCGATAGAAATGCATCCCGCTGCGACGAAAACCGATCTGCTGCAGCCATTGTGCGCGCTCGCGGTCGATGCGCGCCATCGGGTCCACGAACAGGGTCCGCGCGCGCAGCCCCTCGAGATAGGAGCAATCATGCTCCCCGGTCAGGTAGAGCTGCAGATGTCCCGGAAGATTGCGGTTCGCGTTCATAACCGGATCGTCTCCAACCTTAGCTGACGCTCTCGATGACTCGCTTCGCCGAGCGCCTGCCGCTAGGCTAGGCCACTGCGGCCCGCAACCCTGGATAGTGCAATCGCCCGTCGTTCCAGCTGACACAACAGAAAGGACGATCGCGTAGTTCCGCGAGACGTGAGAGAAAACGCTCGCGCGGCATCGACTCGGCGCCCATGCGCTGCATATGCTCGGTCAGCACCTGGCAATCGATCAACTCGACTCCCAGATCGATCAGATGCTCGCAGAGGTGAACCAGGGCGATCTTGGACGCATTGTCCGTTCGGCTGAACATGGACTCGCCGAAGAATGCCCCGCCGATCGCGACACCATAGAGTCCACCGACCAAGCGCCCCTGCTGCCAAACCTCCACCGAGTGGGCGACTCCATGCACATGCAACGCGCAATAAGCATCGATCATCTCCGGCAGAAGCCAAGTGCCGTCGCCAGATAGCCGCGGGCCGGCACAGGCTCGGATCACGGCCGGAAAGTCACGATCCATGGTCACTGCGAATCGGCGCTGTTTGAGCAGTTTGCGCAGACTGCGCGAGCGGTGCAACCGTTTCGGGATCAGGACAGTCCGCGGATCAGGCGACCACCAGAGGATCGGATCGCCTTCACCATACCAGGGGAAGATCCCATTGCGGTACGCATTGATCAAGCGCCCGGTACTCAGATCGCCACCAACTGCCAGCAGCCCGTCCGGCTCGCGCAGGGCCTCAGACGGATCGGGAAAGGCCCCGCTGGGATCATTCGGCGCCAGCAGATAGGGCATCGCCATGGCTGATCGAAGCATCATCCCCGAGCGCGCGCGGACGACGCGTCCGAGCGCTCGGCAGCCGTCGATGTCACCGGATCGGCCTGACGGTAGGGACTCCGGGCCACCATCTCGCCGATGTATTCCTCAACCGCATCGATCTCATGCGCAAGGAAATGGCTGATCGGCTCGCGAAAAGTGGGCTCTGCAAGCCAATGGGTCGACCAGGTGCGGGTCGGCATAAAGCCGCGAGCGACCTTGTGCTCGCCCTGCGCGCCGGGCTCGAAGCGCTGCAGTCCTCGCTCGATGCAGTGCTCGAGACCTTGATAGTAGCAGGCCTCGAAATGCAGGCTATGGAACTCCTTGGAACAGCCCCAGTGACGACCGTAGAGGCTGCGAGCGCCAACCAGACAGAATGCCGCCGCCACGATCTCGCCCCCGTGCTCAGCCAGCACTAACAATGTGCTCTCGCCCATGGTCTCGCCAATCTCGCGGAAAAACGACAGTGACAGTGTCGGAATGCCGCCGCGCTTATCGAACGTATCCTCATAGAGCCGGTGAAACACCGCCCACTCGGCATCGCTTGCCGCATTGCCGGACACCCGCCGGATGCGCACGCCGGCCTCGGTCACACGCCGCCGCTCGCGCTTGATCTTCTTGCGCTTTTCAGCACTGAAGCTCGCTAGCAGTGCATCGAAGTCGGCATACCCCTGGTTGATCCAATGGAACTGGCAGCCCAGACGGGCCATCAGTCCAGCCTCGCGCATCCAATCGACCTCCTCCTCGCTACTGAACAGCCAGTGCACACCCGAGACGTCGAGCTCATTGGCCACCTTAACCGAGCCGTGCACCAAGGCCGAGGCCAGTTCGGCCCGGTTCGGCGCATCGCCGGTCAGGACGCGCTGGCCGGTTGCTGGGGTATAGGGAGAGGCGATCACAAGCTTTGGATAGTAGCGCAGACCAGCGCGCTGATACGCATCGGCCCAAGCCCAATCGAAGACGAATTCCCCATAGGAGTTGAACTTGAGGTAAGCGGGCGCAGCGGCAACCAACTGTTCATCTTGATCATAGAGCGCGAGATGGCGCGGCAGCCAGCCGAAACGCTCTCCGACACAGCCGTGTCGTTCCATCGCCAGCAGGAAGGCGTGGCATAGATGAGGAAGGTCATCGCCGGCAAGCGCATCCCAGGCCGTGCCGGGGATCTCTGCGATCGACGGATGAACGCGAAGCTGATACATCACTCAGCGAGAAGTCGAATGGGCCTCACCGGAGCATGGGGGCCACGCAGCCGACCGCCAAGTCAGCCGCTTGAGCACGACATCACTCAGTCAGTGCGATCTCATCCATTCCACGGACGCCCTAAGCGGCGGGCCTCTTGATGTGCTGCCCGCCGCTCGCCCACTGCTGGGCTCAGGGTCCAGCCCCTGAGCGTCAGGCGCAATGGCCGCTCAGATCAAAGCGGCCACCACCGGATCAACTGGAGCAAGAACGCCAGTGCCGCCAAGGCACAGCCAATCGTCATCAGTGCGTGCCGACCAGTCCAGCCCTGACGAAGCCCGTGCAGGACTCCCGCCGCGACGCCGACGCTGTTCAAGATTAGCCCGAACTCACTAAAGATGAGCAGTGCCAGCAGCGGCACCATCAGCGCGGCATCCTGCCCCTCCGCGGCCGGCTTCCCAGCGATCCAGAGCACACCGAGCAGCGGCACCGAAAGGGTCAGAGCAAGCGCTGGAACCTGATGCCGCTTCATCGGCGCTGCCCACGCGGGTGATGTCGGCCGCGCCACATTCCGAGGCAATACCTTTGGATAGCCCCTGCACAGGCCGCCGGGACCGCCTCAGGCGTCAAGGCCGTCGAGATACTTTTCGGCATCCAGCGCCGCCATACAGCCGCTCCCAGCCGAAGTGATGGCCTGCCGGTAGACATGATCCATTACGTCTCCCGCCGCAAAGACACCCGGCACCGAGGCGGCGGTGGCATTGCCTTCGGTACCCGACTGGACCCTGATATAGCCATTGGACATCTCGAGCTGACCCTCAAAGATACCGGTATTCGGCTTATGGCCGATCGCGATAAAGACACCCTGGAGCTCGACCTCCTCGGTGGTACCGTCCTGCACGTTCTTGATCCGCATTCCGGTGACGCCGGTCGCGTCCCCAAGCACCTCGTCGAGCACGTGATTCCACGCAATCCGGACGTTGCCCGACTCGGCCTTCTCAAACAAGCGGTCCTGCAGGATCTTCTCGGCACGCAGCGCATCACGGCGGTGCACCAGCGTGACCTCGGAGGCGATGTTCGACAGGTAGAGCGCCTCCTCGACCGCGGTGTTGCCGCCACCGATCACGGCGACCTTCTGGTTCTTGTAGAAGAACCCGTCGCAGGTCGCGCAGGCCGACACGCCGCGCCCCCGGAAGGTCTGCTCCGACTCCAGCCCGAGGTACTGCGCGCTGGCGCCCGTCGCGATCACCAGGGCATCGCAGGTGTAGGTGGCCGAATCCCCAGTCAGGACAAAGGGGCGCTGATCCAACGCGACCTTGTTGACGTGATCGAACAGGACCTCGGCTCCGACCTGTTCGGCGTGCCGGCGCATCCGATCCATCAGGTCCGGCCCCTGCAGATTGTCTGGGTCGCCAGGCCAGTTCTCGACATCAGTCGTCGTCATCAACTGCCCGCCCTGCTCGAGTCCGGTCACCAGAACCGGCGCCAGGTTGGCCCGTGCCGCGTAGACCGCGGCCGTGTAGCCGGCTGGCCCCGAGCCCAGGATCAGCAACCGGCAGTGCTTCGTATCACCCATCAGAAACCACTCCAATCATCGGGATGAGGCCGCGTCAACTCACCGAGCGCGGCCTGCCCATCGAAAACCTGATGGTACGCAGACGCCCGAATCGGGTAAAGCCGCATCGGCGCCCCTCAACCATCGAAACACGACGAAGTTCCGCCGCTAAGGCTATAATCTTCCAAACCTTCGGAGGAACCTATGGAACAAGCGACTCGACTCGGCCATCCCCGTCTCAGCGACTATCTGGAGCGCGCTTGGCGCGAGGGAGCTCTCTGGGCATTGGTCATCGTCGCGCTCTACCTGGTGCTAGCTTTGGCCAGTTATTCCCCGGATGATCCTGGCTGGTCCTTCGCGGCTCAGGATACCGCGGTTCAGAATGCCGGCGGGCGGCTCGGCGCCTGGTTTGCCGATATCGCTCTGTTCTTGGTCGGTGGTTTCGCCTATCTGATCCCGATCGCATTGGTCTGGAGTGCCTACCTCCTCTTTCGTGAGCATGAGTCCGAGCCCGAGACCAAACTCTACTGGCTGGCGCTGCGCTGGATCGGGCTCGCCTTCACCATCGCGGCGGGGGCCGGTCTGGCCAGTCTGCAATTCGCCGGCAGCTTCGGTGAGCTGCCGAACGGGCTCGGAGGCGGTCTCGGTCTGTTGGTCGCGACGATCGTCGATCACGCCTTTGGGCTTGCCGGTGGTTCGCTGGTGCTGCTCGGCGCTCTGATGATCGGACTGTCGCTGTTCACCGGTCTCTCACCACTGCTGATCGTCGACGGCATCGGCGACCTCACGCTCATGCTACTGCGGCTGCCGCCCCGCCTGATCCAACATTTCAAGGCCCGGTATCTCCAACGCGAGGATGCATTCGACGACGAGGACTGGGAACTCGCGCAAGATCGATCTCAAGGATCAGCGCGGGGCTTCACGGAACCGGATCGAGAGGACGACGACTGGATCGCATACGAGGATATCGGCCTGCCTGAAACTACGAGGACGCACGATCTGAGCGCGTGGACGCCGCGCCACGTCGACTCCGGCATCAACGCTGTCTCGGCCGGCAATTACCTTGAAGCGCCTGCCCCTGGCGAGCTCGACCCAAGACGGCTCGGCATCGAGTCGGCCCCGGCCGCTACGCCCGAGCCTGGCCATGCCGCATCCTTCGGCACCTCTCCGGCCGTGCCCAATCCGACCGCGCCCAATCCAGCCGTGCCCGATCCAGCCGTGCCCGATCCGGCCGAGTCCAATCTGGCCGAATCCGAACAGCCACTGGTGGCGCACGAGCAGAACGCAGCCCGCCAGGCTACGGCATGCACCGAGAGACCATCTCCAGCCGCCGTCGAGCCGGTCTGGGCCGATGCCCCCGCCGCGGCGCGGACCAAGCCAACATCCGGGCATCCGGCAACATCACCCGCTCATCGGTCCACCGCAGGCACGGCGCCGAGCGAACGTCCACCGCTCGATCTGCTCGACCCGCCGCGGCGCAGCGGCAATGCGGTCACACCCGAGCAGCTCGAGACCATGTCGCGCGAGCTCGAGGCGCGCCTAGCCGAGTTCGGTGTCGTCGCCGAGGTGGTCGAGGTCCATCCCGGGCCGGTCGTCGCGCTGTTCGAGCTCGAGCTTGCTCCGGGTGTGAAGGTCAGCAAGATCACTGGACTCAGCAAGGATATCGCCCGCGCCCTCTCGAAGATCAGCGTGCGCGTGGTCGAGGTGATCCCGGGCAAGTCGGTGATCGGCCTCGAGGTCCCGAACAATCAGCGCGAGATGGTCACCCTAAGCGAGATCCTCGGCTCGCGCACCTATCAGGAGGCGAAATCGCCGCTGACGATCGGCATGGGCACCAACATCTCGGGCGAGCCGGTGGTGGCCGATCTCGCCCGGATGCCGCATGCGCTGATCGCCGGCACCACCGGGTCGGGCAAGTCGGTCGCGATCAACGCGATGATCCTCAGCCTGGTCTACAAGGCGCCGCCAGAGGACGTGCGTCTGATCATGGTCGACCCGAAGATGCTCGAGCTCTCGGTCTACGAGGGCATCCCGCATCTGCTCACCCCGGTGGTCACCGACATGAAGGAGGCCGCCAACGCGCTGCGCTGGTGCGTCGGCGAGATGGAGCGCCGCTACAAGCTGATGGCCTCGCTCGGGGTGCGCAACCTCGCTGGCTACAACCGCAAGGTCCAGGACGCGATCGCCGCTGGCCAGCCGATCACGGACCCGAGCTATGCCGCCATCGTCAATGCCGCGATCGCCGAGGGTGAAGAACCGCCCGAGGTCCCGACCCTCGAGAAGCTGCCGACCATCGTCGTCATCATCGACGAGCTCGCCGACATGATGATGGTGGTCGGCAAGAAGGTCGAGGAGCTGATCGCGCGCCTGGCGCAGAAGGCGCGCGCGTCGGGCATCCATTTGCTGCTCGCGACCCAGCGCCCGTCGGTCGATGTCCTGACCGGCCTGATCAAGGCCAATATCCCGACGCGGATGGCGTTCAAGGTCTCGGCACGGGTCGACTCGCGCACCGTGCTCGACCAGATGGGCGCCGAGCACCTGCTCGGCCACGGCGACATGCTCTATCTGCCGCCAGGCGGCAGCATCTCGCAGCGGGTGCATGGCGCCTTCGTCGACGATCACGAGGTTCATCGCGTGGTCGACTTCTTGAAGACCCAGGGTGAGCCGGACTACATCGAGACCATCCTCCAGGAGCCATCCGAGCACCTGCCGGGAATCGATCCGGAACCAAAAGGCAGCGGCGATGTCGAGGATCAAGACCCACTGTTCGACGAGGCCGTCCAGATCGTCGTCGAGAGCCGACGCGCCTCGATCTCGGGCGTCCAGCGGCGCCTCAAGATCGGCTACAACCGCGCTGCTAGGATGATCGAGGAGATGGAGCGCATCGGTATCGTCGGCTCCGCCGAGAGCAATGGCAACCGCGAGGTGCTGGCACCTCCGCCACCGCAGGATTGATCAACGCATGACCACCCCCAGCAAGCGCTGTCGCCTCAGCCGCCCACACCTCGCCGTCACAACAACCGCAAGCGCAATCTCATCACCCGTTCTGGCGCCGGCCTCGGATCACCTCGTGACCGGCTCGGGCGACGCCCCCGCTGCGCCCACCGCCAGGGTGTCCAGTCGCCCTCGCACTACGGACAAGCGGCCGCCAGCGCGGCGCCAGCGTTGGGGGAGCTATGCCCTCATCATATTGGCCACCTTCTGTCTCTGGACACCGCTCGCGCTCGCCGACGGCATTGCTGAGCTCAAGGACTACCTGAGTGGCCTCAACAGCTTGAGCGCCGACTTTCGGCAGATCACATTAAGCAATGACGGCGGCCAGATGCTGGAATCCACCGGCACCTTCTACCTGCTGCGGCCAGACCGGTTCCGTTGGGACTACGAGAGCCCGACCGAGCAGGAGATCGTCGCCGACGGACGCCGCATCTATGTCCACGACAAGGAGCTCGACCAGGTTACCCACAGCAGCCAGAAGAAGATTCTAGATGGCACCCCGGCGCAGCTGCTCGCCAGCGAGGAGCCGGTCGAGGACTATTTCGAGCTGCGCAACCTCGACGAGGGCGATGGCCGTACCTGGGTCGAGCTGATTCCGAAAGCCGAAGACACCGAGGTCGCCAAGTTGCGCATCGCGTTCAAGGACGGTCGGCTCGACACGCTGCTGATGGAGGACCGCTTCGGTCAGCTCACCCGCTTCATCTTCACCAATCTCGAGCGCAACCCGCAGCTCGACTATGCGATGTTCCGCTTCGAGCAGCCGGCCGGCAGCGACTTCCTGCAGGTCGACTGATAGCGGGTACCCGCCGGCCTTTGCGCTCGATCGCGCCCTCTTCGCAGGCAGCGCGTGACCGTGAATCGCGCCGGACTCATCGTTCGAAGTAGCAGCATGCCATGAGCGTCAGACCGACTGCGCCGCGTTGCGCCCGGCCATCTGCTGCACCTCCTGGGTCAGGCGCGCTACCCTCCTCTGATCGAAGCCTAAGCGCCTGGCCGCGTGCTGGATGGTCTGCAGTTCGGAGCGCGACAGATCGCCGTCAGCCAGCGCCAAGCGGATCAGATTCTTGAGCTGTTCCTCGGTCGCATTGAGGCTCGGCGGTCCGCCGGCACCGAGCGCCTTTGCCCTGTTCAGCATCTCGCTGAAGCGCGTGTCATTCCAACCCTGCTTACGCGACCAACGGCGCAAGTACTCCTCTTCCTTGGGGTCCAGGTGATCATCGGAGAAGACCAGCTTCGCCAGCTCGATGAACTCCAGCTCTTTCATCGAGAGCGTTTGCAGCTTCGGGCCGTACTGGGTTTCCAGGTCCCGGTAGACCGCCTTTTGGGTCTTCTGCTTGCGCTGACCCAGCGCGACGAGGCCGCCGACGATCAGCACGGCGATCGCCGCCAGGACGAGCGGGTTAGCATAGAGGTAACCGCTCAGCATCGTCACCAGGATCAGCGGCAGGCCAAACGCCAGCGAGAGCAGGAACGACCCTGACCGGGCAAGACCGCCGATCACGGGCACCGAGTACAGGAACCCGAGCATGGCGCTGAAGAGCAGGTTGAAACCGACGATGACCGCGACCGAGGCCACGGCACGCACGATCCACTTCAGCCGGCTGATATGGGCTGCCATGGTAGCGAGCGCCGTCTCCCGCTCGCCGGCAACGATGTGGTGCAGCACACCGGTGTCCTGGATGAGGGCGTTGATCATGCCCGTGCGCGCCTGGGAGGTGTCCGCCACACCGCGACCCGCCTCCGCCTTGCCGAAATAGGTCGCGGTCAATGGGACCGGGATTCCGGTGTAACGGACCCGTTCATCGCCAAGGTTGTCCGACTGGCCTTTCGACAGGTAGAGGTAATCGCCCTGAGGCTGCAATGCAGCGTCGGTGATCTGCAGGTCGGCCGGGGGTATCGTGACGGCGTCGTCGACGAGCTCGATCCGCGCGCCCTCGACGGTCAGGTCCCCGACCTGATACTCACGGGGAGTGAACGTTCGCGAAGAAAGCCGCTGCGTCATGCCGCTGTTGCGAGAATTGCTCTCGAGACGGCTCATCCAACGCTGCGACCAGGTCACGCGATCATCCGAGTCCCTGTCCTTCTCCCAGGCATAGATCTCGGCGCTACGCCGGACTTCCAGGTAGCCGGTGAAGGCGTCGACATACTCGCCGGCCAGCGTCAGCTGCTGGTCCATGCTGCCGGTGTAGGAGAAACCTTGCCCTGATGGCAGCGCTTGTACCGACTCCGCGGGTTGCGTCTTCTTTGCCGCTTGGTGATAGTCGAAGCGGTTCTCGTTCTTCCAGATCGCCCCCAGGGCAATCAACACGATGGCCGGGCCGACGAGAAAGCCGGCCCAGCGGTTCTTGCGCTCGCTTTCCATTGCCTGATTGTACTCACTAGGCGGATATCGCGGGAGACGCGCGTCGATCGGATCGACCGGCCGCGCGCGCCCTCAGTCGGCTCAGCCGAGATCGTGCTCGATGATCGCCATCACGCGACGGCAGATCTCGCGGCCGTAATCGGTCCAGAGCCCTGTCCCTGTGGGCCCATCTCTCGCTTGCCAGACGTAACGCCACAAGCCAAACTCTGCCGCGTGATCCGGAGTTTCAGACACAAGGGCCTCGAGCGCTTCTTCAGAACGGGGAAGCAGTCGGGCATTCAAGCCCAGCATGCCAAGCGACTGCGCTTGATTCTCGGCCGACTGAATGCCTCCGCCAAGCCATCGGACATGGACCTGCCGGGGTTGCATCTACACCCGCTCTCGGGCGACCGGCAAAGAATCTGGTCGGTCAAGGTGAGCGGCAACTGGCGAGTCACCTTCAGTTTTTCCGGAACGCACGCCGAAGTCGTCGATTACGAAGACTATCACTGAGCGAAGATCATGCAGATGCACAATCCGCCGCATCCGGGTGAAATCATCAGAGAACTCTGTCTCGAACCCCTCGGCCTGTCGGTCACCGATACGGCCAAGGCCCTCGGCGTTAGTCCCGAGACACTCTCCGGCATTCTCGACGGCAAGGCCGGCATCAGCCCCGAGATGGCCGTCCGCCTATCGATCGCGTTCGACACCTCTGCGGAGAGCTGGCTGAACCAGCAAATGCAATTCGACCTTTGGCAGGCGGAGCAACACCGTAACGAACTGAAGGTGGAGCGGCTGTCGGCGGCATAGGCAACCGAACCGCATCAACCGAGCGATATGGTAACCAGCAGCGACCGCGCGCGACTCACGCCGACGTAGGTGTCGGTGACGAGCCGAGGCGTATCAGCGTCCCGCGGCAAATCGATCACAATCACGGCCTCATTCTCCAGGCCCTTGAAGTTCTCGATCGCCGCAAAGCTGACGGACTTGGGTGGAAAATCGCGCAACGAATACTCGTCGAGCTCAATGATCTCGGATGCGATGTTCGGCGGAAGCAGCGCCGCCGCCGCCGACTCACCGAAGGCATGCTGTGACAAAATGGTGATCTCGGCCGGCAGCACGCCGCCGCGATCGGTCAGTCGCTCCATCTCCGCGGCTAGCACTTCCGCCGCTGCCTGTTTGGTCTTGGCGCGGTGGCGAACGACGCTGGGGCCATCACCGGTGCCGCGCACGCCCATATCTGCCCCCAGCGCATGGACTTCCGCCAGTACCTGGCGTGTGTTGCGGCAATTGCGCTTCAGCGGCATCCTCGCCGAGGCGTAGGACTCCAGCATGGCCAGCGCGTCCGGATCAGGTTCACCTAAATACCCGGCCTGATTGTTGATGTCGTGAAAGAAGCACCAGCGCCCGTTCTCCATGCCACCCTTCAACACGTTATCGAGCCGGTCCAGCGCATCCATGCTGAGCAGGTCTTGTCCCTCGTCCGCGATCAACGCGTCGAACTGACCGACACCGGCACGTCGCGCTGCCATGGATACCGCCTTGGCGACGCTGACGCTGACCCCGGCGATCGAAAATCGCTTCTCCAGCCAGTGCTTCAGCCAGGCTGATTGGCAGGCGAGCACCACCTTGTTGCCGGTTCCTGCCCAACGGCGCGCCAACTCCAGGGCAAGGAAGGTCTTCCCGGTACCGGCACCGCCGGCACAAATCACTACCCTGACGCCGTCCGTGCACCAGTAATGGCTCGTGCTCGTTCGCATAGAACAAGACGATCAGGCCAAACACTCGTAGGACGTCGGCATAGCGATAACGCCGCGCGAGCTGCGGCCAGCCGGCGCGGCCCTCGGATGCTGATCCGGCTCAGCCGAAATCGTGCTCGATGATCGCCATCACCCGGCGGCAGATCTCGCGGCCGTAATCGGTCCAGAGCCCCTGCCCCCAGTAGCGGTAGCAGCTCGTCTGCGAAGACATCAGATGGAACAGCGCGTTGCGATAGCGCGGATCATCGCTCGACGTGCCGGGTTTCAACACGTTTTCGTAGAAGGCTGAGCTCGCCTCCTCCATCGGGCCGAGGACGTTGTCGTAGCCCTTGACCCAGGACAGGTCGTTGGTCCAGCTGGCGCCATCGACATGGAACTGATGGTCGGACTGCTTCAGCTCCTCGATCACCTTGGCCAGCTTCTCGGGTCCATCACCGGGCTGCATCTGCTCCCAGATCTTGCCCTGCTGCACCGGACGGACCTCGGTGAGGTCGCTCTCCTTGATGCCCATCGCGAACAGCTGCTCGAGGTATTCGCTGCCGTTCATCAGCGGCGTGTCCGAGCCCGAGGCTCCATGCACGGCCTCGAAGAACTTGTCCGGGAACTCGTTCATCATCACGCCGCCGTTCTCGCCGTCGGCGATCTGGGTCACCAGCGGCGGCACCTGCTTGCCGGCGAGTTCCCAGCGCTGCAGCCCCTGCGCCTCGTACCAGGGCTGCATCTGCGCGACCAGTTTGGTGTCCGAGCCTTGGGTCTTGACCAGCGCGAGGATGCTCGCCGTCTCGCCCTTGGAGTTGGTGCAGACGAGGCGGTGCGGTAGATGCGGGCGCTGCGGATGCCAGCCGTTGTCGGTCTGCTCGACGCTGTGCTCCTGCACCAGCACCCATTGATAGCCGCAGTCGTTGAGGGTCTTGACGAACTCGTAGGCGACGTCCGGATGGTTCGGCAACGCCATCTCCGACGGCGAGAAGCCGCGCACGCGCTCGAGCGCCTCGGTGCCGAACAGGGCGGCGAAGTGGTGTTGGAAGGCCTGGACGTGCAGCCGATAGTCCTGCACCGGCGTCGAAGGCGCGACCGCATGGCCCCAGGGCATCCCGAGCCATTCGACGGCCCAGTTGTAGTCGGGATTCATGGTGATGCCCTGGAGGGCGTCGAGCACATGACCCTCACCCATCTGGCGCAAGCCGTAGAGCAGCGTGCCCGAGTACTCGAGCATCACCCGCGGCGATTTGCCTTCGTGGATCAGCTGCGGGATGAACTCGCCCATGCGCTTGTAGCACCAGACGAAGGTCGGCGCGTTGTGGTTATCGCCGATGTCCTGGTGCTCCATCATGTACTGGAGGTTGCTGATGATAGCGGCGGTCTGCAGGTCGTCGCCGCCGGCTGGGATCAGCGGTTGGTGCTGGTGCAGCGCGACGGCGCAGGCGGCGCGGATGTTGTTGAAGTCGACGGCGCCTGGGGATTGGGCGAGCGGCTTCTCTTTGCCTGACTGGATGGCTTGGTCGATCGTCGCTTCACTGCCGCAGATGTTGGGGAGTCCGTCGATGAGTTCTGGGAGGTTGGCCATGGGGTGGTCTCCTTCGCGATTAGGTCGTCGGTTTCTTGGTTGGGTGGAAGATTAGGCTGAGGGGTTGAGGCTGAGAAGCATGATCCGTACCGCAAAAGCGGTGTGTGCTGAGCGGCGCCGGCTGCACGATGGGTCTGTAGGCGATCGATTTTGGTTTTGGCGCCACGCTTGGTCGTTCAGGAGAGATAGCGTTAACCGCATCGAGGTCGGGATGGCTCATTTCGCCTGACAAGGGTGACAGGAAGATGACGCTCATGACCCTGGTCGAGGTTAAATCGTCTCTGTGCTTGGTCCGGGAGAGCTGCGACTCCTGCGAGCTCGGTTGCAGCGGGCATGTTCGGCTCTGGAAGGCGAAACAGACCGGAGTGGCACCGAAGGTCAAGCGCTCGCGCTGGGTTCCGGGGGTCGTGCAGCGCCCGCCGGGGGACGCCGTGAATACGGTCCCTGTAGGCTCGGCGATCGCCGTCCTGGCGATCGACGCCCCCGGCGGGCGCTGCACGACCCCCTTGCGTCGGTGGCACATCGGATGCTCCTGTTGGCGTATTTTTCGATGCGTGGCCATGGCTAAGAGGGCCTATCAAAACGGGCGTTTGATTCGCGCAAGTTCCTGATTTAACGACCACAGGAGGCAGTCTGTTAGGGCTTCTAAGGGTGAGCCACCTTTGGTGAGACACCGCTCGGGCCGACACGCCACTGACGCACGCGGCCGTGAAGACTGACGGGTTGAGCGCAGGTTTGCACTACCAGGCAGAAAACCTTCAAGTTCAACTGAAACGATTCAGTCTGGTCGCTGCATGTTAGTCGCGGGCCTTTGATGACGGGCTTGATGGCGATGACGGCTTGCGCATCAGGTCAGCGTCGAGTTGGTTGAGAACCCCCTCGGCGCGGTCGAGATCGGCATCGGCACGATCACACCAGGCCTCGCCCCAGAAGATGTTGCAGCTGGTTTCCGCCCGAAGTAGATGCCAGTGTGCGTCCTCGAGCCGAGGCTCGAGTGATTCGGGCAGGGGCAGTTCTAGAAGCTCAGGGGTTCCCGCGTCTTCGAGCTGCTCCAGCCATTGGTGCAGGCGCGCGCTGACATCCCCATAGCGGGCGATAACCTCGCGCTGGGTCGCGGAGCCGGTCCACTGCGTGAAGCCCGTGCCATGGTGCCAGCCGGTGTTCCAGGCGCCGGTCGCGACCCGTACCTCGCCGCGCGCGCCGTAGGTGTTCAGATAATCATGGATGAAGGTGGGCCGCAGCTCGGCGTCGCCGGCGCGGATGCGCTCCAGCAATGGGAGGTAGAAGGCCGACCAGTAGTTGGCCCCTTCGGTGACGTTGCGGAACCAGCCGCCATTCTCGCCGTCGGTCGCGGTCGTGACCAGCGGCGGGAAGTCGCACCAGCGGGTTCGCTCGGCGACTTCGTTGACGAACCAGTCCACATCCATCCCGGACTCTTGCGCGTCGGAGAGCTCGCGGTCGCGCACCACGACGATGATCTCGTCGTCGCCGTAGCGGGCGATGTGCGGCCGGTAGCGCAGCTCTTGCCAGCTCATGGTGTCGACCGGCTCGATGTGCTCGCTGTCGACCAGGACATAGCGATAGCCGAAGCGGCGCAGCAGCGGGATCAGCTCCATCGCAAAGCCCATCTCGGGCGGCCAGAAGCCCTCGAACCGAGAGCGCCAGAATAGATGGCGCGCGATGTCCTGCCAGCGCCGCAGATGCTCGGGCCGGTCCGCGGCCGGGAGCAACGGCAGCACCGGGTGGTAATAGCCGGTCCCCAGCACCTCGAACAGCCGTTGATTCTGAAGGAACCAGAGCAGCTTGCCGCAGTCGACGATGCCGTAGACTCGGGCTTGGAACTCGGGGTTCGAAAGGGTCTCGAGCAGGGTGCCGGAGAGCGATAGATGGACTCGCGCCAAATCCTCCTGTCCCCAGAGGCTGCGCGGCATCCGGTCGAGCGCGAACAGGATCTCCTTCGCCTCCCAGGCCTGCTCGCTGAGCAGTTGCTCGAGGTTGCCGGGCGGCTGATGGAGGTTCAGGACCAGGGCGTGATGGGCATGCATCGACAGATCATTCTCCGGCGTGGCAAGACAGCCCCTAGATCATAGCGGATCAGGCACTGGGACCACTGCCTGGGCATGCATGGACGGCTTGATCTTCGCTGGCAGACACGCGACATTGAGGCTGATACTGGCGTGCAGTGTCCGCACATCTTTGAGAGACGGCTCAACGCCTGACCGCCACTAGCGCCTATTGCCTGTCCGCATTCCAACACTGCTGTTGACCAGATCATCCTAAGGATATAGCCACAACAGGACCTGATCGCCCCCATGCCTCATGTCATCGTCGACCCCGAGTCCAAATCGCTCGCCGAGCGCTTTGCGCTGATCAAGGCGCCGAGCAAACGCCGCGCCCGGTTCCCGGAGGGCTGCGTGACCGTCGTTGAGAGCGAGGAGCAGGCACGCGCCGGGCGCGACGAGCAGAAGAAGCTGCAGCCAGCCGTCGTCTACGGGCCCTCTTCCTCGTCGGAAGGTCAACGCCTCTACTACCTGGTCCGCTGGCTCTGACCCCGATGGTCGATACGAGATCAGCGAGCCGACGCGATGACCGGACACCGGTGCTCGCGGTCGCCGGCATCGGCAAGTCCTACGCCGAGGGCAAGCAGCGGCGCACCGTGCTGGCCGACATTGGCTTCGAGGTCGCGCGCGGCGAGTGCGTCGCGCTCGTCGGCCAGAGCGGCTCGGGCAAATCGACCTTGCTCAACCTGCTTGCGGGCATCGACAAGCCCGATACCGGCGATGTCGAGATCATGGGCCGCAGCATCGCGGCGATGGGCGAGCCCGAGCTGACCCTGCTGCGGCGCGAGCACATCGGCTTCATCTACCAGTTCTTCAACCTGATCCCGACCCTGACGGTGGCCGAGAACCTGGCGCTGCCGCTCGAGCTCAACCGCATCCCGAGTGCGGTGCGCCGCCAGCGCATCGGCGACTGGCTCGCGCGGGTCGGGCTCGACGGCCGCGAGCGCGCCTTTCCGGACGAGCTCTCCGGTGGCGAGCAGCAGCGGGTCGCGATCGCCCGCGCCATCATCCACGAGCCGGCGTTGGTGCTGGCCGACGAGCCGACCGGCAACCTCGACGGGCGCACCGGCAACGTGGTGCTGCAGTTGCTCGCGCACCTGTTCCGCGACGAGGGCCGCACGCTGATCCTGGTCACCCACAGCCGCGCGGTCTCAGAGATCGCCGACCGCATCCTCGCGCTCGACAATGGCCACCTGACGCACGACACCGAGGCCTTGTCGTGGTAACGTCCTTGCCCGGCGAGCGCCCGACGACAAACCGCGCAGAGCGCCTGATCGAGCCCGCCACCACCGCAATGGCGACGACACGGGCCGGACAGGCCATCAACGGCATCGGCCGCTGTCAGGCATCAGGCACGGGACGCGACGGCTCTCCGAGGCGCATCAGCGGCCATCCGTTCGCATCCGCTCAGTACCCTGACCCCTGGGGCAACGCATGCTGAGCGCCGCGTTGATCAACGCTAGCCGGCGTTACCTCTCGCGCCATCGCTGGCAGACCTGGCTGTCGATCGCCGGGATCGCGCTCGGCGTCGCGGTCGTGATTGCGGTCGACCTGGCCAACGAGAGCGCCAAGCGCGGCTTTCGGCTCTCGGTCGAGCAGGTTACCGGCACCGCCACCCACCAGATCGTCGCCGCCAGCGGCAGTATCCCCGAGCAGCTCTATGCGACCTTGCGTCTGGAGCAGCGCCTGGATGCCGCCTCCCCGGCGATCGACGCGCCGGTGCGCATCGCCGGACGCAGCTTCACCTTGCTCGGGCTCGATCCGCTCGCCGCCGCGCCCTTGCGCCCCGACCTCGGCCCTGGCCTCATCGTTGCCTCTGAAACGGATGACGCCGCAACGGGGACTGCCACAACGGGGACTGCCGCGGCCGACGCTACCCGCGCAACCGATGCCGGTATGGGCGCAAGCACCGCCGCGCGCGGTCTCCTGCGGCTGCTGCGCGATCCGGCCACCTTCGCCCTCAGCGCCGACGATGCCGATGCCCTCGGTCTCGCCCCGGGCGACCGCGTCGAGGTCGACCTCGGCACCGACCGCACCCGCATGACCCTGGTCGCGCTGATCCCGGCGCAGGCCGGCCTCAGCGGACTCGCGCTCACCGACATCGCCACCGCCCAAGAGGTCCTTGGGCGCCTCGGCGAGATCGAGCGCATCGACCTGATCCTGACCGAGGCCGAGGCCGGCCGCGTCGCCGCCGCGCTGCCGCCCGGCGTGCGGCTCGAGCCTGCGGCCCAGCGCACCAACGCGCTGGCCCAGATGACGCGCGCCTTCCACACCAATCTCACCGCGATGAGCCTGCTCGCAATGCTGGTCGGCGCCTTCATCGTCTACAACACCATGACCTTCGCCGTGCTGCAGCGCCGTCCGCTGCTCGGCACCCTGCGCATGCTCGGCACCACCCGCAGCCAGCTGTTCGCGCTAATCCTCACCGAGACCCTGGCGCTGGCGGCGATCGGCGCCCTGCTCGGCGTCCTGCTCGGAATCGCCGTCGGCGCCGGCCTGGTGCAGTTGGTCACCCGTACCATCAATGACATCTACTTCCAGCTCAACGTCCGCGAACTGCACCTGGACCCCGGGTCGCTCGCCAAGGGCATCGGTCTCGGCCTCGGCGTCACCCTGCTCGCCGCCCTCGGCCCGGCGCTCGAAGCGGCGCGCTCGCAGCCGCGCGACGTCATCCGCCGCACCCGGGTCGAAGGTCAGACCCGGCGCCTGCTCCCCTGGCTCGCGAGCGCCGGCGTCCTGCTGATCATCGTCGGCATGGGCCTGATCGCGCTCTCCGCCCGCTCGATGGGGATCGGTTTCCTGGCCTTGTTCCTGGTGATCGTCGGCACCGCCTTGCTGATGCCGCTCGGCGTCCACGGCTTCGCGACCCTGACCATCCCGCTCTTCGGCCGCCTGTTCGGCATCCAGGGCCGGCTCGCCGCGCGCGGCATCACCGCCTCGATCACCCGCTCCGGGCTGGCCGTCGCCGCGCTTGCGGTCGCGGTCTCGGCCACCATGGGTGTGAGCATCATGATCGGCAGCTTCCGCACCAGCGTCTCCGACTGGCTCGCCAACACCCTAACCAGCGACATCTACATCTCGAGCGAGGCCAGCGGCAGCGCCGGCCGCAGCCAGACCTTGCCGCCTGAGCTGGCCGACGACCTGCTCGCCCTGCCCGAGGTCACCGCCGTTAGCCAAGGCCGCAGGAACCGCGTTCAGACGCGCAGCGGCCCGACCCATGTGCTCGCGCTCGAGTCCAGCACCGGCCAACCGCGCGGCTTCGACTTCGCAGGCCCCACCGCCGACGACCTCTGGCCGCGCTGGCACGCCGGCGAGCTGGTCCTGATCTCGCAGCCCTATGCCTACCGGCAGCAGCTCGCCGTCGGCGACCGCATCGAGCTGTTCACCACCGATGGCTGGCAGGGCTTCGAGATCGGCGGCGTGTTCCAGGACTACGGCAGCGACAGCGGCACCCTGATCCTGCCACGCCCGGTCTACGCCGAACGCTGGGACGATCCGGCGCTCTCCTCGTTCGGCCTGGTCCTGACCGAGGCCGCCGACAGCGACGCGGTCCGGCAACGCGTCGACGCCCTCCTCGGCGCGCGCGACATCGCCGCCAGCGTCCAGACCAACCGCGCCATCCGCGAGCTCTCGCTGACCATCTTCGACCAGACCTTCACCATCACCAAGGTCCTACGCCTGCTCGCCATCGGCGTCGCCTTCATCGGCATCCTCAGCGCCCTGATGGCGCTCGAGCTCGAGCGCGCCCGCGACTACGCCGTGCTGCGCGCCACCGGCATGACGCGCGGGCAGCTACGCGCGCTGATCCTGATCCAGACCTCGGCAATGGGCCTCGCCGCCGGCCTGCTCGCGATCCCGTTGGGCCTCACCATGGGCGACCTGCTGATCAGCGTCATCAACCTACGCTCGTTCGGCTGGACCATGCCGATGCAGGTCGAGGCCCAGACCCTGGTCTCCGGCGTCCTCCTCGCCTGGATCGCCGCCGTCCTCGCCGGCCTCTACCCGGCCATACGCGCCGCCAGAGCCGTCCCAGCCCAGGCTCTCCGGGAGGAATAGCAACCCACGCCAGCAGCCCCAGGTCGGGCGACACCCGGCGGAGGTATACCCAGCAGCGCCAGCAGCCCCAGGTCGAGCGACACCCGGCGGAGGTATACCCAGCAACGCCAGCAGCCCCGGGTCGGGCGACGCCCGGCGGGGGTGTGCGCAGCAGGGAGCTGCGCTCAAGCCTCCAGGGACGGATTCACGGCGTCCCCCGCCGGGCGTTGCCCGACCCGGGGCCAACCCCCACGCTCGAACCCAACGCACGAACCAAGCCTTACCAGTCAAAACCACTCCGCAAGGCAACGATCATCCCAAACGACAGCCCAACAAGGTTCGATTGACAAGAAAGGTCGTGTATTCTGTGAGCCTAACGGGGCCGCGACTCCAACGACACCAACACCGCATCAGGCCCTTTTGATCGGCTGACAATCAGCAGTATCGGAGGCGAAAGCAACCATGGCTGAAGACAAAAGGGTCGTCACCAAGAAGACCAAGGCAAAGGCCGAAGCGGCTGAGGCCAAACCGGTCACCAAGAAGACCAGCAGCAAGAAGACCGCGGCCAAGAAGACCACCAGCAAGGCGGCGACCGCCGCGCCAGCAAGCAAGAAGAAGGTCACCAAGAAGACCACGGCGACCGATACCGCGGCGAGCACCGCCGCCAGCAGCACCCCCGTCACCAAGAAGACCGCGAGCAAGAAGGCCCCGTCCACCAAGGCCGCAGCGACCAAGGCACCCACCGCGGCCAAGAGCCCGGAACCGCCATTGGCAGCCGACGCCCCAGCCGCGCCGCCGACCGCACCGCTCGAGGAACGCCCGGTCAACCTGGCGCCAGTGACCGAGGTCACGCCCGAAGAGCGGCTGCGGATGATCGAAGAGGCCGCCTTCTACCGCGCCGAGAAACGTGGCTTCGCCCCCGGACACGAAGCCGAGGACTGGGCCGCCGCCGAGGCCGAGATCGACCAGCACCTGCGCACAGGCAAACGCTGACTGACGCCGGCCGGCTGGAACACCTTTGGCCGTCGCGCTTGTGAACCTTGCGCGCAATCCCCTAGCAACGGCCAGACCCTGACAGCCCACAGAGACGATGGACTACCTCAGCACACCGGACCAGACCAACCCGGACCCGGCCCACTTTCGCATCCGCGCGATGGACGAGGGCCTGGACCAACATCAGCTCGACCCCGACCCGATCCTGCAGTTCCAACGCTGGTACGAGGAGACCATCGCGACCCGGTTGCCGGAGCCGAATGCGATGTCGTTGTCCACCGTCGACGCCGCCGGCCAGCCTTCGCTGCGCACCGTGCTGCTCAAGCTCTACGACGCGCAAGGCTTCGTCTTCTTCACCAACTACCAGAGCACCAAAGCGCGCCAGATCGAGGCTAACAACCGCGTCGCCCTGCTCTTCCCGTGGGTCGCGCTCGCCCGCCAAGTGACCATCCTCGGCACCGCTGAGCGCATTCCGACCGCCGAATCCCTGCGCTACTTCATCACCCGCGGCCGCGGCAGCCGGCTCGGCGCCTGGGCCTCGCCGCAGAGCCAGGTGATCAGCTCGCGCTCGCTGCTGGAGCAGAAGTTCGCCGAGATCAAGCAACGCTTCGGCAGCGGCGAGATCCCATTGCCCGACTTCTGGGGCGGCTACCGGGTGATCCCGAGCAGCATCGAGTTCTGGCAAGGCCGCGACAATCGCCTCCACGATCGCTTCGTCTACCGCCGCGAGTCGCCTGAGGCGGACTGGACGATCGAACGCCTCGCGCCCTGATTCGCGCAACCGCAACAAGGTACCAAGGCCCTAGACCGCCCCCGCGCCAAGCGCATGAAGACCACCCCCGACCCCACGCCTGAGCAGATCACCGGCCTCGTCTTGGCCGGTGGTGCCGGGCGGCGGATGGGGGGCGCCGACAAGGGTCTGATCGAGATCGCCGGCAAACCGCTGGTGCAGTGGGTCGCCGACGCGCTGCGGCCGCAGACGACGTCGCTGCTGATCAGCGCCAACCGCAACCTAGAACACTACCGCGCCCTCGGCTACTCGCTCGTCACCGATCGGCTCGCGCACTTCCAAGGACCGCTCGCCGGCATCGTCGCCGCTCTTGAGTGCGCACCGACGCCCTGGCTGCTGTGCTCGCCCTGCGATACACCGCTGCTGCCCCATGATCTCGGCGCGCGCCTGGCGACGGCCATCATCGAGCAGCATACGCAGATCGCCATCGCCGCCGACGCGCACCGCCGGCATCCGCTGCATGCGCTGATCCCATGCGCCGCGCGCGACGAGCTCCAAGACTATCTCGCCCGGGGCGGCCGCAGCGTCTTCGGCTGGCTCGAGCACCATAAGGTTGCGATCACGCGCTGCGACGACCCTCCGAGCGCCTTCAGCAACCTCAACCGGCCCGAGCAGGCCGCAACGATCCGTTCGCAGTTACAGCGGCGCAGCGCGCGCGAGTAATGCGCCCGCATTGGGGGCGTATACTATCTGCTGTAGTTTGCCCGTTAGCGGTTCTTATCTCCTCCTCAGAGGGGATGGTTTCAGCGATGTTTCACGACCTCCAATCAGAGCGCGCCGCGTCGGCGCCGTCGTGACCGCTCGTGACATCACCGAGCGGCGGCACGCCGAGGAGCAACTGCAGGAGCGCAATCTCGATCTTAAGTTGGCCCAGCGCATCGCGCACATCGGCAGCTGGGTCTTCGATCCCGAGATCGGAACGCCGCAGTGGTCCGACGTCGTCTATCAACTCTACGCGCGAGACCCCGACCTGGGACCGCCGTCGCTCGACGAGTACAAGCAGCTGTATTCGGGCGAGCATCTTCAGCACTTCTGGAACGCCATACAGGCTGCCCTCCACTCGGGAACACCCTACGACATCGAACTGCAACTGCAGCTTCCCAGTGGCGCAACCAAGTGGGTCCATGCCCTGTGCGAGTCATCTCCCGATAAAGGCCCCAAGGGCCACCGACTGCGCGGCACGATTCAAGACATCACCGAACGCAAGCAGGCCGAGCGCCAGATGCGTCTGGCCGCCTGCGTCTTCGCGCACAGCCTCCATGGCGTGGTGGTCGCCGATCCCGCGATGCACATCCTCGACGCCAATCGCAGCTATTGCGAGCTGACGGGCTTCTCCAAGAACGAGCTGCTCGGCCAGCCCCTGGCGCGGGTGGTCGCGGGAGGCGATGGCCGGTCGCTTCCCGAAACCCTTCGGGCGAGCCTCGACGCGACAGGAAGCTGTCAGACCGAGATCAGCGCGCGCCGTAAGGATGACGCGCCCTTTCCCGCCATGCTGTCACTCAACAGGGTCCGCGATGCCGACGGCACGCCGCAAAACTACATCGCCAGTGTCGCCGATATCACCGCGCTCAAGGCGCACGAGGCCGAGCTCGAGCGGCTCGCGCACCACGATGCCCTCACCGGGCTGCCCAACCGTCGCCTGTTGCTCGACCGGCTCGCACAAGCTATCGCCCTGACCGATCGCACCGGCGGGTCACTCGCGGTCTGCTATCTCGACCTCGATGGCTTCAAGCCGATCAATGACCGCCATGGCCATGAGGCCGGGGATCAGTATCTGATCCAGGTCGCCGAGCTGCTGCAAGCCAACCTGCGTGGGCAGGATTCGGTCGCGCGCATCGGCGGAGATGAGTTTGTCCTGATGCTCACCGAGCTTCAATGCCCTGAAGGCGACTGTTGCGCGCAGCTCGACCGCATCCTGGCCGCCATCCATGAACCGGTGACCTTGAACGGCGTGCGCCATCAGGTCGCCGCGAGCATCGGCGTAACCTTCTATCCTGGCGATCGCTCGGGCCCGGAGGTTCTGCTGGACCATGCCGACCAGGTCATGTATCGCGCCAAACAGTCAGGCGGACGCTGTTATCGAATCTATCAAGCGGAGCGGCATTAGGCGTTGCGCGCATGCGCCAACCTTTGCATCGGATCTGCATCGGATCAACTCTGCAGGTCTCGCTCGCGGATTCGCGGTCGAACTGGTGAGGACACGAGAGACACCGGCAGCGCGGCCGATCGGCCCCTGGGCACGGCAGGCTAATCCGCTTCCTCTTGGCAGGCGATCCGCCCGGACTCCTCTCCGAGCTTCTCCAGCGAGAAGAACGGGCTCATCTCACGCGCCCAGTCGGCGGCGAGCTTGCTCGATGCCTTGGCCTGCTCAGCAGAATCGAACACGCTCACGGTTACGATACCCGGTAGTCCGTCGCCACCGAGCCCGGTGACGATCACGGAATAGCTGACGAAGCCGTCGAGGGTTTTGATGCGCGGCATGAAGGTGGTACTCACCTTCTCGCGTACGACGTCCGGCGTTCCCTTGACGAGCTGATAGCGGCGAATCGAGCAGTACAAGTCTGGACGCTCCTGGGCAAGGTTCTGGGGACATTCAAACAAAGATAGTCGAATCCTCGCCGGCCACAAGCCAGTCGGCAGCCGTAGGAGCGACTCCCCTGACCCGGCGGTGAGATGCTGAGCCCAGCCTCGAGGAGGCGGCGCACGATCGGTCGCATACCCGGCTTGGGGACTGGTACTGGTCGCCGAGGTCCTCGCTGGACCAGGCCGGCGGTGCGAACGCACTCAGCAGCGCTGCGATCAACAGCACTCGGGCGAAGGCGGCAGGTGCGGGCGACTCGCGAGTGCGCCTCGAAACCGGACGCTGACGCAGAAGTGGTTCTCGCAGGTATCCTTGTTGCTGATCCGGCATGTCATGGAGCCCAAGCCTTGACTGATCTCGTCGCCGACGCACGGCGTTTTGCCACCGAGGCCCATCAGCGCATCGATCAACGCCGCAAGTACAGCAACCAGCCCTATCAAGAGCACCTCAAGGCAGTCGCCGAGCAGGTCGCGAGCGTCACTGAGGACGCCGAGATGATCGCTGCGGCCTGGCTGCATGACACCGTCGAGGACACACCCGCGACCTTCGGTGATATCGAGCGCGCCTTCGGGCGCAGCATCCGTGATCTGGTCGCGCAGCTCACCGACGTCAGCAAGCCAAGTGACGGCAACCGCAGCGAGCGCAAGGCCATCGACCGACATCACCTTGCGCAGGCCTCGGCGCGCGCCAAGACCGTCAAGCTCGCCGACCTGATCGATAACTGCACCGATATCTGCCGCCACGATCCCGGCTTCGCGCGCGTCTACCTGCGCGAGGCCGCCGCGCTGCTCGATGTGCTGGGCGAGGGCGACGAACGGCTGTTCCGACGGGCACAGCAGGCGTTGGCCAGCTGCGCCCGTCGGCTCGGCCTGCCAGCACCGCCGCAGAGCGTCGCCGAGGACGCGCGTCAACCCCTGCGCAGCGAGCTCAGTCTGTCGCAGCGCCGAGCGCTGCGCCTCTTCACCGAGGCCTTCACCGCCAGCGAGATCGCCCAGCCACTGCGTTCGTTCGACATCGAACGCGGCATGGACGTGCTGCAGACCCTTGCGAGCGCCGATGACCTCGAGGTCGCCGGCCTGCGCCGCGACGGTGTCTGCATCGGCTATCTGAGCGCGGGCCAGCAGGCGCATCGCGCCCCTGAAGACCTGCTACGCGCCTTCGCGCCGGCGCAACGCGTGCGCCGCGACGCGCCACTGTCCGAGGTCGTGCACGTGCTCACCCACTACGATTTCTGCTTCGTCACCGCCATGGGCGACGTCGCCGGTGTCATCACCCGCGGCGACATGCAGCAACCGGTGGTACGGATGTGGCTGTTCGGCATCGTCACGCTGATGGAGATCGAGTTGCTGGAGCGCATCCGCTCGCGCTGGCCTGATGGCAGTTGGACCGAACGCCTTCCCGCTGGACGGCTGGACAAGGCCCAGGCCCTGCTCGCCGAGCGCCGGCGACGCGGTCAGCACGTGGACCTGGCCGACTGTCTTCAGTTTGGCGACAAGGCCCGCGTCCTGCTGAGCGACGAAGAACAACGCCTCGCCTTCGGGTTGCCCACCAAAGGCGCAGCCAAGCGGGTGATGAGTGATCTCGAATCGCTGCGCAACAACCTCGCCCATGCCCAGGATATCGTCACTTACGACTGGCCGCAGATCGCGCGCCTGGCACGCAATATCGAAGAGCGGCTCAAGCAGCAGGCAATGGACTGATGGCCCAGAGCCGCCAAATGAGCCACATTCTCGGTGCAACATCCGAGTCCGGCCGGCCGACCATCGCCCGAGCGAGCTATGATGGGCGCATGCGCTTCACCCCAAGCCCCATCGCGCTCCGGCTTTTCTGTCTCAGCATCCTCGCGCTGCTGCTCTCAGGCTGCGGCGAGCCGGAGGCCGCCACGCCATTGCTGCGTTGGTATGTGTTCGATGAACCCTCAGGTGCGTTCGAACAGGCCGCCGCCGACTGCTCCGCAGCTGCCGAGGGCCGCTATCAGATTACGCTCGTCCCATTGCCGAGCGATGCCGACCAGCAGCGCGAGCAGATCGTGCGCCGGCTCGCCGCCGGCGACGCGGCCATCGACCTGATCGGCATGGACATGATCTGGACCGCCGAACTCGCCGCAGCGGACTGGATTCGACCCTGGCCGGCGGCGGCCGCGATGCAGGCCCGAGCCGGCCGGCTCCAGAGCGCCGTCGAGAGTGCGACCTATGCCGGTCAGCTCTGGGCCGTCCCTTTCACCACCAACACCCAGCTCCTCTGGTATCGCGCCGACCGCGTCGACCAGGCCCCGGCGACCTGGTCGGAGTTGATCGCGCGCTCCGAGCGCCCTGGCGCGACCGGCACCATCCAGGCCCAGGGCGCGCGCTATGAGGGACTGACGGTCTTCTTCGTCTCACTGCTGGCCTCGGCCGGCGGTTCGGTGCTCAGCCCCGACGGCCGCAGCGTATCCCTCGCGACCGAGCCGACCCGGCGCGCCCTCGCGATCATGCAGACGCTGGCGCGCTCGCCGGCCGCCGACCCGGCGCTCGCGACCAGCCGCGAGGACGACGCCCGCCGCGCCTTCGAGGCCGGCACGGCCACCTTCATGCTCAACTACACCTATGTCTGGCCCAGCGCCCGCAGCAACGCCCCGGAGATCGCCGAGCAGATGCACTGGGCGCGTTGGCCGGCAGTCGATCCAGACCGCCCCAGCCGGGTCACCCTCGGCGGTATCAACCTCGGCATCGGCGCCCACAGCCGCTATCCGGAGCAAGCGCGCGCGGCGGCGCTCTGCCTCGCGGGCGAACGCCAGCAACGCCAGGCCGCCATCCGCGGCGGTCTGCCCCCGACCATCGCCACGCTCTACGACGACCCGGCCATCCGTGCGACCTTCCCCTTCGCCGAGCTGCTGCGCGCGACCCTGCGCGACGCCGTGCAGCGCCCCAAGACCCCGCTCTACGCCGATGTCTCGCTGGCGATCAGCCACACCCTGCATCCGCTGCACGAGATCGACCCCATCGCCGATGTGGCGCGGCTGCGCCGGGCGGTCGCCCGGGCGCTGCGCTCGCAGGGGCTACTGTGAAAGGCTGGCGCAATCCTGAGCACCGGTTGGGCTGGGCGCTCTGCGCTCCGGCGGTGCTGGCCATGCTGCTGGTCACCGCCTACCCGATCCTCTACGCGCTCTGGCTATCGCTGTTCCGCTACGACCTGCGCTTCCCCGATGAGCGCCAGTTCATCGGTCTGGCCAATTATCTGACGGTGCTCAGCTCGCCGGCCTGGTGGCAGACGCTGTTCAACACCCTCGTCATCACCATCAGCTCGGTCGCCGTCGAGCTGGTGCTGGGCTTGGTCTTCGCGCTGATCATGCACCGGGCGCTGATCGGGCGCCGGCTCGTGCGCACCACGCTGCTCGTCCCCTACGGCATCATCACGGTCGTCGCGGCGATGAGCTGGCGTTTCGCGTTTGACCCGACCACCGGCTTCGTCAATGCGCTGCTCGGTCTCGAGGGCGCCTGGCTGAGCGAGCGCTGGTCGGCCTTCTTCGTGATCATCCAGACCGAGATCTGGAAGACCACCCCGTTCATGGCGCTGCTGCTGCTCGCCGGTCTCAGCCTGGTCCCGGACGACCTGCTGCGCGCCGCGCGGGTCGACGGCGCCAACGCCTGGCAGCGCTTCATCCGCATCACCCTGCCGCTGATGCGGCCGATGATCCTGGTCGCCCTGCTGTTTCGCACCCTCGACGCCTTTCGCATCTTCGACACCGTCTTCATCCAGACCCGCGGCGCCCAGGGCACCGAGACGGTCTCGATCCTCGGCTACAACACCCTGATCACGCGCCTGAACCTTGGTCTCGGCTCGGCGGTCTCGGTGCTGATCTTCGTCTGCGTCATCGCCATTGCCCTGCTCTACCTCAGAGGCTTCGGCGTGACGATCCTGCACCGGGAAGACCGCTGATGGCCCGCGGCCAGCACAGCGACCGACTCGAGCAACTGGTCTGGGGCGCCGGCAGCGTCCTGGTGGTCTGCTACGCGCTGGTGCCGGTGCTGTGGCTGCTGTCCCTTTCGCTGAAGCCCGGCGCCGAGCTCAGCGACAGCCGCTTCCTGCCCCAAGCGCCGACGCTGGAGCACTACCGGGCGGTGCTCACCGATCCGCAGTTCTCAGCCGCACTCTGGAATTCACTCGGCATCGCCGGCCTCTCGACCCTCGCGGC
>JAAAOQ010000058.1 GCA_009908845.1 Gammaproteobacteria bacterium
ATCGGTATCGCTTTGCCCCAGTAAGCAAGTCAAGTGTTGTGACATTTTTTCAGATCCTGGATCAAGGAAAACAAGGAGTTACGTCCCTAACTGTGGAACTTAGGTGCACCAGGACCGCGTCCCCACATCGCCAGCTCCTCGCGCCCAGCCGCATGGCTCGGGAGACCGAAGGGGCGCGCGTCAGCACGAAGTCCGCCAAACAGCGGCTCATGGCCTAATGTTAGAAGTCGAGCAAGATGGATTCCTAAAGCGGCGCATCCGGGCACATCGTTTGCTCCCCGGTCAGCGCAGCTTGAACCTATTCGTGCGAAGACATCAGAGAGGAGATCAACATGGACATCCAGCTAGCCGACGCCTTGATCCACATCGACGAGAGCCTGCGCGCCGATCGCCGCGCTTCGGTGGAAGCGCAACTGCGCGACATCGAGGGCGTCGTGAGCGTCAATAATCCGGAGGACAAACCACACCTCACGCTGGTCGCCTATCGATCCGACAAGGTCGACCCGCAGAGACTCTTAGAGCAGGTCAAGTCTGAAGGTGTTCAAGCCGAGCTTGTCGGACTTTGAGCCAGCTGAGACGCATTCGAGGAGGATTAGGCCCCCTGCGTTCTAGCCGAGGAGCTGTCTGCGCACCTTTTCCTTGAGCGCGTCGAAGCGCTCGCGGAGCTTGTGCAGTTGCTCTTCCTGGAGGCCGGTGGTCTGCCCCACCTCCTGCGATAAGCGCTCGAGGGAATCGGTATAGTCCTGATTCCAATCCGTGAGACCCTGGCGTAGCCTGGTCAAGATGGGGTTCTGCTCGCCGTGCTGGTGGTCCGAGTCGTATCCGAACTGGTAGTCGACGACCGCCTCAGTGGCCTCACCGTAGAAGAGACGATACAGCTCGACGCGCAGACACTTGCCGGCATAGTTGAAGCGACCATCCTTGACCAGGCGGCGCACGTTCATGCGGATGCGCGTCGAGCGCAGCAGGTGGAGCGGCGCCTGGGTCGCCGCACGCTTGACCAACTCGTGGTCCTCGGCCAGCTTGAGGCTCTTATCAAAGCCGCCGATCTGCTCGAAGAGGGCACGCTCAATGAAGATTGCAAAGCCGCCGGCGTGGGGGTCGGTGCGCAGGTTGAGCTTGACGTAGAGATTGGCCAAATCAAATAGCAGCGCGTCCAGCGGATGATCCGAGTCGGGGTCGAACCAGCAGGTGGCCAGACGGATGCCCTTTTCCTCCATCTCCGCGATCGCCTTCTCCAGAAAGTCCGGCGGCGGCAGGACATCGGCGTCAAAGAAGAAGAGGAAGTCGCCGCGGGCGATCGTCGCGCCACGGTTGCGCCCGACGCCGGGCAGTCCGCCGTCCGTGAGGATCAGACCGCGTTCGCGTACCAGCTCGCGGGTGCCGTCGTTGGAGCCCGCATCGGCGACGATCACCTCGAAGTCGCGGAAAGTCTGAGCGGCCAACCGATCGAGCATCCCCGGCAGCAGCTCGGCCTCGTTGAGGGTCGGGATGACAATGCTGGCCTTCATTTGGCGTTCTCCTGCGGATGCTCGGGCTCGATCAGGGCTCGATCAGGGCTCGATCAGGTCATGGACGGCATCCTCGGTCCCGTCCAACACATCTTGCAACCAGCGCTCGTTGACGTCGAAGCCGCCGGTGCGGCAGATCTCGGCATACCAACGAGCACTGGCCTTCGGGGTACGGCGCTGGCTCGCATAGTCGACGTGGACGAGCCCGAAGCGCTTCGACAACCCGAATGCCCACTCGAAATTGTCAAGCAGGCTCCAGACGAAATAGCCGCGGATATCGCTTCCCGCGTCCAGGGCCTTGCGCAACATGACCAGGTAGGCGGCCAGATAGCGACGCCGCGCCGGGTCCCGAACCGCGCCGTCGACGTCGACCCGATCGTCGAAGGCGGCGCCGTTCTCGGTCACATAGATCGGCGGATTGCCATAGCGTTCGCGCAGCCAGGTCAGGGTGGCCAGGAAGCTATGCGGATAGATCTCCCAGTCCATGTCGGTGTAGCGGACCTTGGGGTCCTCGCGGGCGCCGACACGAAACCCCAGGACGGGCGGCCAACCGCGCCTAACGACGATGTGCGAGTAGTGGTTAACGCCGATGAAGTCTACCGGCTGCGAGATCAGCGCCAAGTCCTCGGGTCTCATGCTGCGGTTGAAGAGACCCAGCAGGCGCCGGATCGTGCGCGGGTAGCGACCACGCAGGATCGGGTCGGCGAAGACCCGATTGGCCAACCGATCGAGGCGCTCGGCGATCGAGATGTCTCGCCGGCGCTGCGGGAGCACCGGAAACAGGTTCAGTGCGGGCCCGACCCTTGCCTCGGACACCTGGGCGCGCAGCGGCTCGAGGGCGGCGCCGTGGGCGAGCAGCAGGTGATGCGCCGCTTGCAGTGCGCGCACCAGGTTGCGCCGCCCGGGTGCATGCTGGCCGGCCAGGTAGCCGGCGGCGGTAATCGTCAGCGGTTCGTTGATCGTCACCCAGTCCTGGACGCGGTCGCCGAGGCGGCGCGCGACCACCTCGGCATACTCAGCAAAGCGCCAGGCCGTATCCCGCTGCTCCCAGCCGCCACGCTTTTCCTCGAACCACGGCAGATCCCAATGATAGAGGGTCGCGAAGGGGCGAATCCCGCGCGCGAGCAGGCCGTCGACCAGGCGCTCGTAGAAATCGAGGCCGCGTTCATTCACCTGCCCTGCCGGATCAGTCATCACGCGCGGCCAAGCGATCGAGAAACGATACGACTGCAACCCGAGATCGGCCATCAGGTCGGTGTCCTCGCGGTAGCGGCGGTAGTGCTCGCAGGCCACAGCACCGTCGCTACCGTCCGAGATTCGATCCCGTCGAGCGGTGAAGCGATCCCAGATCGAATCGACCTTGCCATCCGCCGTCGGCGCCCCTTCGATCTGATAAGCCGAGGTTGCTGCCCCCCATAGCAACCGGTCGGGGAATTGCACGCGCATCACGGGACTCCTGACTGTCGGTATCCCGGCAAAATTCACTCCAAGAAGCGGGGCGAGGGTAGCGGCATTTCCCCGTTCTGCGGGACCTTTCAGCCGGCCACCGCCGCGCCGTCGGCGCGGTGGACCACCGAGACACCCACCCATTCAACCTCGCGAGGAGGTGACAAGATGTCTCAACATCCACCGGCAAACGAGCTTACCAAGCACCTCTCCGGCATGCACTTCCCGGCAAAGAAGAACGAGCTCACCGAGCACGCCAATTCTTGGTGTCCGGATGACAGCAGTCGGGACAATAGATCTCGTCCGGCGTTCAGCATGATTGCCTATAAAGCGCCTGACACAGAAAGCGCCGGAACAGTCAGCATCGATGGGCTCAGCCTGTCCGGAAACCAGGGCGAGTGACTATACATCGCCAAGTGTTCATCGACCAACGATCTCTTAGAATGCTGACCCCGACCATTGACCTTCTCGGTCTCGACGCAGCGGATTCCGGTTATGTCTGATGCCAAGGGCCAGCGCTGGCGGCGTTGGTTGATCCTGCCTCCGATCCTGCTCGGGGCGGCGGTGCTGGTGTGGATGGCCCGCAGCCAGGAGGCGCCCGAGACCGCCGAGCGCAACGAGCGAGTGCGTACGGTCCGCGTCCTGGAGGCGACCGAGATCGCGCTGAGGCCGAAGGCGGTGGGCTATGGGCCAGTGGAACCGGCGCGGGTATGGGATGCGGTCGCCCAGGTCGCGGGCCGGGTGGTCTCGGTGCATCCGCAGCTGCACGATGGCGAGATCCTGAAGGCCGACACCGAGCTGCTGCGCATCGACCCGGCCGATTACGAGCTAGCGCTGGCCGAGGCGCGTGCCCAGCTCGCCGAGCTCGCGGTCGAAGAGTCCAACGCCGAAACCTCGCTGGCGATCGAGGAGCGTGGCCTGCGCCTGGCCGAGGAGGAGCTGCAGCGCCTGCGCACCCTGTCTGAGCGCGGCACCGCATCGCAGAGCGATGTCGATCAGGCCGAGCGCACCGCATTGAATCTGCGCACCGCGGTGCAGAATCTGCGGAATACCCTGACGCTGATCCCGGCCCAGCGCGAGGTCCTGCAATCGAAGGTCGAGCGCGCCGAGCTCGATCTCGAGCGCACCCGGGTCAATGCGCCCTTCGATCTGCGCGTCGCCAATCTCGCGATCGAGGCCGATCAGTATGTCGGCGTCGGCCAGACCCTGTTCGAGGGCGACTCGGTCGATCGCGTCGAGATCCAGGCGCAGGTGCCGATGGCGTCGCTGCGCCGGCTGTTCGTCGATCGCGGGCCGGTCGATCTCGAGCCGACGCGCCTCACCGCCGAGCTGCCGCGCCGGCTCGGGCTCGCGGCGAGGGTACGCCTCGACCTCGGTGATCACATCGCCGAGTGGCAGGCCGAGTTCGTACGCTTCGACGACGCGATCGATCCCGACACCCGCACCATGGGCGTCGTGGTCGCGGTCGACCAGCCATTCGAGCAGGCGATCCCGGGCCAGCGCCCACCGTTGTCGAAGGGCATGTTCGTGCAGGTCGAGCTACTCGCCGACAGTCAGCGGCCGATGATCGTGGTACCGCGCTCGGCTGTGCGCGACGGGATGGTATTCGTCGTCGATGCCGATCAGCGCCTCGAGCGCCGCCCGGTCGAGATCGCGTTCGCGCAGGATGACGTGGCCGCGATCGACGCTGGACTGGAGCCCGGCGAGCAGGTCGTGCTCAGCGATCTGGTCCCGGCCGTGAGCGGCATGCGCTTGCGGCCCGAGCGCGATGCGCAGGCCGCCGAGCGGCTCGCCGAGCTGGATGCCTCGGCTGCGCCCGCCAAGGCCCCATGATCGCCTGGTTCGTCCATCATCAGACCGCGGCCAATCTGCTGATGGCCGCGATCATGATCCTTGGGCTAGTCTCGCTGCCCGGGCTGCAGCGCGAGACCTTCCCCGAGATCCAGCGCGACGAGGTCCAGGTCCGGGTCGTCTATCGCGGCGCCACCCCGGCCGAGGTCGAGGACGCGATCTGCCGCCGGCTGGAAGAGGCGCTCGAGGGCATCACCGATCTCGAGGAGATCCGCTGCGAGGCGCGTGAGGGCGTCGGCACCGCGGTCGCGGTGATGCGTGAAGGCGCCGACATGATGCGCTTCCTCGATGACGTCAAATCCGATGTCGACGCCATCGATGAGTTTCCCGATCAGGCCGAGCCGCCGGTGGTGACCGAGCTCGGGCGCACCGAGCAGGTGATCGCGATCGCCGTCACCGGCCCGGAAGACCCGGTCGTGCTCAAGGCCTATGCCGAAACCCTCAAGAATCGATTGAAGCGATTGTCGGGCGTCGCCAAGGTCGGCATCAATGGCTTCTCGGATCATCAGCTGCGCATCGAGATCCCGGCCTGGCGGCTGCGTCAATACGATCTCTCGGCCGAGGACATCGCCAATGCGGTCGGCCGGCGCAGCATCAGCACCCCGGCCGGGCGGCTGGACGGACCTCAGGAGGAGCTGCTGCTGCGCCTCGACGACGAGCGCCAGAGCGTGGCCGAGCTGCGCGATCTGGTGGTGATCTCGGGGGCGAGCGGCGCCGCGATCCGGCTCGGCGAGCTCGCGACCATCAGCAACCGCTTCGAGGACCCCGAGGCGCAGGTGCGCTTCGACGGCGCGCGCGCGGCGATCCTCGATGTCGCCAAGACCCGCGATCAGGACATCCTCGAGGTGCTGGCCGCGGTCGAATCCTTCGTTGCGGCGGAGCGCGCCATCGCCCCCGAAGGCGTGCAGCTGACCCTGACCCAGGACCGCGCCTCGATCGTCGCCGACCGCCTCAAGATGCTGATGCGCAACGGCGCCCAGGGGCTGCTGCTGGTGTTCCTGGTGCTCTGGCTGTTCTTCGGCTGGCGCTACAGCTTCTGGGTCACCCTGGGCCTGCCGGTCGCCTTCCTTGGGGCGCTGTTCGTGCTGCCGGCGGTCGGCATCACGCTGAACATGATCTCGATGGTCGGGCTGCTGATCGGCGTCGGGCTGCTGATGGACGACGCCATCGTCATCGCCGAGAACATCGCCGCGCGCCTGGCCAAGGGCAACGGCCCGGCCGATGCGGCGATCAATGGCGCGCGCGAGGTATTGCCGGGGGTGCTGTCGTCGTTCGCGACCACGTTGATAGTGTTCGGCTCGCTCGCGTTCATCAGCGGCGAGATCGGGCAGATCCTGCGGGTGATGCCGATCGTGCTGATCCTGGTGATCTCGGTCAGCCTGATCGAGGCCTTCTGGATCTTGCCGCACCACCTCAACCATGCGCTCGCGCACCAGCTCGGGCGCCCGCCAGCGCGCTTCCGTCAGCGCTTCGAGCACGGCTTTGATCGGCTCCGTGAGCGGGTGTTCGGGCCGCTGCTCGACCGCGCGATCGGCTATCGCTATCTGACGCTCGGCCTAGTGCTGATGCTGATCATCCTGGCCATCGCGATGCCAGTCGGCGGCAAGCTCAAGTTCGTCGGGTTTCCGGAGCTCGACGGCGACGTGCTCGAAGCGCGAGTCCTGCTGCCGCAGGGCACCCCGCTGGAGCGCACCGAGGCGGTGGTCGAGCGGGTCATCGCCGGGCTCGAGCAGGTCAACGCCGAGTTCAAGCCGCGTCAGCCCGAGCAGCAGGACCTGGTGCGCAACGTGACCGTGCTGTTCGGCGAGAATCCGGACGCCTACGAGAGCGGCCCGCACGTGGCGCGGGTGGTCGCCGATCTGCTCGGCGCCGAGACGCGCAATGCGTCGCTCGACGCGGTGCGCAACCGCTGGCGCGCCGCGGTCGGCGAGCCGGCCGATGTCATCGCGATCAAATACACCGAGCCCGCGCTCGGCCCCGGCGGCCGGGCCATCGATCTACGCCTGCTCGGCCCGGATCTCGAGCAGCTCAAGGCCGCCTCGCGCGAGCTGCAGGACTACCTCGGTGGCTACGCCGGGGTCCAGGACCTAAGCGACGACCTGCGCCCGGGCAAGCGCGAGCTGCGCCTGCGGCTGAAGCCGGATGCCGGCACCCTGGGCATCGATGCGCGCATGGTTGCTGATCAGCTGCGCGGCGCCTTCCAGGGCGTCGAGATCGACGAGTTCGCGCTCGGCGACGAGACCTATGAGATCGATCTGCGCCTCGAGCCCGAGGATCGGGCCGATCCATCGGACCTCGAGCGCTTCACCGTGACCGGGCCGGATGGGGCCCAGGTGCCGTTGTCGATCGTCGCCGAGATTGACGAGGTGCGCGGCTGGGCGCGGATCAATCGCGTCGACGGCCAGCGCGCGGTCAGCATCGAGGGCGATGTCGACCGTGCCCAGGCCAATGCCCGCGAGCTGGTGACCCTGACCGAGCGCGAGTTCATCCCCGAGCTGCTCGAGCGCTATCCGCAGCTGCGCTTCGAGATGGAGGGCGAGACCAGCGAATCGGCCGAGACCGGCCGGTCGATCGTGCGCAACGTGCTGCTCGGAATGATCGGCGTCTATATGCTGCTGGCGCTGCAGTTCCGCGGTTATCTGGCGCCGGTCACGGTGATGCTGGTGATCCCGACCGCGCTGATCGGGGTGATCTTCGGCCACATGGCGCTCGGGCTCGATCTGACCATGCCGAGCATCGTCGGCATGGCGTCGCTGTTCGGTGTCGTCGTCAACGACTCGATCCTGCTCGTGGTCTTCATCCGCGAGGCGCAGCGCGCCGGGGCTTCGACCATCGACGCCGCGCGGCAGGCCGGGCGGGCGCGTTTTCGGCCGATCCTGCTGACCTCGATCACCACCGTCGCCGGGCTGACGCCGTTGCTGCTCGAGCAGAGCCTGCAGGCGCAGATCCTGATCCCGCTCGCCGCCAGCCTCGCGTTCGGGCTGGCCAGCGCCACCATCGCGGCGCTGTTCCTGGTGCCGGCGATCTATGTGATCCTCGACGATTTCCATCTGGTCGGTGCCTTCATCGACGCCCGCACCCGCCGCTGAGTGCTGCTCCTGCATCGCGTCTGGCCCGACCGAGGGCGCCTGGGATCGGGACAGGTTGTTTCGCACACGTCCGCTCGGTGCGATGATCTACCATCAGCCCATGTGCCGCAGCCGAGAGGCTCGCCTACCGGAATGCGGCTCGGCTGTTCGGACTGGTTGGCAACTGACGGTGGCGCAGCCAGCCCTTGCCCGAGCAAGGGCTGGCGTTGGGGCTGGACCTGATCCCTGCTTGTCCGCTCAGTCGGCCTGCGCGGTCTGCTCCGTTTCCTGATTGACCGGGGATTCCGGGTCGAGCAGGTAGGCCATCACATCGCGGATCTGCTCCTGCGTCAGCGTGCCGTTGTGGCCGAAACGCGGCATCGTGGTGCAGGGGAAGAACAGATGGGCGTTGTAGATGATCTGATAGGTGTGCTTCAGCATCGCATCGCTGGTACCCCGAAGTCTGCCGTAGCCAGCCAGGCTGGGACCGACCGTGCCATGTGCCGTCTCGTTCGGATCAAGCTGATGGCAGGCGTAGCAGTTGCCGCCGGGCGGCTCTCCTGTGTGGTCATCCACCCGATGACCCATGCGATAGCCATAGCCAGAGCGGGCGATCTGCTCACCCTTCTTCCAGTCGCCGAGCGCGATATCGCCTTCCGGCAGTTGGATCGATTCTTCAGCGAGGGCGCTGATCTTGGCCGCGGTCGGGCGGTCGAGTGCTGCGCCGCTGCGTGCGATCGCTGAGCAGACCTTCTGGGTACGGTCCTGTTCGAGTCGATCACGGGCCGTGCCCCCTTCTTGGGTGGGTGCGTGGAGATCGAATCCCTCCATCTCGAAGATCAGGTAATCGGCCAGCTCCTCAGGACTCATCGCGGTGTAGGCGGCCACTGGTGACGATGGGCGCTCGGCGGCGAACAGGCTCGGCGCCGCACAGAGTGAGGCGCCGGCGATGAGTGCGAGCAGCGGCAGCTTTCTATTGCGAGTCATTGGTCTATTCCTCCGATTGGCACGTTGCTCAGCGCTTCTTGTCTGGCAGGATCGCCGGCTGGCCGCGTGCGGCGTCGGTCCAGTACGACATCAGCGCAATGGCCGCGTCCGAGCCAGGTATGATCTGCGGCTGGCGCATCTGCCAATAGCAACCGCGGATGCGGTGGGTGCTGCTGCGCACATTCTGCTGACCCACGCGGAAGGCGGGCCAGGAGATCGCCTTGGTCCACTCGTGGGGCTCGTTGATGTTGGGCAGCACCGATGCCCGGATCCGCTTGCTGGTGTTCGTGTGGCAGGTCGCGCAGCTGAAGTCGGAGGTCCCGGCGCGACGGTAGAACATCACCTCGCCAGCGTCGCGCATCGCCTTTTCGAGGGGGTGATCCATCGGCGGATTCCAAGGCAGGCCGCTGGATCGGCTCGCGATAAAGGTCTGCAGCTTCATCATGTCGGAGTCCGAGCCGTGTCGTGTCTTGACCTCGGGGTCCTCGGGCGAGAAGCCTTGAATGCTGGTCATGCAGTAGACTAGTCGGCTCTCGAGGTCCATCACACGACCGGTGTCCTCGAAGTAGCGCGGCAGCTCGACGTAGACGCCTTCAACCACGCCTGGGCCCTTGCCGAGGTCGCAGGTCTCGAGCGATGTGTTGTTCGGACCGCGCTCTTCACGAAACAGGGCCTCGCCTTCATCGGCGGTCCAGAGTGCCGGGTTGTCCGGCATCATCATGATGTTCTGCTCGCTCTGTGTCAGGTAATCTGAGCTGTTGCGCTCGATCAGCTCGCCCAGCACATCCTCAGGCGGTTGCACTTGAGCCGCATGCGACGCCATTGATAGAAATGCCGCGATACCCGCGGCGCGTACAGCATTCTTTATTCGCATCGAAACCTCACTCCTCCGAGTTTGGACGTTGTTATTCGGGGAACACGTTCGCGACTCGACAAGCCGCGAGCGGGTGTGAAGATGAGGTCGGTCGCCAGGTGAAAGAGAAGGAAAAAGGCGCCCAAAGCAGCGAAATTTTCGTCATTTCGCTATCGTTGAGCACGGTTGCGGCTAGGAAGCGCCGACCGGTCCTTGTAAGGTCCGCGGGCAGTGCATGGCGTCAGGATGCGGACTCAACGGACGGGGGTTCCCCCTCGCAGTACCCCGGTCGGCTCCGGCTCCTGGCTGCGAATTCGTGGTGTTCGCTCAGAACCCGCTGGCCGACCTCGTCACCACCGGCATCGGAGGGCCTGCCTTCCCGGATCGCGCTCACAGCTGGACGGCCGCCTGCGGCTTGAGCCGGAGCCGGATTGGACCGCGCGCTGTGCCCAGGTCGACCGGTTGGCCGCGCTGGGTGGCCTGGATGCGTCCGGCGCGCTGCAGTCGGCGCGCGGCTTGACGCACCGGCTCCATCAGGGACCGCCAGTCGCCGTCCGGTCTCAGTGCGCGGGCGACCTCGCTCGGGCAGATCGATGCGCCGACGGCGCGCTCGTCGAGCAGCTCGAGGATCTTGCGCTCGATGGCCTGATCCTCGTCGCTGAGCCCGCGTTGTCGGCAGCCCTCGGAGCAGTACTTGAGCCGGTACGGCGAGCGCGACCACTTGCGCTGCCAAGTGATCGGTGCACCGCACACCGCGCAGACGCGTCGAACGCGAATCATCGCCATAGCCCACCTCGGTCAAGGATGGAGCGGACAGACCGCATTGGCATCTGGACACCAAAACGGGGCATTCCCTCGACCATCGTCAGCGAGGGGTTTGTTACCTGAAACCTGAGGGCGCTTGGCGCGCTTCGCGAGTGCGTCAGCGAGATCGGATCGTCCTTGAGGATTGGCCCGCAGCAGGTCTCCACGGCTCGACATGCGCCTTCGAGGCCGACGGCGCATCGGCCTCAGGGTTGGGGAGGCGATTCAGGGGGCGCACTCCCGACGTGCAGGTCTTGCGGAGTCACGTCAATGGTCTGGGTTGCTCGGTACGGTTAGGATCGGTGCGAGGGCGGCGAGTTGGCGGAATGACGGTGACGACAGCGACTGAGACAGACCACCACGCCGCACATCGCCGGCATCCCGGTCGGGCTGCCCACCGACATGCCGCGTGCGTGGTTCATCGCACTCGCGTCATTGAGCAAGGCGGCAACGCCGGAACGTCTGCGCCAGAACGCGGTGTCCGATCATATCGCCATCGCCCCGAGCATCCGCAAGCCGAAGAGCCGGTGATCGGTTACCGCCCGTGAAGACGCTCGTCCCGAGGCCGCTCGCGGGAGTCTCGGTCACTGGCTTCAGGTCCGCCATGGGCGCCTCCTCAATTACCAGATCATCGCCCTGACGACCTGGAATTTCTCGCCGCGCGATGCGCAGGGCACACCGGGACCGCTCGAGCAGGCCCTGGTCGGCGCGCCGGTCCGCCTGGGCGAGCACACCGCGATTGCCGCCCAGCACATCGCAGAACTCCTGACTTGGCGCTAAATCTAATGCGACTGGATCGCCTCGAACACGAGACGAAGATCCGTGCCGGGGTAGACCGCCTGCTGGGCGTTCAGGCAGTCGCAGAGAGCGA
>JAAAOQ010000182.1 GCA_009908845.1 Gammaproteobacteria bacterium
TCGACGGACCAAGGGATTGGACCCTGCAGGTCGCGCATGAGCTGATCTCCCGCCTCACCCCGGAACGCCTTGTATGGATCAGCAACGACGGGAATAACCAAGCCATCCCGCCTGGACAAACGATCCCGCCTAGCAAGGTGCAGCGTCTGCTTGGCAGCGAATGCGATCTGTTGGCGATCGATGCCTGGAGCGGTCTCGACGCCGACGCCCTTGGCGCCGCGGCCGGCAGTCTGCGCGGCGGTGGACTCATGCTGCTGCTCGCACCGAGACTCGAGGACTGGCGTGATCAGGTCGATCCGGAAGCCGCTCGCATCGCGGCGTATCCGTTCGGCGCAGCCGACGTTGATTCTGCGTTTCTCGAGCGGCTCATCCGGCTGCTCTCGCGCTCGCCTGCGGTTCTGACCGCCCGGAGCGCGAGCCAGACCGGGCGCGCTGAGGGCGCCCTTCGCGCCGAGCCTGTTGTACCCAGCCCAGTCAGCATCTCAAGCACCGGAAGGACAGGCAGCCGCAACACGGCAGCATCCAACGCCGCGGCGAGATACGGCAGCGCGGCGCCTCAGCCAGCCGAGGTCGGCGCACCGCGCCGGGCCGGCTCTGACTCGGCGGCAGCCGCAGCCGAGCGAGTGGTCAAGGCGCTCGCGAGCGCTGGCTTCCTGACCCAGCCGGCGCGGACCATGCCTGATCCAGCGCAACCGGCAACCACCGATCAAGCCGACGCGATCGATGCGATCATGCGGCTGGCGCACGGACGGGCGCGGCGACCGCTGGTGCTGACCGCGGACCGGGGGCGCGGCAAATCCGCAGCGCTGGGCATCGCCGCGGCTCGGCTCTGCATTACCGACGGCATGCGCGTGCTCGTGACGGCGCCGAGGCGCGGCGCCACCGAGGCCCTGTTCTCTCATGTCGACGCGGTCGCGCGATGCGGCGCTGCCGAGGCCGATGGGTCGGTGCGATTCATCGCGCCGGATGAGCTCCTGGATCAGCAGCCCTGGGCCGATCTGCTGTTGGTCGACGAGGCCGCAGGTATCCCAGCGCCGCTACTGGAGCAGATGCTGGCGCACTACAAGCGCATCTGCTTCGCGACCACGATTCATGGGTACGAAGGGACGGGACGCGGCTTCGAGGTCCGTTTTCGCGGGCTGCTGGACCAGCGCACCCCGGCCTGGCGCGGCCTTAGGCTCAAGACACCGATCCGATGGCGACAGGACGACCCGCTCGAGACCTTGATCAATCGGCTATTGCTCCTCGACGCTGAGCCCGCGGCCGATGAGCAGGTCGCCGCCGCGGACCTCGGTTCGGTTCAAATTGAGCACTGGACGCGCAGCACACTGGCTCGCGACGAGGACCGACTCCGCCAACTGTTCGGTCTGCTGGTGCTGGGCCACTACCAAACCCGCCCGAACGATCTGCGCCATCTGTTGGACGGACCGAACCTGTCGGTGACGACCCTGAGCAGCGGCAACCTCGTCGTTGCAACCGCGCTAGTCGCCCGGGAAGGTGCTCTGGAGACCTCACTGCACCAGCCGGTCTTCGATGGGCGTCGGCGACCGCGCGGGCACCTGTTGCCTCAAACCCTGTCCGCGCATGCCGGGCTATTCGATGCGCCCGGACTGCAGTTTGCGCGGATCGTGCGGATCGCCGTACATCACGCAGCGCAGCGGCATGGGCTTGGACGACGGCTAGTGGACGCGATCGCCGACCAGGCTGCGGCCGAAGGTACCGACCTAGTGGGCGCGAGCTTCGGCGCCAACCCCGAGCTGCTCGCCTTCTGGCGCCGCTGTGGCCTCCACCCGCTGCATCTCGGCGTCCATCGCAACGCCGCCAGTGGGGCGCGCTCAGCCGTGGTGCTGAAGCCGCTGAGCTCGCTTGGCCAGGACCTTTGCGGACGGGCCGAAGAGCGGCTTCGCCGCGACCTGCCCGTCCTGCTGAGCGGTCCGCTGAGCACTGTCGAGCCTGCGATCATCTCGTCTCTGCTGGCGGAGGTGTCCGCCGAATGCGCGCCGCTTGGGCCGCAGGACGGCATGGAAATCGATGCCTTCGCCAACGCGCACCGGACCCTTGGGGCCTCACTGCCCGCCCTCGCGCGCCTCGCCTGGTGCGCCCTCACGGGCGAGCGCGTTGCGGAGCAAGCGCCCCCGATGCAACAGCGCGAGCTGCTGATTCGGGTTCTACTGCAACGACAGCATCCCGCCGCCGTGGCAACGCCGTTAGGTCTCAGCGGTCGAGCCGAGCTCCTCGAACGGTTGCGAGAGGCAGTCGCTATTACCCGCGACATCGTCAACCACCGCCGCTGACGGCCCCTACCGCGAGTGCGCATCTCGTTTCATCTCGGGCGGGACAGCTTTGTGATGACCGTACAACAGGCCGCCAAGCGCGCTGGACGCGCATTGCAGTTGCTGTGGATCGGGAGCCAGGGGCCAGACCATCCGATCCAGCCAGCGATCCCTGAGACGAGCTATCCGAAGACCTTGGTGATGCGGGCCCTGAACTGAGCTCGATACTGCACGACGGAGCGGGGCGGGTTCGAGCCGGCGCAGCTCACCAGCGCATCTCGAAAAGACAGGCCTCGGCGCCCAATGCCTGGCACTGGGTCTCTCGGACTTGGGTACGGGGGTTGACGAGGGTCGTGAACAGCCGCTCGAAGGCGCCGCGATAGAAATCGCAGACCGGCACCTCTGCTCGAGCACCACGACAGAGTGGGCAGTCCGCGATCCATACCTGAACAGGCCGGCCGACCTGATAGCTGAAATGGCCGCTGCCGGAGAAGGTCCAGGCATGCTTGGCAACCGCCTTGAGCAGCATCTGGCTCGCCGGTCGGGACGGAAGGAGCTTGAGAATACGCTGCGCCGGCTTCGGGATGCGATGGGCGAGCAGGTAATCGCCAGTGCGCAGCCCGGCGTCCCAGCCGACCGCCCGCGCGGTGTCGCGGTCGAGCTCGGCACGCAATGCCCGTTGCAGGGCGGTCACATCGCGCTCGTCGACCATCTCCTCGGGCAGCTCGGTCAGAAAATGGGTCAGCCCCGCCTGCGCGAACACCGTTTCGGTGGGGCCTTGGATCGCCTCGAGCGCCTCCGCGACGCGGGTGATCGCATTGGGCCCGATCCGGCTCAGCGTCTCGGGGGCTCTCGCCTCACTGCTGCTCACAGGCTACGGGAGAAATGCCAGCGCGAGCGATCCCACTCGAAGTAGGCGCCGTGCTCGCTGCAAAGGGTCCGCAAGAAATAGCGCCCCGATGGGGTAATCCGCAGACGATCGGACTCGATCTGCACCAGGCCATCGGGCGCGTAGCTGGCGAGGCGCGCGTATTCGTCGTCGAGACACCCGGCAGCAAGCTCGGCCGGCAGCTCGAGATTACAGATCATGTGCTCGATCGCGTCGCGCCGGCGACGATCGCGGTCCTCGACCTGGTGACCGCGGGCCGCTGCGAGCTGGCCGGCCTGGACACGTGACAGCCAGGTATCGATCTCGGCCTCGTTCTGCATACAGAGCCCGCCGACGTCGCCGATCGCGCCGCTGCCGAAGCCGAGCATGTGATCGGTTGCGATGCTGGTGTAGCCGATGCAATTGCGCCGCAGTCGGCCTTCTTCTTGCGCCATGGCCAGCTCATCGGTATCCAACGCGAAGCTGTCGAGCCCGATCCAGGCGTAGCCAGCAGCTGTCAGTGTGTTCACTGCCCGATGGAACAATGCCTGACGCTCGGCCGCCGAGGGCAGCCGGTGCGCATCGATCGCATACTGATGGGTGCCCTGCGCCGTCGTGCGCGTATAGCCAAAGCAGGCGACGCGGTCGGGCGCAAGTTCGACCACGGCATCCAGCGTCGCCTGAAAGCTCTTTTCGGTCTGTTCCGGCAGGCCGTAGATCAGGTCGACGCCGATGGCCTCGAACCCAGTCTCGCGCGCCATCGCATAGACATCGCTGACCAGCTCGGTCGACTGGACCCGGCCGATCGCGCGTTGGACTAACGGGTCCAGGTCCTGGACACCGAAGGTGACCCGTCGATAACCGAGCGCATGGAGGAGATCGAGCTGGCCCGCTGAGGTGCGCCGCGGATCGCATTCGATCGAGAGATCGGTATCGGGGATGATCCGGAAGCGCTGTTCGACGATCTCGGTCAACCGCGTGAGCTGGGCATCATTGAGATAGTTCGGGGTGCCGCCGGCAAGATGGAGCTGCAGTACATCGTGCTGGCCCCGCAGCCGCTCACTAACGAGCGCCATCTCGCGGTCGAGCCCCTCTAGATAGCGATCGATCCAGGCGGTGTCGTGGGTGACCGTTGTATTGCAGGCGCAATAGAGGCAACGGCCAGGGCAGAACGGGATATGGACGTACAGCGATAGGGTTTCATCCGGCTGCTGGGCGACGCGCTCGAGTGCGCGTTCATATTCCCCGGTGTCCAAAGAGCCGATCCAAGATGAGGCCGGATTCACCGACTGGGCATAGAGGGGCCCAGCTCAGCGATCCGGGCCAGTTGTTGAGGCGAGACCTCCGTCGGCGCAAAGGTGGACATGGACGAACCTCAGTGATGCGTGGGCCGGATAGGATTTAGGCGCGCATGACATCCTGCACTGAACTGCAACACCCGTTTGGGTCAGGCAACGTCGCTTGCCGCTTGGTCATCCGGTCTGGTTCTTCTAATCCCCGGCCGGTCGATGGCGGGGCGGCGGCATAAGGTGTGACTCCGTGCGCGTAACGGTAGTGAACCGAAAGCGTCTCGGCGTTGACGTATATCAACGCGCGCCCTCATCAACCTGTTCCTTATAGACCGATTTGGCTCCGGCTGCCCCGTTTTCGCGGTCGCCCGAGGTGGTCACCCACCGCCAGAGCGCGCCATCAGCGAGCGGCAGCACAAGAAACCAATGCTCGAGAATCGCCAATGCCAACAGCGTCGCGGCCAAGATCAGCGCGACCCCGGCAAAACCGCTCGGCGGCAGGTCGAGCGCGGCCTCGACCAACAATGACATGACCACCGTCGCAACGCTGACCGATATCGGGAATAGCAGGTTCATCGGCCGCTTGCGCAGGTAGGTCGTGATATAGCGAACATGCTCTGGGAGCCAGTCCTCGTTGAGGTTCGGCACACCGAGGAAAAGGTTCAGCTTTGCGCTCCAGCGCATCAGCCATAGGATCACGAAGGTCCAGGTGCCAAGCTGATTCTCCGCCCCCCAGGTCACAGCAACGAGCACCGCCGTGATCAGCAGCAGCAATAGCTCATGATGGATACTGGTGCCCAGTGCGAGACGAAAACGGCGCCAGCCCGTGCAGCCCGGTGGGCAAGCCTCTTTATGCGGCCCGGTCACCGCACCCATGAAGTAGACCATCTCGAGCCAGCCCCAGACCAGCACGCCCGAGGTGAAGCCGAGATAGGCGCCCCAGAGATCGTGCCAGTCGCGGACCAGATAGACGACGCCGATCAACGCGATCATCAGCGCCGTCGCAGCGATCAGGCTGGTCCTGTAGGTCCGCGCCGGAAGGCCGTTGAGATAGAGGATGACGCCCGTGCTGAACCACCACAGGAACAACGCATAGCCAACCGCCAGAGCGTAGCTCGACATGCGCAGCGGTCGAGCTCAGTTGCCGGCGTCCGCGGCGGCGATCTCGGCAAGCGGCTTCGGCTCGGTGCGCAGCATGGGCACAAAGGCCGCGAGATTGGTCGGACCGAATGCGCGCAGATCGATCTCGGTGCCGACCTGCGGGTCCCGAAACACGAGCCGGCCGTCTTCCAGCAGCGCGAGCTGATAGGGTGCATCGAGCGGAATATCCCGTATGTTCCGGTCCCGTTCCATCCCCCGCATCACCCCCATCGCAAAGCCGTCGACACCGGAACGCAGAAGCGCGACAACCGCGTTGCGATCAGCTCCCTGAGGCCCTGGCAAGGCGACCAGGGTCACACCGTCCCCGATATCCTCGAAGACCAGCTCACGCGCCTCTTTCACCGGAGCAAGCGGCATCTCGACGCCGCCGACGCCGGTTAGCCGAACCATCGCCGCGGCAGCGATCACGAACGCGATCAGCAGCGCAGCGCCGATCAGAACGCCGCGCGGAAATGGGCGGCCCTCGAACGGGTCACTCATAGGACTCTATTCCTCGACGCTGGGGACAACTAGCGGGCTGGTGGAGGTTGAGGGAGCCGAACGGGGCGATCTCCTATCGACCACCGGCCTTCGCAGCGGCCGTTTCCAGCTCGCCCGTATCGGTTGACCCGTTGGACCGAGGATCGGCCGCCTCGTCGGCCTCCGTATCGGTGTCGGCGGTTGCGCTCTGCAACGCCTCGGCCAGGATCTCGGCGACGTTCTTCGCATCGGGGATCGCACGCAACATCGGCTGCGCGTTGCTGAACCGCCATGGCCGAACGTTTGGCCACATGATCAGATAGCTGACCTTCTGGCCCGAGCCCAACACCAACGGGATGTCGCCGGAGCCGTCGGGATAGGTTCGGAGCCCCGCGCTCTCGACGATCTTGAACGGGATGTTGACCGCCATCGGCAACGCGACACCAAAACGGATCACCAGGCGCCGATCCGTAATGCTGTAGACGGTCGAGCGGCTGTACAGCCAGGCAAGCAGGACCAAGATCCCGACCGCGAGACCACCGAGCAGGAACAGCCAGAACGCCGCCAGCACCGCCTCTTTCAGACCTGCTCCCCCACCCAGCAGCAGGTAAGCGAACTGGATCAGGATCAGCAGACCGAAGTAAAACGCGACGGTACGGGCATGAAAGGCGCGCCTGGCCAGGACGCGCCAATGCGGCGCGCCCTGCCAGCGGAGCGCCTCCCCTGGGGGGAGGTTCTCCGGCAAGCCGTGAACCGGCTCGAAGGCGAATTCACTCACAGAAACGGCTCCGCACGCTCTGGAGTGGCATACAGGGTTCCGCCGCCGTAATAGGCGGTGACCATGTCTTCTTCACGCATCGTGATCTGATCATAGCTCTTCAGGGTCGGCGCATCAGCAAACTGCGCACCGGTGATGCTGGCGACATCGACATAACCCTTCTTGCCCTTGACCACGCACATCGTGATCGGCAGCAGCACGCGCTTGCCGCCCTTGGCCTCGAGTTCCAGATAACGAACCTGTGGTTCGGACTGGTCGACCCAGATCTCCTTGACGGTTCCACCCTGCTCGCCGTCACAGCCGAGCACCGGCATGCCACGCGGATCGGGGTCCTTACCGACCACCTCGAAGTGCTTCGCGACCCGCATCGGCGCGATCTTCGGCTTGCCGTCGACGGTCAGGTCAGGCTCCTCCAGGCGCATCGCATAAGACCCAGGCCCGACATTGGCCTTCATCGGATCGCCAGTCGGAGCCAGCGGCGCGCCCGGGAACGGCGCGATGGGCGCGGCGTTGACCTTGTATTGCGGCTGGTCCGGACCGGGCTTCACGACCTCGGTGCCGGTATGCGGCATCTTGAACGTCTTCGGCTTCGGCATCGGCGGAAAGCCTTGCATCATCTTGGTGGTCCGCAGCCGCTGCGACTCGACCGGATAACCTTCACGTTTGTCCTCGCGGCGAATCCAGAAGATGAGCCCGAAGAAGAAGAACCAGAACGCATAAAGCGTGAGCTGAGCAACGTCGATGTAGTTGGTAATGGCGCCGGTGGGCATCGGATGACCTCCGTTGGCAGAGTGACTAAGGAAGCTCGGTCAGCCCGAACTTCGAGGAAGACCGCGCAGCGTGACCGCCCTTCAAGGCAAGCGGTCCGATAGCGATCAGGGTGGCGAAGAGCAGCAGGATCTCCAGGTTGTAGACAAAAGCATAGCCGACAGCTGGGCCGGTCAGGCCCGGACCGAGGGCTCCCGTGGAGGAGATGGACGTCACGACATCGCGGATCGTGCCGCCGAGGAACATGGCCAGACCATAGGCCGTCGCCTGAACCGCACCCCAGGCACCGAGGGCCAGTCCGCTGCCCTCGACGTCGGCGAGATTCATCGCGGCGGTCAGGGTGCCGACCGCGAACAGGCCGCCGCCGAAGCCGATCAAGAGCGCACCGAAGCGGAACAGCAACGGCGAGCCGAGCGGATCGGCCGCGATCACGGCGACGAAGGCGAGGATGCCGACGAGGGCACCGGCGACCGAGATGCGATAGAAGTCCACCGCGCGGCCCAGCAGGTAGGCCGAGAGGCCGAACGCAGCGAGCGTGCCGAAGGCCCAGATCGCCGTCAGCCGGGTGGTCTGCGAGACCGTCAGATCGAGCACCTGCCCGCCATAGGGCTCGAGCAGGATGTCCTGCATCTGGAACCCGGCGGTGCCGAGCCCGAGCGCGACCAGCAGACGCGCGGCATCGCCGGCGCGGATAAAGCGCGCCCAATTCTCGCTGAATTTCGGCCGCTCCTTGTGGGCGGCGCGGTCGGCCTTGATCTGCTGGGCGCGCTCACGGTTGACCGATTCCTGCTTCCAGAGGGCGACCATGTTCAGGAAGATCGCGACCAAGGCCGCCCCCTGCAGCACGCCGATCAGGCGCCCATTCGCCTGGCCGGGCGTCATCTCGTTGAAACCGGTCAGCAAGGCGCCGAAGGCCAGCGAGGCCAACAGCATGCTCAGATGCAGCACCACGAACAGCAGGGCGATGACGCGCGGGCGCTTGTCCTCGACCGAGAGGTCGGTCGCCAGCGCCAGGCCCGCGGTCTGCGTCGTATGCAGGCCGGCGCCCGCGATCAGGAAGGCGAGGCCGGCGGCGAGCCAGGTGACGAAGGTCGGCACATTGCCGCCCTCGGCCATCAGTAGCAGCGCGAACGGCATGATCGCCAGACCACCGAACTGCATCAGCGTACCGAACCAGATGAAGGGAACCCGACGCCAGCCGAAGGCCGATTCGTGGACATCGGACTTGAAGCCGATCAGCGCCCGGAATGGCGCGACCAAGACCGGTAGCGCCACCATCAGCCCGATCAGCCAGGGCGGCACGCCCTTCTCGACCACCATCACGCGATTCAGCGTGCCGTAGAGCAGCACCATCATCATCCCGACCGAGGCCTGGAACAGCGACAGGCGCAGCAGCCGGCCGATCGGCAGTTCCTTGGTCGCCGCATCCGCGAATGGCAGGAACTTCGGCAGGACCTCGTTGTAGAAGAGACGCTTCAATTCGTCCATCGAGGCGGACATGACTAACCGACCTCCTGACTGCGGCGCAGCTCGAGCGCCTGAGAGGTATAGAAGCCTTTTGCGATCCGCTCGGTGCGGCCGATCATCCAGCCGTTGAAGCGCGGTGCACCCTGGATGCGCTGTTTCAGCGTTGATTCGGCAATCGGGACGATCGCCGGCGAGCGATCACTGCGTGGGAACCATTGGCCAACCGCGTGCATCACGGCGAGCGCTGGCGTGCGCGGGGCGAAGGTGAAGACGATCGAGTCGCGCGCGCGCTCGGTGAAGCCGGCGATCACATCTAGGGCATCGTCCGGCTCGTAATGGATGATGCTGTCCATCGCGACCACATGGTCGAACTCGCCCTGCTCCGGCGCCAGCATATCGCCGACCGCGAACTCGATCCGTCCCGGCAGGTCGCTCGGCAGATGCTCGCGCGCATGCGCGATCAGCGTCGGCGACAGATCGACCGCATAGACCTCGGCACCGCGCCGTGCCGCCTCGACCGCCAGCAGGCCAGTCCCGCAGCCGGCATCGAGCACGCGCTTGCCGGTGAGATCGGCCGGCAACCAGCTCAGCAGCGTCGCTCGCATCCGGTCACGGCCGGCGCGCACGGTCGCGCGGATGCCGCTGACCTTGGCATCGGAGGTGAGCCGCTTCCAGGCCTCGGCCGCGGTGCGGTCGAAGTAGGATTCGACCTCATTGCGACGTTCTTGGTATGAAGGGTTGGCCATCGTTGTCACTTGCGAGCGCGCTCAGTCGAAGCCCAGGAAGTCGAACAGATCGCGATCGCGCATCGGTTGCACCGCGAGCGGATCGGCGCCGGCCAGCAGGGCCTCGGCGAGCTGCAGGTACTGACTCTGCGCATGCTCGACCTCGGGCGAGGGCTCCATCTCGAACAGGGTCGCCTTGCGCAGCCGCGAGCGGCGGATCACATCGAGCGCCGGCAGATGGGCCATGGTCTTGAGGCCGGTCGCGGCGTTGAAGCGGTCGATCTGATCGGTCTCGTTGCTGCGGTTGGCGATCACGCCGCCGATGCGCACCTTATAATTCTTGGCCTTGGCCAGAATCGCGGTCGAGATCCGGTTCATCGCGAAGATCGAGTCGAAGTCGTTCGCGGTGACGATCAGCGCCCGATCGGCATGCTGCAACGGCGCCGCGAAGCCGCCGCAGACGACATCGCCGAGCACATCGAAGACGACGATATCGGTGTCGTCGAGCAGGTGATGCTGCTTGAGCAGCTTCACGGTCTGGCCGACGACGTAGCCGCCACAGCCGGTGCCAGCCGGCGGACCACCCGCCTCAACGCACATCACGCCGTTATAGCCCTCGTAGACGAAGTCGTCGAGGCGCAGCTCTTCCGGATGGAAGTTGACCGACTCGAGCACGTCGATCACGGTCGGCACCAGGCACTTGGTCAGCGTGAAGGTGCTGTCGTGCTTCGGATCGCAGCCGATCTGCACCACCCGCTTGCCGAGCTTCGAGAACGCGACCGACAGGTTCGAGCTGGTCGTGCTCTTGCCGATTCCGCCCTTGCCGTAGATCGCGAAGACCTGGGCCTTGCCGATGCGCTCGCTCGGATCGAGCTGCACCTGGACACTGCCCTCGCCGTCGAGCCGCGGATCGGCAGACCGCGGCGCGCCGCGCTGCGGATCACCGCAATCGGGGGCGTCGCACTGCTCCGAGGCGGAGCCCGACACCGGCTTTGACCCAGGCACGGCCGACGGCCTCTCGGGCTTGCCGCCGCCGAAGATGGTGGTAGGGAGATCGTCGAGGGTCACGCCGCCACCCCTTCAGTGATGCCCTCGAGCCGGTCCTCGAGCTCTTCGCCGGCCTGCCGCAGGGCCTCGAGGGTCTCGGCGTCCGGCTCCCAATAGTTGCGCTCATGGGCCTCGATCAGCCGCTGTGCGACCTTGGCCGACGCGGTCGGGTTCAGCGCCGCGAGGCGCTCGCGCATCTCCTCATCGAGGACGAAGGTCTCGGTCATGCGCTGATAGACCCAGGGCGCGACCTGGCCGGTGGTCGCCGACCAGCCCATCGTGTTGGTCACATGGACCTCGATCTGGCGCACGCCCTCGTAGCCGTGCTCGAGCATGCCCTCGTACCACTTCGGATTGAGCATCCGGGTCCGGGTCTCGAGCGCGACCTGCTCGGCGAGGGTGCGGACCTTGCCGTCGCCGCGGGTCTGGTCGCCGATGTAGACCGGCACATCGCCGCCCTTGGAGCGGCTGACGGCACGGCTGATACCGCCGAGGGTGTCGAAGTAGTGATCGACCGTGGTCACCCCGAGCTCGACCGAGTCC
>JAAAOQ010000125.1 GCA_009908845.1 Gammaproteobacteria bacterium
CGGGGGCAGCGGCGCGGCTCAGGTGAAACGGCCCGCTTGATAGCGTTGTCCGAGTGTTTCCTGCATGCTGTTGATCAGGATGAAGGCATCCTTGAGATGCCCGCGCTCGAGCGGTGAGAGCCGTTCGGGCGCGAGGAAGTTGTCGGCGTGCTCGCCCTTGCTGAGCTGCTCGGCCTGGTGGCGGATGCGCAGCGTATTGATCAGTTCGAAGGCGTCGATGAGGTTTGCCGCGCCGTCCTGACTGAGCGCTTTCGCTGCAGCTGCGGCCTCGAGCCGCTCGACGGTGTTGATCGGCTCCAGCCCGGCAGAGAGGGCAGAGGCGCGCGCCAGGTCGATGATGGGCACGGTGCCGCGGTGCTTGAGGTCGAAGCTGCGGTCGTGATCGCCGCCATGGATGAGCACGAAGTTGCGGAAGAATCCCAATGGCGGACGGTATTTGAGGGCGTTGGCGGCCATGTAGGCGATGAAGATGCGGTTGTCGCGTGAGAGCTCGAGCACCTGCTGGTGCAAGCCATCGTAGAGCCCGGCCGGATCATGCAGTGCGCGCAGATCGAAGAACACGCTGGCGAGCATCAGCGCCTTGGGCTCGGGGCGCTGAATCCAGTTCTCGAAGTAGCGCTGCCAGACCGCGAGCGGTTGGCGCCAGGTCGGGTTCTTGGCCATGACCTCGCCCGGGCAGTAGATGTAGCCGCAGGCGTGCAGGCCGTCGTTGACGCGCTCGGCGAGCTGGCGGAAGTAGTCATCGTCACCCTTGCTCATCGCGTCGGCGATGAGCAGCGCGTTGTCCTGATCGGAGTGCGATGACTGCTCGCGCCGCGCCTGCGAGCCGCCGACTAGCCAGGCGTAGGGGACCGGTGGCGGGCCGAGTTCGGCCTCGGCGAGCGCGATCAGACGCATGGTGATGGCGTCGGTGATCGCGCTGACGGCCTGCCCGACATGGTTGCCGGTGGCGCCGCTGTTGATCAGCTGCACCTGCAGCTCGGGGATCTTGGCGCTGACCGCCTCGAGCTCGGCAACGGTCTTGGCCTTGTGGACGTCGCTGACGATATAGACGCCGCTGCTGCTCTGGAAGCGCGTGAAGTCGCTGGTCGAGAGCATGCCGAGCACCTGTTCGCCCTCGACGACCGGTAGATGGTGGACGTTGAGCCGGGTCATCTTCAGCAGCGCCTCGAAGCCGAGCGTGTCGGCGCTGATGGTCGAGATCGACGCGGTCATGATCTCCTTCACCGGGCGGTCGGTGGAAAGGCCAGCGGCGACGCAGCGATTGCGTAGGTCACGGTCGGTGATGATGCCGGCGAGCTGGCCCGCCTCCATCAACAGCAGGGCCGATGCGCGCTCTGTCGACATGATGCCGGCGGCCTCGCGGATGCTGATCGCCGGGTCGGCGATGACAGGGCTGCGGCGGATCAGGTCTTGCGCGGTCACCGTCATCAGGCCGCTGCTCGCCGCGGTCTGCTCGGTCAAGACATCGAGCGCCTTGCGCAGGCGTTTGGTCGGTGCATCCTGAAAGTGCTCGGCCAGCTCGGGATGGTCGGTACAGAGGCGCTCGAAGCGCTCGCAGCTCAACGAGTAGGCCAGGGTGTCCTCGACGGTCTGACCCGTCAGGGCGCGCGCCTCGCTATTGCCGCCGCAGGCATCGCTATAGAGGTCGCCCTCGGCCAGCTTGCCGGCCAACTCGCCCTCCTCGGTGCGCAGCTCCACGGCGCCGCGGCGCAGGATGTAGAGATGCCGGGCTTGATCATCGGCCGGCGGGAATGCGGAACCGCGTCGCAGATAGCGAACAGTGAGCTGCCGCGGTATCTGCTCGAGCGCTGCCTCGGGCAGCTGCTCGAACGGCGGGTGATTGGCGAGAAACTCTTGGATTTCGATCAGCTCGACATCCATAGCGACCGTCCTCGGGTGGTAAAGCGGTATTGGTATCGGTTGCTCGCATGAGTATGCCGCAAAGTCGTGAAGTTGCGACCCGTCTCGACCCGAGATTATCGCTGATGCGAGGTCTGACTGCGGCCAGCAAGCGATTCGCGATAGCGTCTCGCGGATTACGGAAAACCGCAATGAAGATGGGTAAACCGACTATACTAGTAGGGTGAGCGAGAGGTGCTCGATACCCGGGCGCCGGCCGACCATCATGAGGAGGCAGTATGGTGACGGCGACAGTACAACGGGAACGCTGGGTTATGGTAGCCCAAGGCCCAGTCAAGACCCCGATGCGAGACACAGCGAGTAACGAGGTCTGGGGTGCTCCACATGGGCGGCCTGAGCTCAGTGCGCAGCGGCTCAAGCGTGAGCGCCGGCACGGGTGGGACTATGTACCGATGGACCTGTACTTCGATCCAGCGACCGCGGAGGATGGCTTCCAGTTCGCAAAGAGGCGTGCGCGTCCTGAGCGTCGCCGCGATCCGCTCGGGCGACGTTTCATGGTCTAGGTCTAAGACCAGGCCGCGGCTCGTCGCGATGAGTCGCCGGTCTGCCAAGGGCGCGGGCTGACCACCGCCGCAACAGAAAAGGCCCCGCACCTGCGGGGCTTCATGTTTGGAACGAGAGCCGGCCGTCGGCGTGGCCGGCTCTCCTGGGCGTTCAGCCTTAGTGGCTGGTTGCCTCGCCGGAACCTCGTGGGACGCGAACGTCTTCGACGAGATGCTGGATGTGCTCCGGCGGCGGTGCGGTCAGCTTCGCGACGACGAATGCGACGACGAAGTTGACGATGGCACCGACGGCGCCGAAGGCGTTCGGCGAGATGCCAAAGAACCAGTCGGGCCCCATGCCGAGCTCAGGCGCCAGGAAGGCGGTGCCCGGGATGAAGAAGATCCCCTTGTGCTGGAACACATAGAGCAGGGTCACCGTGATACCAGCCAACATGCCGGCCACCGCGCCGACGTTGTTCATCTTCTTGTAGAAGATGCCCATCATCAGTGCCGGGAAGATCGACGAGGCGGCCAAGCCGAAGGCGATGGCGACCGTTCCTGCAGCGAATCCGGGCGGATTCAGGCCTAGGAATCCGGCGACGACGATGGCGCCGGCCATCGCGATACGGCCCGCCATCAGCTCGTTCTTCTCCGAGATCCCCTTGGCGAAGACACCCTTGAGCAGGTCATGCGAGATGGCCGACGAGATTGCGAGCAGCAGTCCAGCTGCGGTCGAGAGGGCTGCGGCGAGACCGCCGGCGACGACCAAGGCAATGACCCAGTTTGGCAGCTGAGCGATCTCCGGATTCGCGAGCACCATGATGTCGCGGTCAGGCCCGGGGTTCAATGCATCGCCCGAGCGGTGGAAGACCTCGCTGCCCGCGTAACCGAGCGCTTCCGCTTCGGCTACCGTAGCCTCGTTGGTGTCGTTATAGTACTGCACCAGGCCGTCGTCGTTCAGGTCCTGCCAGGCCAAGAGGCCGGTCTTCTCCCAGTTCTTGAACCACGGCGGAAGCTCGTCGTAGGGCTGCGGCTCGAACGCGGCTAGGCCCTGCTCGGTGGTCTCGGTCTGCTGCACCATCAGGGTATCGGTGAAGTTCAGCCGCGCCATTGCGCCGACTGCTGGGGCGGTGGTGTAGAGCAGCGCGATGAAGACCAGGGCCCAGCCGGCCGAGTAACGGGCATCCTTGACCTTGGGCACGGTGAAGAAGCGGATGATGACGTGCGGCAGACCGGCGGTGCCGATCATCAGCGATAGGGTGTAGGCGAACATGTTCAGCGTGCTGCCCATGACCTGGGTGGTGTACTGCTTGAAGCCGAGCTCGGTCACCACTTGGTCGAGCTTGGCAAGCAGCGAGATTTCGCCGCCACCGGGGGCGTAATTGCCGCCGAGGCCGATCTGCGGGATCGGGATGCCGGTCAGGGCGAGCGAAATGAAGATCGCCGGGATCGTGTAGGCCAGGATCAGCACGCAGTACTGGGCGATCTGGGTATAGGTGATGCCCTTCATGCCGCCGAGCACCGCGTAGATGAAGACGATGCCCATGCCGATGTAGAGGCCCATCTCGTAGCTGGTCTCGAGGAAGCGCGAGAAGGCGACCCCGATACCCTTCATCTGGCCGATGACGTAGGTGATCGAGGCCAGGATCAGGCAGATGACCGCGACGATGCGGGCCGCTTGCGAGTAGTAGCGGTCACCGATGAACTCCGGCACGGTGAACTTGCCGAACTTGCGCAGGTACGGAGCGAGCAGTAGCGCCAGCAGCACGTAGCCGCCGGTCCAGCCCATCAGGAAGACCGAGGCACCGTAGCCGTTGAAGGCGATTAGGCCGGCCATCGAGATGAACGAAGCGGCGGACATCCAGTCGGCCGCGGTGGCCATGCCGTTCGCAACCGGATGGACGCCCTTGCCGGCGACATAGAACTCGCCGGTGGTACTGGCACGCGCCCAGATGGCGATGCCGATATAGAGCAGGAAGGTGGCGCCGACGACGCCGTAGGTCCAGAAATCGAGAGCTGTCATCGATGGGGTCCTCAGGTTTCGTCGACGTCGAATTTCTTATCGAGTCGGTTCATCTGCCACGCGTAGACGAAGATCAGCGCCAGGAAGATGTAGATCGAGCCCTGCTGTGCGAACCAGAATCCGAGCGGGTAGCCGCCGAGCGAGAAGTTGTTGAGCGGCTCGACGAGCAGGATGCCGAGCCCGTAGGACACGACGAACCAGATGATCAGCAGGATGGTCAGGAGCCAAAGATTGGCCTTCCAATAGGCGGAGCGTTTTTCGGGTGTCACCGCTTTGTCCCTCCCTCAGGAGATCAGATTTGGTGAAAGGGAGGCTCCGCCCGCGTTGCAGCTGCGGGCGCTGACTGGGCCGGCCGAGCGTCTCCCCGTCATTATTGGCATTGGTTGTTTACGCGCTGCGCAGCCCATTTTCGGGTTTGCGAGCGGTCGCGCATTGTGTTGTCCGGTACAATCCCCTGTCAACGATAAGGAGTATCGGCTGAAGGGTCTGAACCGCCGGGAAAAGTCGTAATCGCTCGAGGCGACGCTAAAGGTGCCGCTGTTCGCGCCATCGAGCGCGCTATAGGCGGCTACGGCGGGCTGTCCGTTCAGTACCGCCCCCTGATCCGTTCGCAGTGCAGCGGCCGTCAGTGCGGCGCTTGCTCATCTTTACCGCCCCGCGCGCCCGCGGCGGCGCCGAGCGGTTACAGTTCGTCGGTTGCGGCAAGGGAGCCGATTCACTATTTTTTGGGCTACCAACCTCAGGATGCGATGCGATACCTAAGTACACGAGGCGGGGTCGAGCCCCTCGGTTTTGCCGAGGCGGTGATGATGGGGCTGGGGACCGACGGCGGCCTATTGGTGCCGGAGGCGATCCCGAGTCTGCCGGCTGAAACCTTGCGCGATTGGGCACAGCTCGATTTTCAGGCACTGGCCGTCGAGGTCCTGACGCCCTTCGTCGGTGATGCGATTCCGCGCGCCGATCTGACCGATCTGGTCGAGCGCTCCTACGCCGGCTTCACCCACCCCGAGGTGACGCCGGTGACCGAGCATGCCGAACGGCGCTGGCTCGAGCTGTTCCACGGTCCAACCGCCGCGTTCAAGGATGTGGCGCTGCAGCTGCTTGGGAACCTGTTCGAGTATCTGATCGCGCGCGAGGGCGGTGCGCTACGCATCCTCGGCGCTACCTCGGGGGATACCGGCTCGGCGGCGATCTATGGCGTTCGTGGCAAGGCGGGGATCGACATCTTCATCCTGCATCCGAAGGGGCGGGTGTCGCCCGTGCAGGAACTCCAGATGACGACCGTGCTCGACGCCAATGTGCACAACATCGCGATCGAGGGCACCTTCGATGACGCCCAGCGTATCGTCAAGGCGCTGTTCAGTGATCTACCATTCAAGCAGGAATACCGACTCGGCGCGGTCAACTCGATCAACCTGGCCCGGATTCTGGCGCAGACGATCTATTACTTCTATGCCTGGGGCCGGCTGAGCGGCGGTGATCCGGAGCGCCGCCTGAGCTTCGCGGTCCCGACCGGGAATTTCGGCGACGTGTTCGCCGGCTGGCTCGCCAAGCGGATGGGGCTTCCGGTCGACCGCCTCATCATCGCGACCAATCGCAACGATATCCTGACCCGTTTCGTCGCAACCGGTGTTTATCAGGCGGGTGAGGTCTACCAGACGCTGAGCCCGGCGATGGATATCCAGCTGGCCTCGAACTTCGAGCGCTACCTGTACTATCTGCTCGATGAGGACCCCGCTGCGGTGCGGGCGCTGCTGGCCGAGATGGCCGAGACTGGTGCGCTGAAGGTCGATGGCGAGCGTCACCGCCGGGTGCGGGAGGACTTCGACGCTCGGGCTGTCTCCGATGGCGAGACGCTCGCCGAGATCCGACGTGTCGAGCAGCGCAGCGGCTACATCCTCTGCCCGCACACGGCGGTTGGGGCCTGCGCGGCCGCTGAGGTTCCAGAGGCTGTGGTGCTCGCCACCGCGCACCCGGCCAAGTTCACCGAGGCGGTCGTCGAAGCGATCGGCCGGGAGCCGCCGCCGCCGCCCTCACTGCAGGGGGTGCTCGAGCGCGAGGCCCGCTGCGCCGAGCTGCCGGCCGACGCCGATGCGGTCGCATCCTTTATCCGCCACACACTCGGCGCGTCTGCAGGTTGAGCGTGCCGATGATCACCGATTCAGACCAGATCGATATGAGCTTCGACGACGCCCAGCGCATCCTGATCCTCGATACCACGCTGCGCGACGGCGAGCAGACCCAGGGGGTCTCGTTCTCGCCGGACGAGAAGGTCAATATCGCCAAGGCGCTGCTCGAACTGTTGCGGGTGGATCGGATCGAGGTCGCCTCGGCGCGGGTCTCCGAGGGCGAGCTTGCGGCGGTCGCCCAGATCATCGACTGGGCGCACGGCAAAGGGCTCGACGACCGGGTCGAGGTGCTCGGCTTCGTCGACGGCGGGCGCAGTGCAGACTGGATCAGGCGTGCCGGCGGTCGGGTGATCAATCTGCTCGCCAAGGGCAGCGAGAAGCACTGCCGGACGCAGCTTGGCAAGACCCCGCAACAGCATGCCGAGGACGTGCTCACGAACATCGCGCTTGCCCAAGAGCGCGGGCTCGCGGTCAATCTCTATCTCGAGGACTGGTCGAACGGCTATGTCGATAATCCAGCCTATGTCTATACCTTGATCGAGCGCCTGAGCGAGGCCGGTGTCGGGCATTTCATGCTGCCCGACACCCTCGGCGTGATGACGCCGGAGCGCGTCTTTGCCGCCGTCAGCGACATGATCAGGCGTTTTCCTGGGCTGCGCTTCGATTTCCATCCGCACAATGACTACGGACTGGCGACCGCGAACGTCTTCGCCGCCGCCCAGGCAGGGGCGGCAGGGGTCCATTGCACCGTTAATTGTCTCGGTGAGCGTGCTGGAAATGCCTCGCTCGCCGAGGTCGTGGTCAATCTGCGTGATCAGCTCGGGATGACGATCGAGATCGACGAGAGCCATCTCGGCCATGTCAGCGAGCTGGTGCAGTACTTCTCGGGCAAACGCATCGGCGATAACGCCCCAATCGTCGGCGACGATGTGTTTACTCAGACCGCGGGTATCCATGCTGATGGCGACAACAAGGGGAGCCTCTATCACACCCGGCTCTCACCGGAGCGCTTCGGGCGTCGCCGCGTCTATGCATTGGGCAAGCTCGCCGGCAAGGCCTCGCTGGCGAAGAACCTCGAGCGGCTCGGGATCACGCTCTCAGAGGACAACCAGCGCAAGGTCTTGAAACGCATCGTCGAGCTCGGCGACTCGAAGAAGACCATCACCGCCGAGGACCTGCCATTCATCATCGCCGAGGTGCTCGAGAGCAAGGACTACCACCACGCTGAGCTGATCGCCTGCAATGTCTCCTCGAGCTTCGGGCTGGAGTCGACCGCCAGTATCAAGGTCTGTCTGCGGGGCGACGAGCTCACCGCGACCGGTCATGGCAACGGCGGCTTCGATGCGTTCAACAATGCCCTCGCGCAGGTGGTGAAACGGATCGGCCTGACGCTGCCGACCCTGGTCGACTACGAGGTGCGCATCCCGAAAGGCGGTCGCACCGATGCGCTGACCGAGTGCACCATCGTCTGGGCCGGCGAGCGCGGCCACTTCAAGACCCGCGGGGTGCACTCGAATCAGGTCTTCGCCTCGATCGGAGCGACCATGCGGATGCTGAATCTGGTGATCCACTGGTCCCTGAAGCCGAGCGATGCATCGGCTGGGGTGCCCGCGGCGGAATCAGCTGCCTGAGCGAGCATCGCGCCTTGCGCTAACGCTCATGGCAAGGTGCCACCCCGGATGATGAATCCCGCGTGATTCACGGTAATCGTCGCCGCTGTTGCTAATCGCCGTGCCCGCTGCCCGCTGACGCGCGCTCGCGCGAGGTTAGCAAGGCCCCAATCAGACCGCCTGCCTTGACTCTGGTGTCCTCATGAAGAAACGGCCGAATCTCATCATCCTGTCTCTGTTCTGGGCTGCGCTGCTTGCACTCGCGATGACCTTGATCGGCTTTCTGCCTCATACGCCGAACGATCTCAATGATCCGGCCGGCGGTGTGATCTGGTCGCGGGTGCTCTACCTGTTCTTCGGCTGGTTCGTCTTCGCCGAGATCGTGATGCTGATTGGCGGTCTGCTCTATATTGGCAGCACCAGGCTGCGCCGCGGGCCGAAACGCTGAGCCGGCCGTTCATACCGCCGGTCGACAGGAGTGGACCGCTGCCCGTGCCGTTGACCTGGGCTTCTGATGCCGATGGCCGCAGGGCTCAATCGGTTGGGGCGCTTCAGTCGGTCAGCGCTTCGGGCCTTGCGCTCCCCGACAAGGGGGCCGTCGGCGAGGCCGTCCTCACTCTGCTTGCGCCCCGGCCCGGGTGGTTTGGGGCGGGGGTCCAGGTTGAAGTGGGTCTGGCGTGGGCGCGACCTGTGATCAGGCGCCCGCCCAGAACCGGTCTAGGGCGGCAAAGGTCGCCTGCGGCTGATCCCAATGCGGGAGCCCACGGTGCGGTGCGAGCCGCTCGGACTGCCAGTTGCTGTGACGCGCGACGAGATCAGGCAGCTGCTCGAAGGTGACGTAGGGGTCGCGATCGGCGATGGCCAGCACGGGCAGCCGGGTCAGTCGCCCATAGAGGCTGTCGGCCGCATTGCGGGTGAAGAGCTGCGTCGAGAGGAAGATCAGCGGTGCGTGACGTGCTCCCGGCTGATGGGAGGTCGCATAGGCATAGTCCAGCACGTCCTGCGGCGGCTCGTCCTGAAAGGATTGACCGAGGTAATAGCGGATGCTGCGCCGAGAGGTCACCAGCTCGTAGAGCTTCTGGCTCCAGAGCCGGACGCTGAGGAGTCTATGCGTGAGACGCCCAACCAGCGGCGACGGCAGTGACCGGTGCGAGAGCCCGGTCGGTGAGACCAGCACGAGCGAGGCAATGCTCGCTGGCGAGCCTAGCGCGGCGCGGGCGGCGAACTCGGCGCTGAGCGAGAGGGCCAGTACGTCGGCGGGCTCTTGCACCACCTGCTCGAGCAAGGCGCGGATGGCATTGGCAAAGAGCTCGGGGGAATAGTCGCGCGGCGAGCGCTCCGAATGCCCGAAACCGGGCAGATCGATACTGTAGACCGGCCGTGAATCGGCGTAATGCTCGAACAGCGGCTTGACCTCGTAGGTGCTCGGTGCGGCATTGATGCTATGCACCAGCACCAGCGGCCGCCCGCTGCCGCCCGTGTCGTGATAGTAGGCGATGCGCCCGGCCTGATCGGTGTGGAGCTGGTCGCGTGGTGCCGCAACGGCGTCGGGCAATGGGATGGGTGTCGAGGTGGGATTCATAGCAAACAGTCGACGGGCGGAGGTGATGGCCCGCGTTGAGCGCATGCGGCGAGCGAGACGCGCCCCTACGGGACAATCCGTATAGGATACGCGCGAGGAGATCGATTGTCCGCGCCGACCCCGGAGGCCCGCGATGAATCCCGAGAAGGTTGTCTTCGGTTTCTTTATCCTGCTCGCCCTGACGCTGAATTTCGGTTTCGTCTATGGTGAGATCGACAATATCGCGCATCACCATCCGTGGGAGCTGGCTTCGGTTGTGGTGGTCAACCTGATCGCGACCGTGCTCAAGCTCGGCGATCGCTCGCAGATGGGCGCGGTGCTGTTGGCGACGAGCTTGGTGGCGATGCTGCAGCTGCTCGCCGCTGCGGTGATCTGGACCCTGGCCGCCCATGCCTCGGCCGATGGCTTCAACGCCGGCGCGCTCTCCAGTGTCGTCTCCCTCGCCGCCGGCGCGATGGTGGCCAATGTGGTCTCCGTGATCCTGTTGATCATCGAAACGACGATGCTGCGGCGCTAGGCTGCGCCCGGCGCCAAGCGAAGACGGGCCCCCGGTGGACAGCATCGTCTTTCTGGTCCTGCGGCGCATGCGCGCGCCGCTCTTGACCCTGATCGTGGTCTATTCGATCGCGATCGTCGGGCTGGTTCTGATTCCCGGTCGTGATCCCGATGGCGGCACCTGGCACCTGAGCTTCTTTCACGCGTTCTACTTCGTCAGTTACATGTCGACGACCATCGGCTTTGGCGAGTTGCCGAGGGCGTTCAGTGATGCGCAGCGTATCTGGGTGACACTGTGCATCTACGCAACCGTGATCAGCTGGCTCTACTCGGTCGGCTCGATGATCGCGCTGCTGCAGGACAAGGCCCTGCGCCGGGCGATGGAGGAGCGACGATTTGCGCACCATGTGCGCCGGATCAAGGAGGATTTCTACCTGGTTTGCGGCTATGGCCAAACAGGGAGCGGGTTGGCGCGGGCACTGACCGACCGCAACCAGCGGGCCGTCGTGCTCGACAACAATCCCGAGCGGATCGATCTGCTCAGGCTCGAGCCGTTACGGGAGTTTGTCCCGGCGCTGCGCGCCGACGTGCGGCGGCCCGACAACCTCCTGTTGGCGGGGCTGCGCAGCCCTTATTGCGCCGGGGTCTTGGCGTTGACCTCATCGAACGAGGTCAACCTGAAGGTCGCGCTCGCGGCAAAGCTGATGCATCAGGGCGTCCAGGTCGTCTGCCGAGCGGATTCCCACGACGTCGAGGCGAACATGGCCTCGTTCGGGACCGATCACATCTATGATCCATTCGACATCTTCGCGCGCTATCTCGGTCGTGCGATCGACTCGCCTTGCCTGACCTCGCTCCAGGATTGGCTTGGTCGGCTGCATGGCTCGACCCTGCCGGACCCGGTCTATCCGCCGGCCGAGGGACTCTGGATCATCTGCGGTTATGGCCGCTTCGGCAAGGCGCTCTATGGACATCTGGCCGAGCAAGGCGTGGAGCTAATCGTGATTGAGATGGAACCCGAAGCCACCGGCTTATCTCCGGGCCCGCTGATCAAGGGCCGCGGGACCGAGGCGGTGATGCTGGAACAGGCCGATATCTACCGTGCGGCCGGACTGGTCGCCGGCACCGACAACGACGCGAACAACCTGTCGATCGTGATGACGGCAAAGCAGCTCAATCCGGAGCTGTTCACGGTGGTGCGGGAGAACCACCTGATGAACGATGGGCTGTTCCAGGCGGTCAATGCCGATATCCTGATGCATCCGAGCCTGATCGTTGCGCAGCGGATCCAAACCTTGCTCAGCGCGCCGCTGTTGATGGAGTTCGTGGCCCAGGCGGAAAAGGAGCCGGACAGCTGGTGCTGCGAGCTGGTCAGTCGGATCATCGCCCTGATCGAGGACCGACCACCGAGTCTGTGGGAGCTTTCGGTCGGGACGGCATTCGGTTACGCGGCCAAGTGCCTGGAGCCTTCTGGGGCGCGCCCGACCCTGGAGGACCTGCTGCGTGATCCGCGCAATCGTGACGCACCGCTGCCCGCGATCGTGCTGGTCCAGCGCTGCCAAGGCGAGCATTGGCCTTTACCTGCGTTGGATCGGCCGTTGTGCGTTGGGGATCATCTCCTGGTCTGCGGCCGATCCGAGGCGCAGGGCTGGATGCAGTGGACATTGAACAACCCCGATGTGCTGACCTATGTCGTCACTGGCGCGCAGCCGTCGCGCGGTGCACTCTGGCGTTGGCTCAAGCAGCGCCTGATGCAGCAGCATCCTGGCAGCTGAGGCTGGCGGCAGGCCAGCGCAGCGGACCGAGCTGAGCGGACCGAGCTGGCACCGGGCCGCTCCTCACCGACCCGTCGATTGATGTAAACGCAACGAGGTAGCCTGAATGAATCCATTATTGGAGCGTCTTGGTCATGACCATCGCCGGCTTGCCCAGTTGCTGATGTTGCTCGAGGGCTTGCTCGATCAGTTCCGCGACGGTCTCGAGCCGGATTACGAACTGATGTGCGAACTGATGGAGTATCTGACCGACTATGCGGATCAGTCGCACCACCCCTGTGAAGACCGCATCTTCGAGCGCGTGCTAGCGCAGGAAGGGGCGGGCCATGCCATTCTCGGTCAGCTGATGAAGCAGCACCACTCGCTTGGGCAGCTCAACCGGCGCTTCAAGGAATCGCTTGAGGGCATCGTCCATGAGGAGGTATTACGGCGTGATGACGTCGAGCGCCAAGGCCGGGAGCTGATCGCGCAGCTGCGCGAGCACATGCGCCTTGAAGACGAGCAGGCATTCCCGCTTGCCGATGCCTGTCTGAGTGAGGACGCCTGGGCCGAGATCCAGGCGGTGGTGCCCACTGCCCAGGACCCGCTGTTCGGGCAATCCGATCCGGAGCGCTTTCGGGCGATCTACAAGGAGCTCAACAAGCTGAAACGCGAGCATTGAACAGGCCTGGAGGCCCTGGCAAAACAGCCGTTTGACTCGCGCAACCTCCTGATCTATCTGGTGACAGGGGACATCCTGTTAGGACTTCTAAGCTGTCTCAGCGGTGAGGGAATTGCGCAATCCGGTTGAAACCCGGTGCTGCGCGCGCCAATCTGTAGTCTCACAAGTGTTGACCAGGGACAACCTGAAACCTACGGGACCTCGATGAAGTACAAGAACATCGTCGGCTTCGAGCACGACATGTCGGAGCACCTCGGCGTGCTGATGCTGAATCTGGGAACGCCGGAGGCGCCGACGCCAACAGCGGTTCGGCGTTACCTCGCCGAGTTCCTCAAAGACCCGCGCGTCGTCGAGGTTCCGCGACCGATCTGGTGGCTGATCCTCCATGGGGTCATCCTGCGCGTGCGGCCGAGCCGCTCGGCGAAGGCGTATCAGGCGGTTTGGACTGACAAGGGCTCTCCGCTGCTCGATGTCGCCCGGCGTCAGGCAGCAGGCTTGCAGGAACTGCTCACCGATCGGCTCGGTAACAACGTCCATGTCGAGCTGGGCATGCGCTATGGCAAGCCTTCCGTTGCCGAGGCGCTGGGACGGTTGAAGGAGGCCAACGTGCGCCGGCTGCTGGTGCTGCCGCTCTATCCGCAGTATTCCGCGACGACGACCGCCTCGACCTTCGACGCCGTTACCAACGAGCTGACGACCTGGCGCTGGCTGCCAGAGCTGCGCTTCGTCAATCACTATCATGACGAGCCCGGCTATATCGATGCGCTCTGCGACAGCATCCGGGCGGCCTGGGCCGAAAAGGGTGAGCCGGAACAGCTGATGTTCTCGTTCCACGGTATCCCGAAGCGTTACTTCATGGCCGGTGATCCCTATCACTGCCATTGTCACAAGACGGCACGGCTGGTGGCCGAGCGGCTCGGGCTGGACGACGATCGCTGGATGGTCTCGTTCCAATCGCGGGTCGGGCGGGACGAATGGCTGCAGCCCTATACCGACGAGACGCTCAAGCTCTGGGGCGCCGATGGCGTCCAGAGCGTCCATGTGATTGCGCCCGGCTTCTCGGCCGACTGCCTTGAGACGCTCGAAGAGATCGCGGTCGAGAACCGAGGGTACTTCCTGGAGGCTGGAGGTAAGGAGTATCACTACATCCCCTGCCTCAACGATGATCCGGCCCATCTGCAGATGCTCGCCGGTCTGGTCGAACGGCATTGCGCTGGCTGGCCCGAGGTGACCGCGCTGTCGAAGGCTGCCGCCTAAGCCTCAGTGGGCTCTGTTGTAAATGCGGTCCAAGTCCGCACCTGCGGGAACAGTGACAGATTAACCTGACCCGCTGACCGATGGATAAGAATCCGATTCCCACCGAGTTCAATCTTCACCAGAAATCGCATGTGCTGGAGATCGCCTACGATGATGGTGCCCGGTTCCGGCTCCCTTGCGAGTATCTGCGCGTCTACTCACCTTCTGCTGAGGTGCGAGGACACACGCCAGATCAGGCCAAGCTGCAGGTGGGCAAGGAGCACGTGAACATCCGCGATCTAGAACAGATCGGTAGCTACGCGGTGAAGATCATCTTCGACGACGGCCACCGCTCCGGCCTCTACGACTGGCAGTACCTCTATAAGCTTGGCCGCGGCTGGCAGCCCCTGTGGCTCGATTATCTCGATCGCCTGAAGGATGCCGGGCGCAAGCGCACCGCGCCGGACCCATTCGAGACCCTGCGCGAGCGCGGTGACGAGCCCGCCGAGCTGCCGGCGCAGCAGCAGGCCCAGGCTGCCGGCTAAAGAGCCTGACTCAGCGCTTGCGGCGACCTGCGACCCGCAGCCGCAGCGCATTCAGCTTGATGAAGCCGGTCGCGTCGCCTTGATCATAGGCCCCGGCGTCATCCTCGAAGGTCGCGATCGACTCGTCGAACAGGCTGTCGGTGTCAGACTGGCGGCCAACCACAATCAGGTTGCCCTTGTAGAGCCGCAGCCGCACCTTGCCGTTGACGACCTGTTGGCTCTCGTCGATCGCGGCCTGCAGCATCCTGCGTTCAGGGCTGAACCAGTAGCCGTTGTAGATCAGCGTCGCGTAGCGCGGCATCAGCTCGTCCTTGAGGTGGGCGGCCTCGCGGTCCAGGGTCAGCGACTCCATCGCGCGGTGCGCCTTGAGCATGATGGTGCCGCCGGGCGTCTCGTAGCAGCCGCGCGATTTCATCCCAACGTAGCGGTTCTCGACGATGTCGGCGCGGCCGATCCCGTGCTCCCCGCCGATCCGGTTCAGCTCGGCCAGCACCTCGGCCGGGCTCATCGCCTGGCCGTCGATCGCGGTGATGTCGCCGGCGGTGAAGGTCAGCTCTAGCTCGCGCGGGGTGTCCGGGGCGTCCTCCGGATTGCGCGTCCAGCGCCACATCGCCGACCCGGGCTCGACCCAAGGGTCCTCGAGGTCGTAGCCCTCGTAGGAGATGTGCAGCAGGTTGGCGTCCATCGAGTAGGGTGACTTGCTGCCGTCGCGCTTCATCTCGACCGGCACGCCATGCTCCGCCGCATAGGCCATCAGCTTCTCGCGCGAGAGCAGATCCCATTCTCGCCAGGGCGCGATGATCTTGATCTCGGGGTTCAGCGCAAGCGCATTGATCTCGAACCGGACCTGATCGTTGCCCTTGCCGGTGGCGCCGTGGCTGATCGTGTCGGCACCGGTCTCGGCGGCGATCTCGACCAGCCGCTTGGCTATCAGCGGGCGGGCGATCGAGGTACCGAGCAGATACTCGCCCTCGTAGATCGCGTTGGCGCGGAACATCGGATAGACGAAATCGCGAACGAACTCCTCGCGCAGGTCCTCGATATAGATCTCCTTGATCCCGGCCGCCTCGGCCTTTGCGCGGGCCGGCTCGACCTCCTCGCCCTGACCGATATCGGCGGTGAAGGTGACGACCTCACAGTCATACTCTTGCTGCAGCCAGGTCAGGATCACGGAGGTGTCGAGCCCGCCCGAATAGGCGAGAACGACCTTGTTCACGGAATTGCGTGCCATGGAAATACTCCTCTCATCGGCTTAATCCGCCAGTATATACCGCCGCTAACGCTGTTCCGGATGTCCGGTCCACGCATCGCCAGCAGTGGAACGCAGAAACGGCGGTTGAACGGCCATCAGGGTCTGTTCCGCGGGCCTGCTCGCAAACAGGTCAGCAGAGCACAACGAGGCGGAATCCTCAGGCTATTCTAGGGCGTTGTTGCGCAGCTGGGGACCGCGCGGGGGATGTCCCTTTTCACCAGATCTTCATAGGCTGTCCATGCTGTCGCAACAAAGGCGCGAGACCATGTCGGGTACCTATAGCTTACGAGGACCTGAACGACATGAGTCAGGTGACCCATCTGCGGCCGCTGAAGTACCGGAGCATCTGGATCTCGGATGTTCACCTTGGCTTCCGCGGCTGCCAAGCCGAGTTTCTGCTCGATTTTCTGCAGTCGACCGAGTGCAAGCAGCTGTACCTGGTGGGCGATATCATCGATGTTTGGGCGATGAAGGGCGGTCTGTTCTGGCCGCAAGCCCACAACAATGTGGTGCGTGCGATCCTGGACAAGGCGCGCGGTGGCACCGACGTTATCTATGTGCCCGGCAATCACGACGAGGTCTTGCGCGGCCATCTTGGCTCCGAGTTCGGCAACGTCCGGCTGCGGGACGAGATCGTCCATGAGACCGCTGATGGCCGCCGTTTCCTGATCATGCACGGCGACAAGTTCGATCAGGTGGTCCAGAACGGTCGTTGGCTGGCGATGCTGGGGTCGCGGCTCTATGACATGCTGCTCGCGGCCAACCACCATCTGAATGCGCTCCGGCGCCGCTTCGGCTTCGGCTACTGGTCACTCGCGGCCTATCTCAAGCATCGAGTCAAGGATGCGGTCAACTACATCGGCAACTTCGAGCAGGCCGTCGCCGACGAGGCGCGCCGGCAGGACGTCGACGGCATGATCTGTGGCCATATCCACCATGCCGAGATCCGGGAGATCGATGGTGTGAGCTATTGCAACTGCGGCGACTGGGTCGAGAGCTGTACCGCGCTCGTTGAGCATCATGACGGCACGATCGAGCTCCTGCGCTGGACCGAGGCGCACCAGGTGCTGACCTCCGAGCAGCCCGCGCCGCAGCCCCAGCCGGCATCGCGCCCTGCTGCTGCCGCTGTCGCCGCCCGTTAGTTCGCTCTGGCTTAGCTTGGCGCACGGCCGGGAGCGAGCCCCGATCAGTCGGTCGGCGGGGTTACGCGCGCGGGGACGGCGGCGAGATAGCGCTCCCAGTCGAAGGTCGGGCCGGGGTCGGTCTTGCGTCCCGGGGCGATGTCCTGGTGCCCGGTGATGCGGTCGGCAGTGATTGCCGGATAACCTGTGCGGATCAGTCCTGTCACGCGAGCAAGCTGCCTGTACTGTGCATCGCTGAAGGGCGTTTGATCCGTCCCTTCGAGCTCGATGCCGATCGCGTAGTCGTTGCATTCGGGGCGCCCTCTGAAGGATGAACGGCCTGCGTGCCAGGCGCGGCGGTGGAGTGCGACGAATTGCAGCAGTTCACCATCGCGCCGGATCACCAGGTGGGCCGAGACGCGGAGCCCGGCCAGGGTGGCAAAGTAGGGATGGGCGTCGAGGTCGAGCCGGTTGCAGAAGAGCTGCTCGATCCAGGGGCCGCCGAATTCGCCCGGCGGCAGGCTGATGCTATGGATCACCAGAAGGTCTGGCTCCACCCCGCGCGGTCGCTCGTCGGCATTGGGCGAGGGCCGCCAGCGTGCGATGCCAAGCCGTCCGTCGGCATCGATCAGCCTGGTTGGGCGCTGCGTCATCACGGGTTCCGGGTGACGTTGCTATCCGTTCTCGGTACCGCGTTTGCCGGCGCTGCGCCGCCTGCGGTGGTGGCGTGGCAGCATGCCTTTGACGACGAGATCGGTCAGACTAACGATGCCAATGACCTCGTCATGCTCGACAACCGGTGCGCGCGAGAGGTCGAAGCGATTGAACAGTCGCGCGCAGTATCGGATGTCCATTGTCGGCGAGACGCTAAGCAGCGGTTTCGACATGATCTCGTAGATGTTGACCCGCTCCGGGGCGCGGTCCTTGGCCAGGACTTGGCGGGCGATATCGGAGATCAGCACCAGGCCATACTCGTCGTCCGCGTGGCGCTTGCGGACGATCAGGGACTTGGTGTCCACGTGCAGCATGCGCTCAAGGGCCTGCGCCACGGTGTCCATGCCGTCGACCAGGTCGAAGTTCGGCTTCATGACATCGCGCACGCGGATCAGGTCGTCAGCGTCCCGCATGCCTAGATCTCCTCCTGTACCTTGTCGGCGAGCACCCGGATCTGATGGCTGATACCGACGGCGTCTTCGACATCGAGCTGAAACGCGATCCCGCAACCGGCGCGCTCCTCGAAGCGGCCGACCTCGGCAATGGTTTCGAGGATGGGGCGGGCGAGATGCTCTTCGACCAACAGCATGAGCACGTCCCGCTGAGTCTCGAGAGTGAGACCGAAGAAGGTCTTCTGCTTCTCGGCGCCTTCGCCGCGCGCCTGACTGATTACGGTCGAGCCGGTGGCGCCGGCCTCGCGCGCTGCATCGAGCACCTGCTGGGTTTCGGTTCGCTCGACCAAGGCAATGATGAGCTTGAAATGCATGGCTGTCAGCTCTCCTGGCGGCGTTTGGTGCGCGCTCGAGCGCGCAGACGATTGATCTCGGCCCCGATCTGAGCGTATCCAAGCACGCTCATGATCGGGAATAGGCTGGCGAACGCGATCAGGCCGAAGCCGTCGAGCAACGGGTCGCGGCCGGGGATGTTGCTCGATAGTCCGATCCCGAGCGCGGCGACCAAGGGAACGGTGACCGTGGACGTGGTGACGCCACCCGAGTCGTAGGCGAGCGCCACAATACTGCGCGGGGCAAAGGCCGTTTGCAGCAGCACCACGCAATAGCCAGCGATGATGTAGTAGTGCAGCGGCGTGCCGGTGACGATGCGGAAGACGCCGATCGTCAGTCCGATGGCGACGCCGACGGCAACGGCAAGGCGCAGCCCGCCTGCGGCGATGGTGCCGGCGGAGACCTGCTGCGCCTTGATCGCCACGGCGATCAACGACGGCTCCGCGATCGTGGTCGCGAACCCGATCGCGAACGCGAACAGATAGACCCAATGATAGTCGAGCCAGTGCGCAGGTGTGTGTTCTTGGTCTCCGGTGTTGCCGAGAAAGGCGGGATCGGTGAGTTGTGCGGCCATCAGCTTGCCGAGGGGAAACAAGGCCGATTGCAGCCCCTGGATAAAACAGGCCAGACCCACCACGACTAGCACGAGGCCGAGCACGACACGCCCGAGGTTCGGGATCGGCCGTCGCAGCACCATGACCTGAAACCCGATCAGGATCGCGATGATCGGCAGGACGTCGGTGATGGTACCGAATAGTGGCTCGGCCCAAGCGAGCAGGCGTTGCAGATCCATGCCGTCGGGTCGCCTTTAGACCAGCATGCCGTAGCCCAGCACGAAGATCATCGGCGTCAGCGAGGCGAAGGCGATCAGACCGAAGCCGTCGACGGTGGGATTGCGTCCTTCGATACTCGAGGCGAGCCCAATACCGAGTGCGGTGACCAAGGGCACCGTGATGGTCGAGGTGGTGACGCCGCCGGAATCATAGGCAATGCCGACGATCTCTGCCGGTGCGATCCCGGTCATCAGCACCACACCCAGGTAGCCGCCGATGATCAGGTAGTGCACCGGCCAACCGCGCAGGATGCGCAGCACACCGATGACGATCGCGAGGCCGACCGCGATCGCGACGGTCAAGCGCAACCCGTCGGCGTAGCTTTCGCGTGCAGCGTCAGTGGTTGGAATCATTCCACCTTCGGCGGCGACCAGCGCGGCCTCGTCGGCGACCGCGATCAGCGCAGGCTCGGCGACGGTGGTGCCGAAGCCGAGGCTGAACGCGAAGGCGAGCAGCCAGAACAGGCTTCCCTTGCGGGCAAAGTCTGACGCCATGGTCTCGCCGATCGGGAAGAGGGCGAGCTTGAGCCCTTGGACGAACAGGGTGAGGCCGATCACCACGAGGAGCGCGCCGCCAAGGAGGCCGACCAGGTCCGGGATCGGCCGGCGCAAGACCAGGTACTGGAAGCCCAGGATGACCGCGAGGATCGGGGTAAGATCACGCAGGCTGTCGCGCAGCGAGCTCAGCAGCGGCAATGCGAGCGCCTTGAGCATGCTCGCAGTTCAGCATCCCACAAGAACTGAGCAGGAATGGACGATCTGACTGCAGGGAGGTCGAAGGTGGACGGCGGGATGATGACGGAACATTGGCGGATAGCGATCGCACTGCAAGGCTCGAACGTTCAAACTATAGTCGGCAAAACGCCCGCTTGCCGTGAGGGTCGACCCAGCTCCGGGGCCGGGGCATCGTCGGGACTACAGGGCGGGGCGGCGGGATTTCAGTCGGGTGAGATGGCGCTGTATCCGCGGCCTGTTGGCTGATGCGATCGACGCGACACGGCCCGGCGTTTCGGTCCTGTTGCCTGGCACTCCCGGTAAGAGAGAACCTCTCGCGCTTGCAGCGGGAGGTGCGCCTCTCGTCGCATGCTCTCGCGCGCACGAAACAGACGATGGGTCGCGGATGTCGCTGTGGCGTCACATGCTGCCTAGACATGCCCACGTATAGCAATCTTGGATCTCGATGGGTCGATCTTATGAGCAATCCAACCATCTCCGATGCTCCGAGTGCCGAACGGTTGGCTCGGCATCATCCACCGCCGGAATTGGTTTCCGCGCAGGTGCGCGAGGCGCTTGCCGAGGATGTCGGGGACGGTGATCTCACGGCGGGCCTGCTGCTCGCTGATGCAAGGGCGGGCGCCGAGGTGATCAGCCGTGATGAGGCGGTGCTTTGCGGGGCGCAATGGTTCGAGGAGGTCTTTCGTCAGCTCGATCCGGGCGTTGTGATCGATTGGGACCTGCGCGATGGAGAGCGTGTGCAGCCGGGACAGCGCCTGTGCTCGCTCGAAGGCAACCTGCGCCAGCTGCTCACCGGCGAGCGCACCGCGCTCAACTATCTACAGTTGCTGTCCGGAACGGCGACCCGCGCGCGCCGCTACGCCGATGCCGTCGCCGGACTCCCGGTGCGCATCCTCGATACCCGCAAGACCTTGCCTGGGCTGCGGCGGCAGCAGAAGTATGCGGTTCTCTGCGGCGGTTGCGATAACCATCGCATGGGTCTGTTCGATGCCATCCTGATCAAGGAGAATCATATCTGCGCCGCCGGCTCGATCAGCGCGGCAGTGGCCGCAGCCCGGCGTCTTGCTGGCGGGGTTCCGGTCGAGATCGAGGTGGAATCACTCGATGAGCTGCGCGAAGCACTGGAGGCTGGTGTGGAGCGCGTGCTCCTCGACAACTTTGGGCTGCCCGAGCTGCGCCGGGCTGTGGAGCTGACCGCAGGCCGCTCCCGGCTCGAGGCATCGGGCGGGATCACGCGCGAGCGGTTGCGTGTCATTGCCGAGACCGGCGTCGACGATATCTCGGTCGGCGGGCTGACCAAGCACGTCGAGGCGGTCGATCTGTCGATGCGATTGGTTTCTTGACTGCCCTGGCCCGGCAACTGGCTTCTCGTGCCCGGTACGGCGGCTGCGGATGAGCGGGGTTACGGCGATTTGCGCTGCCTATCGCTAGGCGGTTGCGAATTGGCAATAATGACTTGGAATTTTAGAAAATGATTATATAATAATCCCTGTTGTCGCTGCACTGGCGACGACGCTTGCAACCCAGACAATACCGAAGACCGGAGAAGATTGATGAAAAAGCTTGCTACTGCCGCTGCCGTTGCCGCCCTGCTTGGTGTGTCCGCCTCTGCCAGCGCTTGGTGGGGTCCGGGCTGGGGTGGCCCCGGTTACGGCAACGGTTGGGGTGACGGCATCGGCGACATGTTCGGCGACATGTTCGGCGATGGCTACGGCGACTTCAACATGAGCATGAGCGGCGGTGGCCACGGCTACGGTCGTGGGCGCGGCTATGGTTATGGTCGCGGCTATGGCTATGGTTACGGTAATCCGTACTACGGTGGCTACTACGGCGCACCCTATTATGGTGCCCCTTACGCAGCACCCTACGGAGCCCCTTATGGCGCGGCTCCCTACGGCGCGCCGCAAGCGCCTGCTGCGCCTGCTGATAGCGAATCCAAGTAAGGTCCGCTAACAGCCTGCCAATAGGCTGAGGCCCGACGGCCAACTCTCAAGGGTTGGCCGTCGGGCCTATTTGCGTTGGCGCAACGCTTTTCTTGTTCTGCGGGAGTGCCGCCGGACGATGGTGGCGCGGCGGCTATGCGCTTACGATCTCGCCGTTGGCGGTGAGCCTGGCTCGGGGCTGTCGACGCAATGAGCCCATAAACCGCAGTGGTCCGCTGCATAGAACAATGAACGGCTTCGATTGAATCGGGTTTTGGGCGCCTTGGCACTGACCCGGGGGTACGGCGCGCTACGCCTAGGATGATGCCTGCTCAGGTGATGAGCAACAGGCTACTGTAAGCCAGGCCGAGGCCAATCGCCGAGGCGACGAGCACGTCGGTCGGATAGTGCAGACCTAGGACGACGCGCGAGGCCGCGACCAGCAGCGTGAATGGGATCAGCAGCCAGCCCAGGTGCGGATAGTAGTAGAGCGCGATCGTCGAAAAGCTCACCGCATGGAGCGTGTGCCCGGATGGGAAACTGTAGCGATCCAGCGGCGGCACGCTGGCAGCGATATCCGTCGCGTAGTGACAAGGCCGGACACGGCGTGTTCGACCCTTAAGGCTTCGGTAGAGTAGGAGTGCAATCCCACCGACGATAAGCATGTGCAAGGCCGCCTCGAGGCCGTCTAGGCCATCGACGATCGGCAGCACGGCCATCAAGCTGTACCAGAACACCCCATTGCCGAGACGGCTGATCAGCGCGAACGGGCGCAGTAGCCAAGGGTGCCGATGGGCGCGGTTCCAGCGTCGGCACAGCGGTGTCTCAAGCTCATTCAGCAGTCGCAGGAATGGGTTCATGGCGCTCGCCCCGCTTGCCGGCACAATCGATCACAGAAAAGAGGCGATCCTCGAGGTCCGCGATAACGCGCTCCCAGCTCAGCGATTCGGCGGTTTGTCTCGCCGCCCGCCCTAGATCGCTCAGACGCCCGCGGTCCTCTGCGGCCTGCTCGGCGCATCGCAAGAAGGCTGCGCGATCGGCCATAGGTACACTATAGCCGTTCACGCCATCATGCAGGTGCTCGCTTGCAGCGGCGTAGTCGAAGGCGATCGGCGCGATTCCGCTTGCAAGTGCCTCGGTCAGCACGTTACCGAAGGTCTCGGTCAGGCTTGGAAAGATGAAGAGGTCTGCTGAGGCATAGTGGACCGCGAGCTCGTGACCGATCTTGGCGCCGGTGTAGACGTGGCCGGGGTGGTGCTGGCGAAGCTGGGCGAGCTCCGGCCCATCCCCAACGAGCACGCAACGGCTATTCGGTTGGGCGTGGTGGATGCGCTCGAATGCCTCGATCGCAAGCGCCACATTCTTCTCGGCGGCGATCCGTCCGACGTAGAGTGCTACCAGGCTCTGGTCGTCGCAGCCCCAGGATCGCCGCAGCGCTCTGCTGCGATGCGCCGGGGAGAACCGGCCGGTATCGACGCCGCGGCTCAGCACATGCAGGTTCCGGAACCCATCGCGGCTGAGGTCGCGCTGCAGGCTGCGGGTCGGGACCAGGGTTGCCTGGGAACGATTGTGGAAGCGTCTCAGCAGATGCGCGATCGGGCGCATCAAGAGGCCGACCCCGTAATGGCTGCAATACTGTTGGAACTGGGTGTGAAAGCCAGTCAGCGCCGGGATCTCGAGTCTTTCTGCGACTCGAAGGGCGGCATGGCCGAGCGGCCCCTCGGTCGCGATGTAGACCGCATCGGGTCGGCTGTCCTGCCACAGCTGGCGCAAGCGCTTCCATGCGGGAAGGCCGAAACGCAATCCTCGATAGCCCGGTAACGGCAATCCGCCGACCAACAACTGGCATGGCTCTGCGGCCTGCGATCTGGCCGGGGCGTGCTGTGCTTGTGGTCGATCCGCTGGCTGGCGCGGTCTGACCAGGCCGACCCGATGACCACGACGCTCCAGTCCGTTGGCCAGCTGAGACAGGGTGTTGGCGACGCCGTTGATCTCAGGCGGGTAGGTTTCGGTGACCAGCGCGACATAGAGCTGTCTGGCGCTCTGGGCCGGGGAATGACAGCGATGGGTCCTGTGGTCAGGAGCGCTCATGAGATCGCGACCTCCTGGCCAAGACGGAGAGGTCTCGAGGGCGGCTCGAGCGGGACCTCAAGCGCCGCTGCGATCGCAGCGCGGGATTGTGCCGCGAGTGAACGGCGGTCGATCCCCTCGCTGACGATCGGCTCTCGGAAATGGATCTCGACTCGGGTGGCTGGTCGCTGCAGCACTCGCCAGCCGTGGGCAACCAGGTTGTCATCCCCGACGAAGGGTGCGATCGGGTCGGGCGCGGCGTTGGTGCCGTAGCGGATGGCGACCGGTTGCACCGGAACCCCGGTCTGGCGCGCCGAGGCGAGCAGGCGCGGAAAGAATCGCCGGACCTGACGACCATCGCTGGTGGTGCCCTCGGCGAAGATCACGACTGGCTTGCCATTGCCGACCCTGGTCTCGATCTGGTCGGTCAGCGACTGGGCTTGATTGCCGCCGCGCTTGATGAACAGCGTGCCGACCTGCGCCGACATCCAGCCGATCAGCGGCCAGTCCCTGACCTCGATCTTCGACAGGAAGTCGGTCTCGATCAGTGACCCGAGCACTGTGATATCGAGCCAAGAGACATGGTTGGCGACGATCAGCGCCGGCTTGACCGGCGTTCCGGTCACCTCGGCGACCTCGACTCCCAGTATCGGCAGCACGCGCTGATGCCACCAGCGCACGATCCTGGGCAACGATTGCCAGGGCCGGCCGAGCGCCTGCGAGAGCGTAAAGCCCAGCAGGAGCGTCGTACCGATCAGGAGGTAACCGCTGAGGCGCAGCAGGCGGATGCTCGCGCGCAGGGATGAGGTGCTTGCAGGAGGCATCAGCGCGCCCTAGACACGCTCGAGGAAGTGGCGCGCATAGGTTGGGTTCAGCGCACGCATGTCCAGCAGCATCAAGATGTCCCCGACTTCGAAGTCCGGATCTCGGCAAGGCTCGCCGCAGGCGAGTGCGCCCAGGCGCACATAGCCTTTGAGCAGGGCCGGCAACGGGGCATCGACGACATCATCGGCTGACAAGGTCGTTTGCAGTGGCACTCGTGGTACAACGCGCAGCCATTCCGGCGCCATCGCCTGTCGCCGCAGCCGGTTCATGATGGCGGCGGCCTGGCAATCGTTCTCGCCAAGCGGCACGCTCGCGCAGCCGAAGAGGTAGTCGACCTGTTGCTGGTGAATATAGTGCGCGACCCCGGACCAGAGGACCGCGATCACGGAGCCCTGTCGGCATTCGGGTGAAACGCAGGTCCGCCCTAGCTCGAGCAGGTGCCCGGAGAGTGATGGGATTACACCGAGATCGAACTCGCCCTCGGAGTAGAAACCTCCGAGTTTGGCGGCGCCGGAATTGCTGAGCAGCCGCGTGCAGCCCACCACCCGGCCGCTCTTCGTCTCCCGGACGAGCAGGTGCTCGCAGACCGGATCGAACTCGTCGCTGTCGAGCCCGTCCTCGCCGGGCTTGAGCTTCGCGCCGAGCTCCTCACCAAAGATTCGATAACGTAGCGCCTGGGCTTCGCGCACCGCTTGCGGCGAATCGGCAAGCTCGACGAAAAGGCGTTCGCCGCGTTTTACACTCAGCGCCGGTGCGCTCGCTCCCATGTCTTCTCCGACCATCGCAACGGGGTAACTTCTCAGTTTACTGAAAGCGCATGTCGATTCTGTGGCTTGATCATGACGGATCGATGACCGTCGGGTTGCGCCAGCTCCAGAAGCTGCAGGCCGCTTCTTGCTCGCCCTGCACAGCACGGGCACGGGCTCGGGGTCAGTGAGCATCCGACCCCAGGGATCAGCCCCGCAGCGAGCGGATCGACCAGCCGCGTTGGCGGGCGATTGCGGCGAGTCGTTCATCCGGGTCGATCGCAACGGCCTGCTCGACCGTCTCGAGCAGTGGCAGGTCATTGATCGAATCGCTGTAGAAGACGCTGCCCGTCAGCGACGCATCGTGACGCTCGAGCCAGTGTCTGAGCCGTTCGACCTTCCCTTCGCGGAATGCCGGCGTGCCTTCGACCCGGCCGGTGTAGCGTCCGGCCTCGATCGCGGGCTCGGTCGCAATCAGCTGATCGACGCCGAAGCGCGCCGCGATCGGACTGGTTACGAAGGCATTGGTAGCCGTGATGATCATTAGCGTATCCCCGGCACGACGATGCTGCTCGACCAGCTCACGGGCGGCGGGCAGGATGATCGGATCGATGCGTCTGCGCACGAAGTCTTCACGCCAGCGCTCCAGGTCCGCCATCGGGTACTGGCTCAAGGGCGTGAGCGAGAAGCGCAGAAAGGCGTCGATATCGAGGCAGCCGTTACGGTAGTCATCGTAGAAACGCTGATTTGCGTGCTCATAGGCTTCCGCGTCGACGATCCCGAGGTCGATCAGGTGTCGGCCCCAAAGATAGTCTGAATCGCCCGCGAGCAGGGTGTTATCGAGATCGAAGAGAGCAAGCGGCATCGATTTGACTGACGATTACTGATTACAACGGCAATCTTGGAGTGATTGGGCCCCTACTGCGGCTCGGCTCGGCTCGGCGCAGAGCCGGCCGTCAGGCTGTCAGAAGGGCCGCAAAACAGGCGGCAATGAGCGGCTGCGTTCTTGCAGCGTTCTGAGTGCCGATTCGCAGGCGGCTGCGCCCCTTCGAGCGCGATTTGAAGCCGCTGCCCGGATTATGGAAGAATGCCAGTGAAATCCAACCGGGTACAGTAACTTGATCGACGGGGACGGTTTCCGGCCAAACGTCGGCATCATTTTGAGCAATGCGGACCGCCGTCTCTTCTGGGGCCGGCGTGTCGGGCAGAACGCATGGCAGTTTCCTCAGGGCGGTATCCGATCCGACGAAACCCCGTTGGAAGCGATGTACCGCGAGCTCGAGGAAGAAGTAGGTTTGATGCCGACGCATGTGACCGTGCTGGGCTGCACGCGCGGGTGGCTCCGCTATCGCCTGCCAAAGCGCTTCATTCGGCGCCATTGCGGGCCGATCTGCATCGGCCAGAAGCAGGTTTGGTACATGCTCCGTGTCGATTGCGGTGAGGGCGCCTTCTGCCTCGACCGCAGCGAGAAGCCGGAGTTCGATGCCTGGCGCTGGGTGCGCTACTGGTATCCAGTGCAGGATGTCGTCTACTTCAAGCGCCGGGTCTATGAGCGCGCGCTCCAAGAGTTGGCGCCGCTACTGTACCCGGAGGGGCCGCCCGAGATGGATGTCTTGACTCCGCAGATTCACCAGCAAGCCGCCCGTGGCTATCTGCGCCAGCGGCGCCGCTAGTGCAAGACAGCGGAGATCCCGAGACCGATTGTCGCTGTCCGCAATGGTTGTGCGGTCGGGGCCCGCTTGCGGGCGATCTTCGTCGCCGCAAGTGCGGCCTGGTCGCCCGCAAGCGGGCTCCTACAGCGCTGAGAGCCCAGGTGGCAGAACCGGGTGGCAGGGCTGGGTGGCAGAACCGAGTGACAGAACCGGGTGGCAGAAAGAGGGTCTCGGCATTGCTGACACGATGCACTAGCCATCAGGTGAGGCAGGCTGCTGTTCCACCCCCGCAGCAGGTTGGGTGCCGGGCTAGGCTGATCCAGGCGTCAGCGGCAGGCCCTTGCCCGGATTGAGGATCGTTTCCGGGTCGAACTGGGTCTTGATGCCGCGCATCAATGCGAGCGCCGGCGGGTCGATCTCGCGCTCGACGAAATCACGCTTCTCCAGCCCGACGCCGTGCTCTCCGGACAGGGTTCCGTCCAGGTCAATGACCAGATCGAAGACCCCGCCGAGACAGCGCTCGGCGCGCTTCATCTCGTCGGATTGGTCCGGGTCGACCAAGAGGTTCACATGGATGTTGCCGTTGCCGGCGTGGCCGAAGTTGACGATCCGGATGCCGTATCGCTGCGAAAGGTGCTCGAGCCCCTCGATGAAGGCCGCGATCCGCGACACCGGAACGACCACATCTTCGTTGATCTTCTTCGGCGCGACATGCCGCAGTGCCGGCGAGAGCGCTTTCCGGGTCCGCCACAGGGCTGCGATCTGTTCCTGATCGCGCGCCACGCTCAGCTCGAGCAGGCCGTTGTTGCGCGCCGCTGATGCGACTGCATCGGCGGCGGCCGAGAGACAATCGGCCGGGCCGTCGACCTCGATCATCAGCAGTGCGCCGGTCTCGGCGCTGACGCCGAGATCAGAGTAGCGCCGGATCATCTCGATCGCTGCGGCGTCCATGAATTCGAGCGCGCAGGGCGTGATCGGCTGCGCCATGATCGCGGCAACCGCATCGGCTGCGGCGTGGATGTCGCGGTAGGTGGCGCGCAGCGTCTGCTTGCCCTCTGGCACTGGGGTCAGCTTCAGGGTTGCTTCGGTGATCAGCGCCAGCGTGCCTTCGGAGCCGATGATGAGGCGTGTCAGGTCATAGCCGACGACGCCCTTGGTGGTCATGACGCCGGTACGGACCAACTGCCCGCTCCCAGTCACCGCGGCGAGGCCGAGTGTGTTCTCGCGCGGGGTACCGTATTTGACCGCCCGCGGCCCGGCCGAGTTGTAGGCGAGGTTGCCGCCGATGGTGCAGACGGCGGCGCTGGTCGGATCAGGGGGCCAAAAGAAGCCGTGCTCGCCGCATGCGCGCTGCAGGGTCTCGTTGACAACGCCGGGCTCGACGACCGCGAGCCGATTGGCCGGATCGATACGCAAGATTCGATTCATGCGCTCGAACGCGATCACGATACCGGTGCGCTCGGGCACGGTCGCGCCAGTCGTGCCGGTGCCGAGCCCGCGTGCCGTGATCGGGATTGCGTGCGCATTGGCGAGCTGTACCAGTGCCTGGACCTGCGCAGTCTCGGTCACGAACGCAACCGCGGCTGGCAGCGCCTGCCGGCGGCTGTTGTCGTAGCCGTAGGCCCAGCAGTCGCCGGGATCGGTGAGCAGCGCTTCGCGGCCTACGATCTCGGCCAGCGCCTTGGTCAGTGACTCAGCGAGGGCCATCGATGTACTCGAACAGCTTAACCACCCGTTTGACGCCGGGGAGCCGGCGGACGACATCGGTCGTGGTCTCGGCCTCCTGCCGGGTAACGAGCCCCATCAGGTAGACGACGCCGTCCTCGGTGACGATCTTGACCCGGGTCGCGTCGAAGCCCTCGATCCCCTTGCCGCCGCCGATCGCGATCTTCGCCCGCGATGTGATCAGGGCATCCTGACCCTCCCGGGCCAGAGAGATGCGCGGGCCGACTTCGACCTCGTTGTAGACCTTCTTGACCAAGGGAAGGCCGCTGACGAGCTCGGCGAAGCCTTGTCTGACCTCGGCATTGTCGGCCTGGCCGGTGAGCAGCACGGCGTGATTATAGCTCGTCACCGAGATCCGGCTGGCCTGCTCGATCTCGGAGTCTTGATAGAAGAGGTGCTTGGCCTTGAGCTCGATGACCTCGTCATCGACCACCGTGCCGGGTGAGCGACGCTCATGCAGAACGGATGCGCCGTAGGCCGTCCCGACGACCGCCGCCGGTGCGCAGGCCTGCAACAGCGCGGCCGTGGGCACCGCGGTCAGGATGATCAGAACGATCCAGTTAGGCTTGGGAAGCGAAGGCATGTCGAATCCAGGTGATCTTGCCAACGGCATCGACGGCGACCACATCGAACCGGCAAGGAAGTTCGGTCGGATGACGTTGCAGATAGTAGGCAGCGGCGGCCGCGATCCGTGCCTGCTTGCGGGGATCGACGCTTGCAGCGGCGCCGCCGAACCGCCCGGAGGCGCGATAGCGCACCTCAATGAACGCTAGGGTATCGCCATCGCGCATCACCAGGTCCAGCTCGCCACGTTTACAGCGAACATTGTGCGCCACAAGATGCAAGCCTTGACGCTCGAGGTAGTCGCGCGCCAGGCGTTCCTTGCTGTCGCCAAGCTGCTTGCGCCAGGGTTGTTCGCAGGGTGTCAATGTCAACGTTCGAGCTGGCTTGAGGCAGCGGAACCTTGAGCGGCGCGCCTTGAGTCAGCGGGCGGCCAATCTATCGGCGCCGCTGTCCTTGATGATCTCGTTGACCGTGATGACGCCGGTCTCGGTAAACCGCGCCAGTGTCAGCTGGCGCTGGATCTCTCCGCGTGCGTTGACCCTCAGTCCGCCGGTCTCGCCGGGGAAGAAGCTGCCCGGTTGCGTGCGCATCTCGCTGACCCGCGGGACGAGGCGGTAGGCATCGATACCCATTGCATAGAGCCGAGACAAGGGGCCGCTGATGTTGCGCAGTCCTTCTCGAAGTGCTTGACGTGAGAGCTGCTCGGACCGCTGCTGATCCAGCAGCCAGGGGATGTCGACGAAGTAGAGTCCGTCGAGTGCTGCATGCCGTGCCGGATCGAATGCGCCCTCGTAGACGTGTGAGGTGGCGACCACTGGTACGGCGATGCCGGCGCCGCGCAAGGCCGCCCAAAGCTCGGCAATGTTACTGCTCTTGGCCACGAGCAGGATCACCTCTGCATCGCTACCAGCGACCGCTCCGGCGCTCTGTTGAATCGAACCATAGCTCGGCTGCGCACTGATCGACCCACCCAGCCCTCGCCATTGCCTGCGAAGTGCCTGGGCCATCCGCGAGCCCCAGGCACTCTGCGGGTAGAGGATTGCCGCGCGACGGACCCCGGCATCGAAGGCATGGTTGGCGGCACTGATCGCCTCGTCTTCCGGCGCGAGGGCGAACTGGAACAGGTTCTCAGCCGCAGTACCGTTGGTTCGATTCAGCGCGAGCGTTGGCACTGGAAGCCTACCCGAGTCTGTCAGCGCCGAGACCGAGGGCTTCGACAGTGGCCCGATCACCAGATCAGTGCCGCCGGCGACGGCTGCCTCATAGCTCGAGCCGCTACTGTTGCGGAACTCGAGGGTGGGCCTTGTGCTGCCGTGGTCGGCGTCGAAGGCTGCATTGATGCCGTCTCGGATGGTTCGAGCTGCGGCGCCGAACCTCCCTGATTGCGGAAGCAGCACAACCGTGTCGGTGCCCGGTGGGTAGGCCCCGTTCAGGGTGGCGAAGTAGAACTCGCCGAGGTCACTCAGCGCCGGGTGTTGACGATGCTGTTGTCGCCAGGATTGCAGCGCCCTATCGGACTCTGCTGACCGTACCCCCTGGCCGGCCAACGCCTGAGCGAGCTCAGCCCAGCTCCGGACCTCGCCTTTGCTCGAGCGAGCGGCTTCTCGGAGCTGGGCCTCGGGTAGACTCGTTAGGGTGAATAACAGGGAGACCTGATTACCGAGCCGCGCTGAGCGGTCCTGGAGCAGGCCATCGAGGTCGTTCAATGCCTCAGCTGCTCGCAGCGGCTGATTGCGCATCCGATAGGCCGCGGCCACGGACCCATACCAGTCGCGCTTGAGTGCTGGTGTCAGGGTATTTGGCTTGACCTGTTGCAACGCTGCGATCGCCTCGGACGCGCGGCCGCTGCTGAGTGAGATCTCGCCTCGCAGCAGATTGGCCGACTGCCGCTGCGCGGCAGTGGCTTTGGACTGGTCGAGGCCGAGGACCAGGCGATTGGCGCCGTCCAGATCACCTGCTTGCACCAGTGCGCCGGCGGCCTCGAGCTTCAGTTGTTGGCTTGCGGGCGCCGATGCCTGCTCGGCCAGAGCGAGATAGGCCTCGGCCGCGGCGGCGGGCTTGCCTTCCTGCTCCAACGCCCTTGCATCAGCGAGTGCTTCCGCGGGGACCTGGGCAAGTGCCTGTGCTGCATCGCGGTGAGGATCGATTGCGCAGCTGGTTGCGAGCAGCGCGGCAGCAATGAGCATGACCCATCGCGCATTGAAGGACGCCTGGTTCGATGCCCGAGCCAAGATCGCGCGGATGGGGCTGGGACTCGTCGGTTGTGCAGACGCTAGGGGCTGCCGGCCGGGACGCTGGGCAGGCATCATGGTCTCCTCGAGAAACGGGAATCTTGCCGGGCGGCGGAGGTGTTGAGTTGACGGGAATACTATACGTGGTGGCCACGCCGATCGGCAATCGAGGCGATCTCAGCCCGCGTGCGCAGTCCGTGCTTGCCGAGGCCGATGTGATCGCGTGCGAGGACACGCGGCATAGCCGACCCCTGCTGGCCTCGATCGGGGTAACGGGAGAGCTACTGGCCTATCATGAGCACAATGAAGAGCAGATGGCGCCGCGTCTGCTCGAGCGTCTCGGGGCGGGCGAGACCATCGCCTTGATCAGCGATGCCGGCACGCCGCTGGTCAGTGATCCGGGTTTCTCATTGGTGCGGGCGGCGCGCGCGCAGCGTATTCGGGTCGAGCCGATCCCGGGACCCTGTGCGGCGATCTGCGCGCTCTCGGCCGCGGGCCTGCCGAGTGATCGTTTCCTGTTCATAGGCTTTCCGCCGCGCACCAGTTCGCAACGACAGCGTTGGCTGAAGGCGCTCAAGACCGAGACGGGCACGCTGATCCTCTACGAGAGCGGACGGCGCGCGGCAGCGACCCTGTCCGATCTCGCGGCGGTCTTCGGCGCCGAGCGCCGGGCCGTCGTGGCTCGCGAGCTCACGAAGCGTTTCGAGACCTTCCTTGAAGGCTCTGTTACCGAGCTCTCACAGCAGGTTGCAGCGAACCCTGAACAACAGCTCGGTGAGCTGGTGATCCTGGTTGAGGGAGGCCCTGCTGAAGAGACTGACGGAGATCGGCGTGAGCAGGCCCGGGTACTGCAGCTGCTCGCCGATGAGCTGCCGCTCAAACGTGCTGCGGCATTGACGGCCGCAATCACTGGTGGCGCGCGCAATGAGCTCTATCAGTTGGGGCTCGAGCTGAAGCGAGGGGGTGGCCGCTGACGACGCCCGCTGAGTTGCCTCGAGAGCTCGATCGCAACCCCGGGGGCCGGTTACAGGCGCTGCGGTTGTCGGCGGACTGACCGGTCGGGCGAATGTTGGTTTAGACTACGAGCTGGGAGTCGGCCGGACAGTCGCGGCTTGGCGTGTTCCAAGCGGAGGAAAGTCCGGGCTCCGTAGGGCAGGGTGCCAGGTAACACCTGGGGGGCGAGAGCCTACGGAAAGTGCCACAGAAAACAGACCGCCGTTCCCCGTGCGGGAACGGTAAGGGTGAAAAGGTGCGGTAAGAGCGCACCGCGCCGGTGGTAACACGCGGCGGCACGGTAAACCCCACCCGGAGCAAGACCAAATAGAGGAGCGAGCGGCAGTCGCCGCAACGTGCGGCCCGCACGGGCTCCCGGGTAGGTCGCTTGAGGCGCGGGGTGACCCGCGTCCCAGATGAATGGCTGTCTACGACAGAACCCGGCTTATAGGCCGGCTCCCTCTTCCTCGACTCGTTACCAGCGCCCCCCGAGCATCGAGCGCAGATTGTTGTCCAGCGGTAAGCTGAGCTCGGTCGTGGCGAGGACGGCGGCGTCGCGGGTGCGCACGACCCGAACGTTGAGGTAGACCGTTTCCTCCCCTTGCGCATAGGTCCCGAGCAGGATCGAGTTCGCGTCATAGGCATTGCGCAGACGCTTGACCTGCCGTGACAGGATCAGCTCACCCAAGCGCTGTTCGATGAAGAGACTCTCGCGCATCTTTACCTCGCGCATCTTGATACCGGCCTGCGACATCGCAGAGGCGAAGAGGTCGGAGCTGATGCGGCCAAAGGTCGAGGAGGCGCGAAGATTGTCGATGTCGACGAAGGTGGCGGCGATCATCGGGTCGTAGCCGGTCAGCCCCGGGTTTTCGCTCAAGAGCTGTTTGGCGGCGGTGTTGATCTCGCCGGCCAGATCGATCGGCTCTTTGGTTTCGGTGTACTGGCTGAACGCAGGGCCGTAGGTATAGAAGAAGCAGCCCGTCAGGGGTATTGAGCCGAACGCAACGAAGAGCAAGAGCAGCCAGAAGGGTCGGACGCGGGGGCGCTTGTCTCCGTGTCGGCTGTCAAGGCGCAATGGTGATCGGTACATGGCTCGCCCTACCAGCGGTTATCGAGCCGGACCTTCGGGGTCGGAGGCGGCTTGGGCACCTGGTGGGGCGCATAATGCTCTCGATCCCCACGATTGATGTAGTAGATGTTCGATGAGGAATAGAGCACGTGGCGATGATCGACGACCTCGGTGGTGATGATCACCTCTTCGTCGCCGACCCCGGTCCAGCTGCCGCTGGTGACATCCGCGGCGACCGCAGGTGGGAGTAACGCCAGCCCGGCATTGGAGGATGGCGCGACCAGGACCGCGATGCCCGCACCGAGACTGGCCAAGCTGATGACGCCGGGATAGGGGCGGATGAAGCCGCGGTCGGAGTGGTGGATGACCTCGACGTCGAAATCCAAGCGCGCCGCCTGCTCCGGTCGGGTGCGGATGCGGGCGCCGCCAGAGACCAGCTCGCTGGTCAGTAGGGCACGATAGCCGCGGGCGAACTCGCCGCTCGTCTTGCCGTTCTGTTCCGCCACGTAGAGCGGCGTGTTGCGGAGATTGCTATGCTGAAGGATGCCCTGCGCCTCATGCTCGGCGAGGACTTGCCAATGATGAGCCGCTTGCATGCGCTGCTGTTCGCTGTAGGGATAGGTGGTGGCCATCGGCACCTGGGCTGCGTTTGAGTAGAAACAGCCGCTGAGTGCGAGGCTGAGCGCAAAGACGGTCACGAGCGGGACGAGTCTCGAGGCCGGCTCGACGACCCGCTCCCCCGTCCGCCCTGCTGCAGCGCCGTCCGGTGGGGGGCTCAGGGCCAAGGTATTGCTTGCAGCAGTCTTCATTGGCTCCTTGTCTCGATCGCGCCTAGCGGTTTGTGGAGCTGCACTGTAGAAGCCCTCTCACGGCTTGTCGTTCTCATGGTTCCAGAATCTGGCGGGAGCTCGACGCCGCCGTCAGCAAATAGTTTAGCGGCTCAGCGTGCTGAGTGCGCATTCCACGGGGCGGGTCAGCGGCCGGGAACGAGTGTAAGGGACGCGCAGACGCAGGTTCCGTGAGCGGTTCCACGGTATGCGAACGTTTTCAGGGTGCAGTCGGCAGTCAAAGGTCGGTTGAGCTGGTCGAGTCCGCGTCAACCGGCCGTTCGAGGGCGGCCGAGGAGCTGACTCAAAGCGAGCGAGATGCGCGTGGCGGCCGGTCCCTGTTCGACAGAAGTGTGCTCGGCGCCGCCAAAACACTTTTCTGCGCTGAGCGCCTCAGGTATTATGGCGTGTTACGCTAAGTGGTGGAAAGCAACAGTGACGTGCTGGCTTGCCGGAAAGCTGCCGATGCCGGCAGTGCGGCAGCTCGTTCCACCACCAAATGAATCCTCTCTTTAAACCGACTCTCTTACTCAGGGAGCTTGCTGGATCGCTAGCGATGGTCAAGATCAGACTCACCCGTGGCGGCGCAAAGAAGCGTCCGTTTTACCAGATCGTAGTCACCGACATCCGCAAGCCGCGCGACGGCGGCTGCATCGAGCGCCTCGGATTCTTCAATCCTTGTGCAACCGGTGGCGAGAGCCGTCTTCGTGTGGATCGCGCTCGGGCGCAGCACTGGCTAGAACGCGGTGCTCAGCCGACCGAGCGAGTGGTCAAGCTGTTGAAGGATGCGGAGCAACAGGCAGAGGCGCCAGCGGCGGCCTGATCTTCTTGCCCGTGCATCTCGACGTCATTTGGTCAACGCGGGCGGATTCGCGTCTGCTGGTCGAGCGGCGCTGAGCCTTAGGAAACCCTAATAGAATGCCCTCTACAGATTTAGAGGCCCTGAAAGAGTGCTTCTTGCGGCCATCGAAATCCGGGGCGGGGCCTGTATAGGCTGGATGAGCATTCTGACAGGGCCTCTTAGAGGCCGCTCGCTTGTTCAGGCTGGCCGAGTAGTTTGATAGGGTCTCTTGGTCAGCCCGAACAGAACGCCTCGGGGACTCCGCGATCACCAGATTGGGCGGTCCCCGAGGTGTCCCGATAGGGGCCGCTAGTCGAGATCAAACGAGGGCGCTGCCAGGCGATGGCTGACTCCTTAGCCGACACCGACGATCGGCAAGCCGGTCAGGTCGTCCTTGGCCGGATCATCGGGCTCTATGGGGTGCGCGGCTGGGTCAAGGTGTTCTCGGAGACAAGCCCGATCGAGGGCATCTTCCGCTATTCGCCCTGGCTCGTCGACGGTGTGGAACGCGTCGTCGCCGAGCAGCGACGACACGGCAAGGGCCTGGTCGCGCGGCTCAAGGGCTGTGAGGATCGAGATGCGGCAAGGGAACTGCTCGGTAAGACGATCGCGATTCGGCGCAGCCAGTTGCCGCCGCCGTCGGCAGACGAATTCTATTGGGTCGACCTGCAAGGGCTGGCGGTTGAGACCGCCGAGGGTCGGCCGCTCGGAAAGGTGAGCCATCTGGTCGAGACTGGTGCGAATGATGTGCTGGTGATCCAAGGCGACCGCGAACGGCTGGTGCCGTTCGTTTGGGATCAATTCGTGCTCGAGGTCGATTTCGACTCGAGACGAATCCGGGTCGATTGGGACCCCGAGTTTTGAGCCGGCAGGCTAAGCTAAGCGGGAGAAGCGCTCGGACGGACAGAGATGCGATTCGACGTCATTACCCTGTTTCCTGCGCAGTTCAAGGCGCTGACACAGGAGGGCGTGGTGGCGCGGGCGCTGCGCAGGGGTATCGCCGAACTCCATCTGCGCACCCCGCGTGACTACACGACTGATCCGCAGCGGGCTGTTGATGATCGGCCTTATGGTGGCGGTCCAGGTATGGTCATGCAGTATGCGCCGCTGCGAGCCGCGCTCGACGCGGCGCGGGCTGATGCCGCCGCGGCTGGCGTCAGTAGCCGCGTCGCCTATCTGTCGCCACAGGGTGCGCCTGTCGATCAGGCCAAGATCGTCGAGATCGCCTCGGCGAGCGGCTGGGTCTTGCTCGCTGGGCGTTACGAGGGCGTCGATGAGCGTTTGATCGAGGACGCGGTCGATGAGGAGTGGTCGATTGGCGATTACGTGCTGAGCGGCGGTGAGCTGGCGGCCATGGTGGTGATGGACGCGGCAATCCGATTGTTGCCAGGTGTGCTCGGTCATGCCGACTCGGCGGGTCAGGACTCGTATGCGAGCGGGCTGCTCGATTGCCCGCATTACACGCGGCCGGAAACGGTCGCTGGTCGCGGCGTACCGAGCGTGCTGCTGAGCGGGGATCATGCGGCGATCGAACGCTGGCGCTTGCAGCAGGCGCTGGGCCGCACCTGGGAACGGCGCCCCGAGCTATTGCGCAAGCGGGGCATGAACGATGTCGAGCGACAGTTGCTCGACGACTATCGACGGGAGGCGTTGCGGTCAGGATCGCGCGCCGGGTCGAAACCAAGTGAGCAATGACATGAGCAATATCATCGATCAGATCGAGCAAGAGCAGATAAACCCGTCGATCCCTGCGTTCGCTCCCGGCGATACGCTGGTCGTGCAGGTCCGGGTCAAGGAAGGGGACCGCGAGCGTCTGCAGGCGTTCGAGGGCATCTGCATCGCCAAGCGCAACCGCGGCATCAACTCGGCATTCACGGTGCGTAAGATCTCGCATGGTGAGGGGGTCGAGCGGGTCTTTCAGACCCACAGCCCGGCGATCGCAGAGATCAAGGTCAAGCGCCGCGGGGATGTCCGCCGCGCCAAGCTCTACTATCTGCGCGGGCTGACCGGCAAGGCAGCGCGCATCAAAGAGAAGGTCTAGGCTGGGTCTCTCGCAGCGAGTGTTGCACCGAGCCGGCGAGCGCGGCGGTCCGCGTTCGTTGATGGCCGGTATCGGTTAATGGTCGGGATCGATCGTTCGCTGCAGCGGCGGCTGCTCAGGCACTGAAGCGTGGCGGCAAGTTTCTACTGGCACGACTACGAGACCTGGGGCAACCAGCCGGGGCGTGATCGACCGTGCCAGTTCGCGGGGTTGCGCACCGATGAGGCGCTGCAGGAGATCGGCGAGCCCTTGGTCCTGTATTGCCGTCCGGGTGAGGACCTGTTGCCGCATCCGGATGCCTGCTTGGTGACCGGGATCACGCCGGAGATTGCGCACGAACGCGGACTCCCGGAAGCCGAGTTCGCGCGCGCGATCCAGCAGCAGCTTGCTCGGCCGGAGACCTGCGCGGTCGGCTACAACAGTCTCCGCTTCGATGATCAGGTGACGCGCTGGCTGTTCTACCACAACCTGCTCGACCCCTATGCGCACGCCTGGCAGAACGGTAACTCACGTTGGGACCTGATCGATGTGCTGCGCTTGGCGCATGCGCTGCGTCCGGACGGTATCGAATGGCCGCAGCGTGAGCCGGGCGTGACCTCGTTCAAGCTCGAAGACCTCACCGTCGCCAACGCCATACCGCATGCCGGGGCGCATGATGCGTTGGCCGACGTGCGCGCGACCCTGGCGCTGGCGCGGATGCTGCGCAGCGCCCAGCCGCAACTGTTCGATTACGCCCTGACGCTGAGGGACAAACAGGAGGTGAAGCGGCGGCTCGCTACCGGCAAACCGCTCTTGCATGTCTCCCAGCGCTATCCAGCGGCACGCGGCTGCATCGCGCCGATCGCGGTCGTTGCGGATCATCCTAAGAGCCCGAATACGGTGCTCTGCTTCGATCTGCGCGAAGACCCGACGCAGCTGCTCGATCACTCGCCCGAGGACCTACGTCGACGCCTGTTCGCCCCCGCTGCGGACCAGCCGCAAGGTCTTGACCGGCTGCCGGTCAAAGGGATCAAGATCAATGCCGCGCCGATGCTCGCCCCCATGGGTACCTTGACCGCCGCGGCCGCCGCGCGCTGGTCGATCGATCCCGAGCAAGTTGCACAGCATGCGCAGCAGGCAACGAGGCATCGTGACGAGATTGGCGAGCGCCTGCGCCAGGCCTACGCTCAAGAGGACTCGACCGAGTTCTCGGATGATCCAGAGGCCATGCTCTACACTGGCGGCTTCTTCCCGGATGCGGATCGTCGGGAGATGGCGCGCCTGGCTACGTTGACGCCGGACGAGCTCGCTGGCGAGCAGCCGCGCTTCGAGGACGCGCGGCTGCCGACCCTGCTGTTTCGGATGCGCGCCCGCAGCTGGCCATGGACGCTGAGCGAGGACGAGCGTGAGGATTGGGATGCCTGGCGCCTCGAGCGTCTGACGGACCCCGAGGCCGGCGCGTCGCTGACGATCGATGCGTTTGAGGCGCGCCTGGCCACGCTGCGCTCAGAGCAGGCCAGCGACCCAGCGGCGCTGGCAATCCTGGATCGGCTCGGGGCATGGGGTGAGCGGGTGATGTCCGCCGAGTACTGAGGGATGGGGTCGATCAGTTTGATGGCTGCGGCTAGCCCGGAGCCGATCGAGATCAGCAGTCTCGGTGGCGTCCTGACAGTTGCGTTAAGGCCAAGACTTGGTTATATTTGATGGTCTAACTTTTAGTTGACGACTCGCTAGGAGCGACCGCCATGACAACCCAAAGCGCGAAGCCGGCCGAGGTTCGGCGGGCTTGGTACCTGATCGATGCCGAGGGCAAGACACTTGGCCGCCTTGCGAGCGAGTGCGCGCGTCGGCTGCGGGGCAAGCATAAGCCGACCTATACGCCGCATGTCGACACCGGCGACTACCTGGTGATCGTCAATGCCGAGAAGGTGC